>JBEIEK010000117.1:0-15878 GCA_040382995.1 Planctomycetaceae bacterium
CCCACCAAAGAAACCTTCCTCAGTGCCAGCGAGCACGAAAAACGGCTCGATCTGTTGTCCACCGCGCGTTTCCTTGATGACACCGAAGTGCTCATTTACTTCCTGCTGGAGCACAAAATCTACATCGACCGCCGTATTGCTCTGCAGTTGCTTAAAAACTTGCTGAAGATTCAGGAATGGCGGCGACGCAACAAACTTCCACCGTGTCTGGTCACTCCGATAGTGGTCTACCACGGCGACAAATCGTGGAACGAACCCACATCGCTACGCGACAGGATCCGCGTCAGGCAACAGTTTCGCCCGTTCGTGCCGGATATGCAGGCGGTCGTACTGGACTTCAGCCAGCAGCCCTCAGAATCCTTCCCGGATGCTCCGGAACTGGAAGCTCGAATTCGCACGCTGCGGCTGGTCCGGCGGGCAAAACTGCAGTTTGACACGGTAGTCGCGATCTTCAGGCTCCTCGAATTCTGGCAGGAAATCGATTCCCAAAGAGACGCCGTGAACGATATTATCATCTACCTGTCCAGGGTTTTTGATGCGCGGAAACTGCAATGGTTCGAACAGGCCATCAAAATCGGACTAAAGATCAACTCGGAGACTCAAATGCCCACCTGCTTTGAAGCGCTGGTTGAACGGGGAGTGAAGAAGGGACTTGAACAGGGACGTGAACAGGGACGTGAAGAAGGACGTGAACAGGGACTTGCGAGGGGACGCGAAGAGGGCCTGCTGATGGGGCGCATTCGCACTCTCCAGGAAGTGCTGCTGCAACCTGTTACACCTCCGGAGGCCCTCGCGTCGCTGTCCCTTGAAGAACTCCAGTCCCTTGCCGGCCGACTCCAGGAACTCCTCGAGGCCACACGGCCCCCGGCGCGTTAAGCATTGATGACAGCAATCTCAGCCATGGCAGCCCGGCGTGTGGCCGAATATTGCCAAACTGTCCCCGCTGCGGTCACTCCGTATAGTCTTCCCCCGCAAGGCTCTTCAAAACTGATCCCTGCCATTGCCTCAGCTCCTGCTCCAGATTTGCCGCGATCGCCGGCTGTGCCTCCAGGACACTCAGTGACTCGCCGGGGTCTGCCGTCAGGTCAAACAGTTCCTTCCTGATCACATCTCTGCCGTTGTGATGCACGATGAACTTCCATTGGCCATCGACGACGGCGGCATTGCCACCGGGTGTCAGGCTGGCTGCTTCGGGAAGCCGGAAGTTCCTGAAGTCTCGGGTGGCCTTCCCGTCCATCAGCTTCAGCAGTGGTGTGGTGCCTTCCTGCAGCTGCGGATCGATCCACGGTTCTGCCTGGCTGGTTTTGGCCTGACGAATATCGAATTCCCAGAAACACAATGGGCGTGGTCGCCGTTCAAGTTCACCGGCCAGCAGGGGGCCGAGGTCGATGCCGTCGAGGACGCGACGGGGTAGTTTCGCACCGGCAGCCGCGCAGACGGTTGGCAACAGGTCGCTGGTGCAGGCCGGCAGCTCACTGCTGAGCGGCTGCGGAATCCGCGCAGGCCATTCAAGGACACCGGGAACCAGAAGTCCTCCCTGATAGAGTGTGCTCTTCATACCGCGATGGGGGCGTCCCAGCGAGGCTTCCGGCGGCGTGCCGTTGTCGCCGCAATAGAACACCAGCGTGTTGTCCCGCAAACCTGCGTCCTGCAGATGTTGTCGCAGCCGGCCGATCGCGCGATCCATGGCTGTGATTTCCGCATAGCGTTCCCGCAGGACCTCGCCCTGGGATCGCCGCACCTGATCACCGGTCTCAACCGAAGTCAGACTTACGGATTTTGTGTACGCGGCTGGCAAATCGTCATACAGTGCCAGATCTTCCGGGAGCCCGATATAGGGTTCATGGGGCGAACCAAACCAGATCACTGCGAGGAACGGTTGCCTGGCCGTGGTCGCCGCGTCAATGAAACGGATTGCCTCGTCAACGAGGATCTCTGAGCTTTCGCCGGCGATTTGCTGCGGGGGGCCACCGTTCCGCGAGAGCACCGGGTTGGTCTCGAAAAAATTGTCATGTGACAACCATTCCTGAAATCCCATCGCTCCCGGTGACACTGGCGAATCCGCCCGCACCGGTCCCACATGCCACTTGCCAAAATGCCCGCAGCGATATCCCGCTTCTGACAGCGCATGGGCCATGGTGATTTCTTCGGGACGGAACGACCAGCCAGGCGCATAGGTCCCCATCCGATTGGGATTTCGTCCGGTCAGAAAGCTGGCGCGCGTCGGCGAACAGTTGGAATGCCCGGCGTGAAAGCGATTGAATCGCAGTCCGCTGGCGGCCATTTCGTCGAGCACAGGAGTGCGCACGTGGGGGTGACGATTGTAGCCGGTTTCTTCCCAGCCATGATCATCTCCCATCATCAGTACGATCCCGGGGCGTGATGGCGGGGCGGGGGCTGCGGGGGCTGAGCGGATGCAGGGACTGGCGAGCAGAAAGCCGGTGATGGCCACCAGGCGAAGCAACGAATTCATCATTGTGGTCCCCACTCCAAAAACTCTGAAGAAATTCTGCTGCAGCAGGATTCCCCGCGCGGACCGGATTCTATTCAGAATCCAGCCCGGGAGCACGCTGACCGCGTCCTGAGATGCCGCGCAGCGAATCCCCCAGCTCCTGCCGCATTCCGTCCGCAGCAGTCCGCAGCCTCTGCACGATGTCCGGATGCTGCTGTGCCAGATTCATACGTTCGCCGGGATCCGTTTCCAGATGAAACAGGGACTCTTCCAGCATCTCGATGCGATAGCCGTGTCGTGTCGCGATGCCCTCGACACCGGACTGCCTGATGGATGCCGGGGCCAGAGTGCCGAAGCCGGACGGTTTGCCGTCTTTTCCCGGGGCACCCGCAGGTGTGATGAACGGGTGCGGAAAATGCAGTTTCCACGGACCACTGCGGACTGCCTGCAGTGCCGTACCGGAATAGAAGTACAGAAACTCATGCGGCGCTGGGGCGTTTGCACGATTCAGCAGCAGCGCGGCGGCTGAACGACCGTCGATGGGCAGTTCAGGCGGTTTGCCACCGGCCAGCTCGGTCAGTGTGGGCAGCCAGTCAATGCCCATGAAGGGCACATCGCAGACGCGTCCCGCAGGCACTTTCCCGGGCCAGCGCACCACACACGGAACTCGCACGCCTCCCTCAAACGTCGTCAGTTTGCCTTCCCGAAGCGGCCCGGCGGAACCTGCGTGATTGCCATAGGACAGGAACGGGCCGTTGTCTGAGATAAAGATCACGAGCGTGCGTTCGGTCAGCTGCAGTCGTTCCAGCGCCCCCAGCAGTTCGCCGACAGAGGCATCCAGTTCCTGCATCACGTCCCCGTACACGCCCTGCCTGCTGCGACCGGCAAATTCGGGAGACGCAAAAATCGGCACATGGGGCATCACGTGCGGCAGATAGACAAAGAAGGGGCGATCAACATGACGTTCCATGAACTCAATGGCACGGCGGGTGAACCGCTGAGTAAACCTCGACTGGTCCGGGTCCAGCTCCACCACCCGTTCACCGTCATAGAACGGCAGCGGCGGCATTTCTGCAGCGAGGACAGGGTGGTACTTTGAATTGTCGTTTGAATACGGGATGCCCAGCCATTCATCGAAGCCATGTCGCAGCGGATGAAACGCGGGACGGGTGCCGAGGTGCCATTTGCCAAAGCCACCAACGGCATAGCCGCAGTCGCGGAACATTTCCGGGAGCAGCCATTCCGCGGCGGCCACACCATCGCGGCTGGTGTGGTTGTACGCGCCCTGCATACCGAGCCGGTTCGGATAACAACCGGTCATCAGGGCCGCACGGGATGCCGTGCACACTGCCTGGGCCACATAGAAGCTGGTGAAACGAGTCCCTGCGGCGGCCAGTCGGTCGAGTTGCGGAGTGCTGAACCCGGCCGCCCCCTGAACGCCCAGATCCCCCCAGCCCATGTCATCGGCAACGATCAGCACGACGTTCGGCCGCGGGGCTGTCGGCTGCTGTCCGGCTGCGAACAACAGGCGGTCCTTGAACGGGTCGCCGATGAGCGGGAACAGGACGGCAATCGTCAGCAGCAGCCACGGTAACCGCCTGGGCTGTAATGCGACCTGACCTGCAGCCGTGTTGTCGCTCATCGGCACCTGTGTGCCTGCTGTCATTTCGCCCGCCCCATGCCCAGAAGTTTCCCGAGACTTGTCGTTGCGCCCCCGAGAAATCCGCGTTGCCTGCTTCCGGACAGCCCGGTCTCCTGAATTCGCAGATGACGCAGGGCATCCGCGGCTTCCATGACGTAGCCGATGTAGAAGGGACCGAATTCCGCATAGCGGGCGGAGGCGCGGTCAAAGCGCATGGAGTAGACGATGTCCTTCACGTGTTCCGGAGAACGGCTCCAGAGGGTGACACCCCATTCCCAGTCATCGAAGCCGGTGGATGCGGTGATCAGCTGAGAGACGCGTCCGGCAAAGCGAATACCGGATGTGGCGTGTTCAGCCATCAGTTCACTGCGAACGCTGAAGGGTTCGGTGTACCAGTTGGCGAGCGGGTGGCGGATTTTGTTCATGGGATAGAAGGTGACCACGGGAAATGGCGGGATCTCCGGATAGAGTCGCTGCTGGTTCATGGCCGGCAGACGCTGCTGGTAGGCATTGAGTTTTGCCTGGAACGCCGGGTCGGTGGGGAGCGTGCCTTCGCGCTGGAGGCGTTCGGAGTACTGTTCGACGGTGGGCACGTATTCGCTGACTTCGGTAATGGAAACGAAGGACCATGCCGGAACAAGCACCGTCCCGAGTTTGCTGGCGCGGAGTCGCTGTTTGATGGCGTCGATTTTCAGTGGGTCGGGGTCCATCATCATCAGTCCGAGATCACCGCGATGTCCGGAGACCACAGAGGTCTGCATGCGCGCCGGCGCGTCGGGCTGGGCGGGGTTGAGGATCTCGATGACTTCGGCGCGGCCATGAGCGACGTCGACAGCATCAAGCTGTTTCAATGCCTGCTGATCAACGCGGAACCAGATGTGCAGGCAGTGCCAGCCTTCGGACATTTTGACAGTGGGTTCAGGGAGCGGAGCGGCGTGGCCGTGTGGGCGTTGCATGAGTGGCGAGTCCGAAAGAGAAATTGGCGGGAGCTATCAGACGTCTTCGACGCGGCAATGAAGGAGCGCTGCGTGATCATGGAAGAGGTGTACAAGGAGTTGTTCAAGTTTCTGGCCGCCTTCCTGAGCGACGGCGATGATGCGGGCGATGTCGGCCGGTTCAAGTGCGTCCGGGAGGCACATGTCGGTGACGATGGAAAATGCGAGCACCTGCATGCCGGCGTGCACGGCAACAAGACATTCAGGGACGGTCGACATACCGACAACATCGGCACCCAGTGTTCGCAGCATGCGGTATTCGGCGCGGGTTTCGAGGTTGGGACCGGGAACGGCCACGAGGACACCGCGGTGGGCAGAGATTCCGTGCTGCAGGGCTGTCCGGCAGGCGGCATCGACGAGCGTTCGCGTGTAGGGTTGACTCATGTCCGGGAACCTCGGGCCAAGGCGATCATCGTTGATGCCTCGCAGCGGATTATCCGGCATCAGATTGATGTGGTCCTCCAGCACGATGATGTCGGCCAGACGGAAGTGCGGGTTCATGCCGCCAACGGCGCTGGTGAGCACCAGAGTTTCAGCACCAAGAGCGCGCATCACGCGAACCGGGAAAGTCACCTTCTGCAGCGAATAACCTTCGTAGTAATGAAAACGACCTTCCATGGCCATCACGGGCACGTTTTCGAGCTGGCCCAGAATCAGCCGCCCCGCATGACTGGGTGCCGTTGAACGTGGAAAATGTGGAATCTCTGAATATGGGATCTCGGCCTCCACACGGATTCGCCGGGCGAGCCCACCAAGGCCTGTGCCAAGGATCAGTCCGGCACGCGGAACATGCGGCCAGCGATCGGCCAGAAACTGCCTGGCTTCCTGAACCTCATCCCAGATTCCCAGCATCACAATCTCCCGGGTGCCACATCAGCCAATAACAGGACGAAAAAAAAGGCACTTCGCTGTCGGAAGTGCCTGTGAGCAGTCACACAGCCGCGGAACGGCAGTTAGAACTCCTCTTCTTCTCCTTCGAACTCTTCTTCCTCGTCGTCGTCATCGAAGTCGTCGTCATCGTCGTCCTCGAAGTCGTCGTCCTCGAAGTCGTCCTCGTCCTCGAAGTCGTCTTCTTCAAGTTCATCGTCATCATCGAAGTCGTCGTCGTCTTCAATGTCGTCGTCACCAAAATCTTCATCGAAACCGTCGTCGTCTTCATCCCCGCGGAGAACTGGGCTGACGATCGCCGAGCCTGTCTCGCCGAACAGGAACAGATTCCGGCTGTCTTCAAGGGTGAGTGGTTCGCGAGTCAGGAGCATGCTGGCGGCCTTGTGGTTGAATGATGTGGCAGTATTTGTTTGGGGGGACCCCAGGAATTTGTGCGAGTGATAATCGCACATGGAATCTGTTGTCAACCCCGTGAATTCCCAGCGGTCCGCCAAATTCTGAGGCTTTTCATGAACCGGAAGGAACAGTCTGCCTTTTCGGACAATCCGCACGGCCACCCCGCCACCCCTGGCAGCGCTTGACAGAGCCTTCTGTCAATCAAAATCCGCCCCCCACATTCTGAAATTCGCAAATTGCTGTGAACTCAGCAATCCCGCAAACTTCTCAATCGCAGCCCCTTCCTTTCGGCAGGAATTCGCTTCCCGAAGCCCCGATGGTTGAACACCCCCGCGTTGCGCTGCTAGATTCTTGCCTGGGGCGGGCCAGCTGGAATGACCCTGCTTCACTCTTGAATGCTGCTCGTTTTGTTTCCCTGGAGAATCACATGAAGAAGATTGCTAGCCTGTTTTCCGTCCTCGGTCTGGGCCTTGTCGTTGCCGGCTGCCAAAGCGAAGCTCCGACCGCTGCACCATCCCCGGAAGCCACCGCCTCCGCCTCCGCCATGGCTGCTCCGTCCGGCACCGCTCCGACCCACGACGCTGCACCAGCTGCTGACGCCGCCGCTGCTCCAGCTGGCGATGCTCCAGCCGCTCCTGCAGGCGACGCTCCAGCTGCTGATGCTCCTGCCGCTCCCGCTGGCGACGCTCCGGCTCCAACCGAAGCTCCTAAGTAATTTCATCCAAACCCTGCCGGGTTCTGATTCGTGATATCACGTCGCTCAGGCCCCCGTTCGAACACGCACGAACGGGGGCCTGTTGCTTTCAGCGGTCGACCTGCAACGACCCACTACTGGCGAATGCAGTAAATCGACTCTACGCCCCGCAGGAAAATCGCTCCGGAACTGACTGCCGGAGTGGCCCAGAAAACGTCGTCCAGACTTCCCTGGCCCACCACTTCAAACTCCGCACCGACCTTCACAAGGCAGCCGCGACCGTTCTCGTCCAGCAACAGCAGCTTGTCGGCAATCAGCAGCGGACTGGCCGCCAGCATCTCCAGACCGGGGATCCGCGTCTGATACAGTTTCTCTCCGGTTGCCGCATCGAAGCATCTGAGGATGTTGTTGTCGTTGGTGTAAACGTATTTTCCGGTGGACAGCGGCGATGCCATCCCCGGGCCCTGTCGTTCCTGAAGCCAAGCACAGTGGTCAAAGCGGCCGTTCTTCTCTGCCGGCACCAGCTCTCCTGTGGCACCCGCAGAGACAGCCACAAGAGGTCCCTTTGAAAAGGGATCGCTGCCACCAAAGTACAGTCGCTCATTGTCGGCACACGGCGAACAGGCTGTCGCCGCCTTGACGTTTTTGATGGTCCAGTTCACAGCCCCCGTGGTCGGATCAAGACTGTCGACCTGATCGCCACCGGAAATGATCAACTCCACGCGGCCGGCGTTGGTCCAGATCAGTGGCGTGCTCCATGATGTGCCTCCGGAAGATCGGCCCACCTTCCATTTCACCGTGCCCGTCTTCGTGTCCAGACACCAGACCTCTGACTGCTCTTCGTTCAGGTTCTGTACAAACACGCCACCGTTGTGGATGGCCAGGGAACTGCCCGTGCCGAAACTGTTGCTGGTTTTGAAGACCCCAACTTCCTGTTTCCAGAGCAGACTGCCGTCATGATTGAAACCCGCCACAACACACGCCTCTCCGCTGTAGACGTACACGCCAGCCGCATCCGCTGCAGGTGTCTCCTTCGCCCATGAGTTTGAGGGATGAATGGGAAACTTCGCCTGCCCCTCCGCCACAGTCTGTTCCCACAGCACCCGCCCATCCTCAGTGCTCAGACAGTACAACTTCCATGTCAGTTGTTCCTTCGGCGGTCGGGAAAACAGCGAGATGCCCATGCTTTGAGGTGCTTTTACGCCTTTGGCAAAGTTGGCTGGACGCAGATCCGCCGGCGACACCGCACCCGTCACATACAGCCTCTGGCCAACCACCAGCGGCTGAGCCCAGCCGGCAGCGGGTGAGGCAATCTTCCATGCCAGATTCTTTTCCGTCGACCACTCCAGCGGAATCGGCTCACTCTCACGCGTTCCGGCGGTCTGCCCACCACGAAACTGCAGAAAATCACCAGCACTCAAAGTGGAGGCGACAGCCGCCAGCAGTACCCGTGAAGCCAGGCGAAGGAACAACGTCAGATGCATAACAGGGACCTTTCCGCGACAAATACCGGGGAACTCCGGGGGAACTGGTAACTGTTATAGTGCTGTCTCGGATTTCGGCAGCGGAGCTTTCGCGGGGGATTTCAGCCGACAAGCCGCGGGCTGGGGCTGGCGTCAGCGAACCGAATGGGCCGTCCGACGGGTGTGGTGACTTCCTGGGCGCTGTCGATGCCAAGCTGATCGAGGATGGTGGCACAGATTTCGGGAACGCTGACGGGGTCAGCAGGCGGCGGGGGATCAGCCGACGGAATTTCTGCCGGCGTTGATCCAATCACGGCGGACCTGCGGAAGCCACCACCCGCGATTACACAGGAGAACCATGCGGGCCAGTGATCCCGGCCTGCTGCCGGATTGATGGCCGGTGTGCGTCCGAATTCGCTGATGCAGAGCACGATGGTCGACTGCAGCAGATCGCGCTGCTGCAGGTCATGAATCAGACTGCTCATCGCCGGATCCAGAATGCGGCACTGGGTAATATGGCCTTCGTGGTTGGAAATATGGGTGTCGAAGCCTGGCAGTGTGACTTCGACGACACGCACGCCGGTTTCAACAAGCCTGCGCGCAACAAGGCAGCCGCGGCCGAAGTCGCTGTCACCGTAGGCTTTTCGCAGCATTTCCGGTTCTTCATCGAGACGGAAGGCTTTGAGCTGTTCCGACTGCATCATTCGCAGCGCCTTCTGCGTGAGGTCATCATGCAGGGTCTGGTTGGCCGCGGCGGGATGAGCAGCCGCGAAGGTCCGACTGAGCAGCTGCAGGTTATCGAGCCGGCGTGTTTGTCGAGCCGCGGGTACAGGTGCTTCAAGGTTGGAAATCTCGCGGCCGGGATGATGAATGCGGAAGGCGTTCCAGGCGTTGCCCAAATAACCGCCCTCGGGAACTGCAATGTGCGGGGACACGGAGATATATGGCGGGATTTCGAGCTGCCCGGCTTTCAACTGGCTGACCACGACAGCTCCGAGCGTGGGATACTTCAGCGTGGGTTCAGGGCGATAGCCGCTGCGAACAAATGCAGAACCGCGTTCGTGATCGCCTTCCTTCGAGATCACTGAGCGAATGGTGAGGCAGTGATGCATTTGTTCGGCCATCTGCGGGAGCAGACTGGAGATCCGCAGGTCGGGCACTGTGGTGGCGACATCCTGTGTATCGCCGCCCGCAGCCGTGCCAGGGTGCGGATCCCAGGTTTCCAGCTGACTCATGCCACCGTTCATCCAGAGCACAATCAGTGAGCGTGCCCGTTCGGGTCCGCGCAGAGCAGCCGCGCGGGCCGTCAGTGGTGGGAGCAGGAACGAGAGGGCTGGTGTGGCAGCCAGCGGGAGCAGACTGCGGCGGCTGAGCATCAGTGGTTCCATGCGAACTCCGGACTGTTGAAGAGGGCCCAGAAGAGATCTTCCACAACGGCTTCCCGCTGCCCGTCACCTGCCTGGCGAGCCTCCTGCAGCTGTTTCTGAAAATGCAGCAGCTCCGGGGGTTCCGGATGGCGGGACAGACACATCAGAAAACTGTTCTCGATGATGGCGGAATCATCGGGTGACAGGGCGAGCACCTGAGCGGGACCGGTGAGCAGGTCGACCTTGCCCAGCTCGCGGGAAAAACGGCCGTTCATCTTCAGCAGCATCTGAGAAATGGTGCCGGACTGCGGAATCAGCTCATCTTCCCCCGCATCACCATATTCTTCGATGAACTCGTTTTCAGAAGTCATCCGGGTGAGTCGAATCAGGGGATGCGAATTCTGATCGACCGAACGCACCCGGCCGGCCTGGAAGATCGATCCGATGACCTGCTCGGGCCGCAGCCGCACGAGCGGAAATGCGGCCCAGGCGGCGGTTTGTCGGGCTGAGATTACCGGATCGTCGGCAGCGGCTGTCGCGCGCTGGAACGGTGCGGATAGTGCGATCATGCGAATGAGCGTGCTGAGCCGATCTCCGCGAGCCCGGAATTCACGGCCCAGCAGATCCAGCGCATCGTCGGGCTTGTCTTCCGGATGCGGCAGATCGTCCACCGGTTCGTGCAGCGGGCGACCGAACATGAGCCCCCAGATGCGGTTGGCAATGGCACGTTCAAAGCGGCGATTATCCGGATGTGTCACCCACGCGGCCAGTCTGGCACGTCGGCCGCCGGCTTCCGGAAGCCACTCCGGGTGAAAGGGAACTTCCGGAGCGACGATGCGGGCAGCCGCGGCGTCACCGCCCGGCGGGACCACACGGTATTCAAGCGGTGGCTGATCGGGGGACGTCGCATAGTCCGTCACACCGCCCAGTGTGACCTGCGTCTGGCCGAACCAGGCCGCCAGACCTTCAAAGTGCCGCTGCTTCCAGCGCGTGTCAAGAAAGTGATCGTGGCACTGCGCGCAGTCGATTCGCTGGCCAAGAAAGGTGCGCACAGTGCGACCGGCCAGCTTGTTCTCGTCGATGTCTTCATTTTCCATCCGCGCGACGGTGATGAAGTTGGAGGCGGGACTGTCGGTCCAGAGTCCTTCGGAGGCGATCAGCTGCCGCGTCATATCGCTCCAGGAAGCATCCTGAATCAGCTGTGCTTCAAGCCAGTCGGTGAGCTGATCGCGGCGGAAGAGAATGAATGGTCCCTGTTCAACACCGGCGAGGCTGCGTCCAAGCCGTCGGGCGAGGTAGCCGGCGGAACGCGGGTCGCGAAGCATTTGCTGCACCCAGCGGTCCAGTCGGTCAGGCTGCGTGTCCTGTTGAAAAGCCCGCAGATCTTCGAGCGATGGGCCGCAACCGAACAGTGCCAGTGACACGCGGCGAAACACGGCCAGATCGGAGGCGGGGGCAGTCGGACTGACACCATCCGCCTGCCACTTGACGGCGAACCAGGCATCCAGCTGAGCCACCGCGGTATCCAGACGATCGGTGGCAACGACCTGGGCAGGCGGTGCAAGGACGGGGTCCACGCGCCCCGACGTCTGCACGACGGCCACCATGAGCAGTCCCAGCACTGCCAGCACAAGCAACTGTCGCAATTTCATAATGCCACCGCGGATGGGGAAAACAGCAGGACTTGAGGTGCTTCGCCGGTCACCCCGAATTATTGGCAATGGAATGCAGGGGGAACGGGGGATTAACGCGATTTTGAGTGGAAGGAGTCGAGGATTCGGCGGATGTGCCTGACAATTTCCAGGACTCCCGGAGTATCACAGTGAATACAGAGGGTTTCGGCTGTAATCGCAATTGCAGTGCCGTCCACCGTGGTGACGGTGTGCTGTTCCAGCAGCTGCTGAATACGGTCGCCGATCACCTGCGGGCTGGTGATCAGCGAACCCGGAAGTTGTCGGCTGAGCAACCTGCCGTCGGCGGTGTAGCCCCGGTCAGCAAAGAATTCCTCACGAACGATCAGTCCCGCCTGTCGGGCGTGCCGGACCAGCGGGCTGCCGGCCAGTGCGATGAGGGCTGCCGAGGGCACGGTTTGCCGAATGGCTGTGATCACAAGGTCCGCGATCGCGGGCTGAATTGCAGCGAGGTTGTACAGGGCGCCGTGGGGTTTAACATGAGTGAGCGAAATGCGGGCCTCGGCAGCGGCCGCAGCGGCCAGCTGCAACTGATCAATCAGGCTTTGCAGCAGGCTTTCAGGTGGCAGCTGCAGTTCGCGACGACCGAAACCTTCGCGGTCGGGGAACGACGGATGGGCCCCGAAGGCTGTACCGCACTGTCGACATAAACCGGCAATCTCCTGCAGGCGAGCAAAATTTCCGGCATGTCCTCCGCAGGCGACATTGACTGATGAGACCAGCGCGACCAGCTGGTTTTCAATGTGTTGTCCGGCCGGATCATCGTGCTCGCCAAGATCACAGTTGAGGTCAGCGCGGATCATGGGGCAGCGCCTGGAGGAAGCGGTTCCAGAGATCTTCGATGGGTTCAATCCCGACACTCACGCGGAGCAGCCAGCGGGAAACGCCGCAGCGTTCGACCTCGTCGAGCTCGGTGTAGTGCGCGAGGATTGTGTAAGGGCAGCAGAGAGTAAATCGGGTGCCGAGATTGGGGCCCTTACAGACCTGCAGCTGATCGAAAGTCGCGGGAGCTGTAGTCTCGGGGTGTTTCAGCAGCAGCGAGAACAGCCCGCCGCGACCACCACCATCGGGGCGTTCGGGCGGGTAATAGACACGAGCGACCGCGGGGTGATTTCTGAGGCGCTGGACGAGTTCGGCCGTGGTGGCGTTGATCACGGCCATGCGTTCCGGGAGGTCGCGGGAATTGTGTTCAAGGACGGCACAGTCGGCATCGCAGAGCTGTTCTTCGAATTCAGCGGTGAGGGCGGCGCGAAGCTGGGCCGCGTGGGGACTGGCGGGATTGAGCCGTGCACTGCCTGCCAGCACATCGCCGTAACCACTGAAATACTTGGTGAGGCTGGTCACGCAGAAGTCGGAAAATCCGAGCGGATTTTCGTTGACAATGGCAGAAAGCGTGTCGTCGACGATGAGCAGAAAGCCGTGCTGATCGGCAAGCTGCCGCAGCGCGGCAAGGTCGGGGCAGGTGAGCAGTGGGTTGGCGGGAAGCTCGCAGAACACCGCACTGATGGATTCACGCTGCAGCAGCTCTGTCAGACGCTGTAGATCACCGGCATCACCGAAGGGCAGGAAGTGATGAGCATTCGGAGCGAATCGCTGTTGAATCTTGAGCGTATCAACATAGGGAAAGCCAAACTGCACCGTCGGACGAACGGGGTCCAGTCGGCGAATGGTCCGGTAGACCGCAGCGATCGCAGCCATGCCGCAGGTGAAGAGCCAGACATCGCCGGTTGCACATCCACCGTAGCTGGCAACACGCTGACGGACGGTGCTGCGAGCGGGGGTTTCCGAGACCAGCGGCAGGTGGCCGCCGAGGATGATTTCGGCGGCGCGGGAGCTGAGGATTTCGCCGGCGTGCTGCCAGTATTCCTTCAGGCGGCCGAAGTCTTCCTGCGAAGTTTCCACGGCGACGGCCGTTTGATCCGGCAGCGGGTGCAGCCGAGGCTGTTTGCCGCCGCGGTGGAGCACATAGCTGACAGCGCGAGCGGCCGCGGTGGCGGTGGGGAAGATCAGTCCGTGGCGGTCAGGGCCCAGCGTCTGTGCGATGAGTTGCCGGATGGTGGGATGCAGGCAGAACCGCGGATAGGCGGCCTGCAGTTTGGTGACCACGGCAGGGTCACCTTCTTCGTACTGCAGGTTATGTTGCCAGAGCGGCAGGCAGGCGGACGCGGCGTGCCGGGAATCCGGCATGGGGGCCCCGAGATCCTGAGGAAGCCAGCAGGGGTCGGACAGCAGCGGTCGGCCGGCGGTCGGTGTGGTGTCGGCGATTGAAGACGAAACGGGCGGCTGCGCGACAGATGTGGATTGAGAGGGCGTGGGATGACCGCTGGACATGGGGTGGTTAGTCTTCGAGTGGATTCAGGCGCCAGCCGCCGATGGCGAACTGGTGGTCTTCGATGGGCGGCGGGAGTTTAAGACCGACGAGGGGGTGGATCCATCGTGTCGTGCCGCGGACACGTTCTGTGGCAGAATCCATCAGCATGGATTCCTGGACCACGGCCTGAGTGTCGGCCCCGGTGGCGCGCATCATACCGAGGGCCAGCAGGGAATTGCGGCGAACGGGGGCCCGTTCCGGATTGGGAGAAGAGCGATCCTGGATGCGATCGTGGAAGCGGGCAATCAAATCCGCATCGGGCTTGCGTTCGTGGAGCAGTCCGAGCGCCCACATGGAGGCACCGCGACGCTCTTCCCCGCCCGGTACCGTTTTACTGAACTGCTTTTTGAGCACATCTTCAATTTCCGGTACGCGGAGAATTCCGAGATACTGAAACAGGAGGGCCTGCTTGAGCCCGTGTGTGCGACCTTCTTCTTTGGGATCATAGATGAGTTCTTCAGCTTCGAGCGCGGCCTGAAGCACCTGTTCACGCACGGCCAGATCCGGAAACAGGTGAATCAGCCATGCTGCGGAAACCATCACTTCGTTGCGCGGATAATTCAGCAGTGGCAGACACTGCGGTGAAAAGGTGGATTCGCGGAGCTGTCCAAGCAGCACCAGCGACTGTTCAATACCCTGCCAGTCGGTTGAAGTGGCCTGCAGCGAATCCACCGCCATGCCGACGATCTGCGGACGCAGGGCCGGCGTTTCCGTGGCGACGCGTTCCAGCATCTGTCGGGCGGTGTTGCGGACCTGGATGTGAGTGTCACTGCGGAGCTGGTGCAGTTTGGTGACGCGGTCGGCATCCGGAAAGAGTCGCAGCACGCGAGCGGTGGTGCTGCGGATCGTGGCATCGCGATGCTGCTGACCGGCTGCCCGCAGCGGCTGAAGAAGTTCCGGCTTGCGGCGGAACACCTGTTGCCAGGCGGCTGATGCCACGGCATCAGCCGGATCGCTGCAGAGTGCTGTGGCGCGTTCAAGGGCCGCGGTAAGGTCACTGTCCAGCAGGGCAACCGCGATGAGTCGTTCCGGCTGACCACGTTTGGAGAGGACTTCGGCAGCGGCGAGCGCTTGTTCCGGCTGCAGCAGCGCGGCAGCTTTGGCTGCGGCAAAGCGTCGCAGATAGTCCTGAGTGCTGTCGCCAACAATGGCCAGCATGGTCGGTACGGAAGCCTGGTCACCGAGCCCGGCAAGGCATTCACAGGCCAGACTGACCGAGGTTCCGGAAGCCGTGGCTGATGTCAGTCGCTCACGCCACATGTCCGCAGCCGGCTGATGCTTCCATGCGGCCAGTGCAGGTTCCAGCAGGAGTCGTTCAGAATCGGGTGCGGTGCCGCAGTAGCCGGCGATATCGGCAGCCATCGCTGAAGCTCCGCCGGCAGCCAGAGCCAGCATACAGGCGGATCGCACACGGCGACTGGAAGAACTTTTGCAGACAGCCTGCAGTGCCGTCGCGGCGGTGCTGGTATCGGCCATTTTTTCGCGAGCAAATCGGTAGAGCTGCAGGGCGGCCACTTCCAGAATCTCTTCGTCCTTTGCCTCCTGCAAAATCCGGACACACAGCGGGACGTAACGATCGGACAGCGTGAAGATCTGGCGGACATCCGTGATGAACGGTTCGTAGTCCATGCGGTTCGGGAGTGTTTTGAAACGGGCGATGTCGGGAATTTCTATGGGACCGGTGTAGAAACCGGAAGGCGAATAATCGGCCGGAGCACCAGCTCGATCGCTGCCGACAAGGCTGGTGCCCACAGGGGATTCCTGAGCGGAAGCAGACGGACCGGACATCACCCAGCAGACCGCCGTGAACAGCAACGCCGTCAGTGTGAAGGGTGGCCGTGTTGCAAACCGGGCGACAACCGCTGCCAGCATGGGAAATGACTTTCGGGATAGTTTCGGGATGGAGAGTAGAACCGAGG
>JBEIEK010000118.1:0-15770 GCA_040382995.1 Planctomycetaceae bacterium
ACTTTGGTGGGTGCTGGGACGTCGGGGTAGTTCTCGCCATACTGAGCAGAGACGGGGCGAATCACGGGGATTGGGACAACGGCGCTGTCATAGAAGGCGACGACATGAGTATCTCCGGGGGAGGCTGCAGTGACGAGCCCTTCCTGGGTGATGTCTGCGACCTGATCATCGTTTGTCTGGAAGCGACAGAGCGTGGTGACATCTTCCCTGCTGCCGTCTGACCAGACAGCGACGGCTTTGAGTTGCTGTGTCTGGTCCTGGGCGGTGAACAGGATTTCAGTCGGTGTGACTTCGAGTCGCTGGAGAGTTGGAGGGTTGTCGACTTGGGGTTGAGCGCCATTGCGGACCCAGCTGAGGAGCAGGTGATATTCCCAGGAGCCGGTTTTGATTCGCTGGCCGCCGTCGTGCTGTACCTGCATGGTGGCCTTTTGAAGGATCAGGCTGTCGGCGGGAACTTCGGGGTCGATGCGACCGAAAAGTTCGTCGTGGTCATTTTTGAAGTCGTAGCCGAAGAGCGAGAGTCTGAATCCGCCTCGCCCCTGAAAGGATCCATGGCAGGCGCGGCCGTTGCAGCCAAGTTTTCCGAGGAGTGGGGTCACGTGCTTCTGGAAGTCCGGAGCTTCGCCCGCAGCCTCCGGTGGGGCATACCGCTGAGAGACGGGGGGGAGGGTGGCTGGGTCCTGTGGGGCAGCGAAGCCGGCTGTGGGAGCGAAGGTCACAGCGAGTGTCACGGCTGTGAGCAGAAATCCGCGTCGCATGGGTCTTCCTTACGGGTGGCGTTGGGGGCTGAGTTTCAGGACTGAGCGGGGGATTGGGGAGAAGCTGAATCCGGCGGGGAGGTCTTTGGGTTTGTTGGCTTTTGCGATTTTGCGGGTCGGCTGAGAATTTTGTTTTTGGGGGGAGTGGTCGCCTTTGCGGAGCGAGCGGCGGCGGAGGCGCGTCGAGCCAGTTGTTCCCATTCCGCGTCGAGGTGCTGCTGTGGATCTGCGTGCTGGGATTTGAGTTGTTCTTCGACTTTGCGGAGTTGTTCGCTGAGTCGCTCTTGTTCGGCCTGAAGTTCAGCAGTTCGATCTTTGTGACGCTGGGCGATCAATTCGCGGACCTGAGTTTCGATTTGGGGGTCCTGACTGCGAGACCAGCGCGCCATGAGGAGGCGAATCTGGGAGTCGCGTTTCCAGGCAGCGAGTTGTGTGGGGTACCGGGCGGGCAGACGATCGCGCATGCGGATGATGGCCTGAGTTTGGGGGACAAGTTCGCGAAGGGCGGAGCGAAATTCGTCGGGGCGGGATTTCTGAAGTTGTTCAAGGAGGTGGAAAAGTTCAGGGTGATGTTCGGCGATGAAGTCGAGAGTGGACTTTTGGTCTTCCGCAGAAATTGTTTTCGGAGACTTTGCCAGTGTTTGCCTGTCTGAATTGATGTGAATGCCGGGCTGTTCACTGGTTGGCGGGGCCTGTGCGGAGGCTATTTCGGCACTGGCGGCGAGCAGGATGGCCACCAGAGCGGTGAGTGGAAGCAGGTTCAGATTTAAGTGTGAACGGAGCATTTGGTGAGGTCAAACCGTCAATGGCCCGGGGTGTCAGAAGATAGCTTCTTCATCATCGTCGCTGGAGGGAGTATCGGAATTGGAGGATTGTTCGTCGAGGTCAACGGCCGTGAGGAGCCAGTCGGGAGTTTCCAGATTTTCAACAACTGGGTCTGCGAGTGACAGTGGTTCCTGATGATCTTCAACGGATGACTCGGGGAGTTGTAGCAATGTGGACAGTGCCACGGCGTCATGGAGCGAGTCCACCGAGGGGCTGACCGTGGATCGAATGAGGCAGGCCGCGAGTGCTGCGGTGGCGACGGCGGTGATGGCGGGGAAGATTCGCACCTGACGGCGAGGATTCGCGAGGCTTGTGACGGTGGGCGGCGTGAGCCGGGAGGCCCGGAGAGCATTGAGCATCTTCAGTGCTGCGAGAAAGTCTTCGCAGCACTGGGGGTCAGCGGCCATCTGTTCTTCAAACTGAACCTGGGCCGCCAGCGGAAGTTCACCAAGTGCGTAAGCAAATGGGTTCCACGCTGTCGGTTCGGGGGCCCGAACGGGATCAATACGGCGTGCTGGTGGGGGGCTGTTTTGGTTGGTGTCCATTTGGGGTTGGTTAATCTTTCAGGAGATCCTTCATTCGAGGATCATCTTTGAGCCGCAGAAGACCGCGACGGCACCAGGTAAGGACAGTGCCCAATGGAAGATTCAGATCAGAAGCAATTTCGGAGAAGGTTCGGCCGAGGTAAACGCGTTGGCGGATAACTTCCTGCTGTTCGGGAGGGAGTGTTTTCAGGGACGCCTGAACGACTTTTCTGGTTTCGTCGGCGATGACCCGGGAATCCGGGGTGGCAAGTGAGTTCAGGGAGCGGGGTGTTTGCGAGGGGGCAAAGTCAGCAAAGTTGGCGGGATCTGAGGGGGTGGGGAGTTTTCGGATTTCGCGGAGGATTTTTCTGGCTTCGTTGAGAGCGATCTGGAAGAGCCAGCCACGAAGTGTGGCAATGCGAGCGGAATGCGAAGATTGCAGGGCGAGCACCACGGTGCGTTGCCAGGCGTCGTCAGCGAGGTGATGGTTGCGAAGAATCCCGGTGAGAAACAGCAGCAGGTCTGGCTGCAATTGGATGCAGGCGTTTTCGACCGCTTTTCGGTGATTATCCGGGATATCGACGGGATCACTGGACACCCGGAAGCTCCTTGCACTGCGTGACCCCTTGACGATTCCAGGATGGTGACGACTATTTCAGAAAATAGCAGAAAAGGAATGCAACTCTGAAAAGCAAGAAATTCTGAATTCAAGGGGTGACATCATTTTCAGAGTTGGAGGCGAGTTCGGCACACTTTGTGTGACCGTCAGAGTCAGCGGGGTTTGCCATGAGGCGTCACAACCTGAATGACCCCAACGGCGGCCAACTTCGGCGAAATTTCCGCCTTGACAAATCCGAAGTGTTGGTTTCCTGGCGGTCTCTGCGTCCGATATCGAAGATAGGGCACGGTGCAGGTGCGCTGTGCCGTTAGAGAATAAGATGTATTTCCCAGTCGAAGTCTGTCGGGATCAAGCGATGGCACCCAATTTCGGAATCCGAGGACTGTTTGCAAGCTGGTTTGTTTCGGGTGGCACGAAGAGGCGTCGGTCTGTTCCTTCGGTTCGTACGCACGAGTCGCTTGAACTGAGAACGCTGCTCACGAATCCACTCACAGCCATCCCCCCGCTCAACAGCCACCCGGGGGCTCCCGTCACCATCTACCTGGACTTTGACGGACACACGGAGACGCAGGACTGGCCCGGTGCCCGCACGGATAATCAGTCGGGGCCGATCGTCACGCCAGTCTTTGACATCGACAACGATCAGACGACGTTCAGCGACACGGAGCTGGATTTGATTCGGGAAATGTGGTATCGCGTGGCCGAGGACTTTGCGCCGTTCAACGTGAACGTGACAACGATCGACCCGGGATCGTACAACAATTTCGAGGCGGCGTTGGTCTCCATAGGTGGCAACGGGTCATGGATTGGCAGTCCCGGTGGCGTGGCGTTTCTGAATTCATTCAATAACAGTGCCGTGAATACCTGTTATGTGTTTACGGACAACGTTGGGCGAGGCTCTGTCGATCACATGAAGGGTGCGGCAATGGCCGCCTCTCATGAGGTTGGACATATGCTGGGGCTGAATCATCACAGCGTTTATGATGCTGGCGGCAACAAGACCAGCGAATACGACCCCGGGACGGCACTTTTAGGGCCCATCATGGGTGCCCCTTATGGGTCCTATCGCGAAACCTGGTTCCGTGCTCCCGACACGACCGGGCCGAATAACATTCAGGATGACTTCCAGGAGATGACTAGAGCGGCGAACCGCACGTTCGTGTTTCGGAATGACGATGCCGGGGATACCGTCGCTACAGCCACTCGATACGTGGTGACGTCTCCCAGCGTTCTGCAAACGGGTGTAATCGGTCCGAATAACAACGTCGACGTGTATATGTTCGAGACGGATGCGGGTCCCATTTCTTTCACCGTCGGCGGTCTGGACCTCCGCAGTATTCTGAACAACAATGCGCTGACTCCGGGCACCAATGCGGACCTCGTCCTTTCGCTGCTCGACGGCAACGGAAATGTGATCGCGTCTGACAATCCAGCGGGCGGCCAGAATCTGAGCGCCTCTGTTTCCGCCACGGTTGCACAGGGCACCTACTTTCTTGCCGTTTCCACGACCGGTCAGTACGGTGCGATCGGTCAATACACCGTCTCAGGAACCGTAGTTCCACTTCCGACGATTCCTGAGATGCTGGGGCCGGTTGGTACGGTTGAGGACCCGCTCCCTGTCTTCACGTGGACAACAGCAGCAAATGTTCAGTCCTATTCGCTGGAAGTTGAGATCCGTGACCCCGTTTCTGGTGAATGGGGCCTGTACTACACGGAGTCGAACCTGAAAGTTTCAGTCTTTACCTCGAATCGGCAATTCATTCAGGGTGATTTTCGGGCACGGGTCCGCGCATTGGGCAATAATGGGACATTCACGGAATACAGCAATTTCGTGACGTTCACCATTGACGTTCCTGCTCCGGGCATCCCCACCCTGCTGAAGCCGGTGGGGGAGACAGGCGAACCATTCCCGCTCTTTGAGTGGGCTGCGGCTGCAAATGCAAAGAACTACACGCTTTGGGTGGTCAACAGGACAACCGGTCAGCGAGTGATTTTCCGAACAGACTACATTGGACTGACCTACACGCACTTTTCTGCCCTCGCCAATGGTTCCTACCGGGCATGGCTGCAGGCAACCAACAGCGTAGGAGAGAAGAGTCCGTGGAGTCGGGCGGTCGACTTTGTTGTCGCAGCCCTGAAGCCTTCCGCGCCGACGCTGACGTCCCCCAAATCCACAACCACCAGTTCGAGCCCACGTTTTGAGTGGACGGATGTTAAGGCCGCGCGGTACGAGCTGCAGGTAAATAATCTGACGACTGGTCAGTCCCGCTTCATCTTTGTGTCGAACATTGTCGGTACCCAGACATTTTTCGACCCCACGACGGTGTTCACTCAGGGCAGCTATGTTGCCTGGGTTCGTGGGTTCAACGGGAGCGGCGAGGCTGGTCCGTGGAGTGCAGCACTGCGATTTGTCGTTGATATACTTCCTCCGTCACGCCCGAAAATGACGGGGCCGACGGGCGCCAATGGCAGTCGCGTCGTCAATACTCTCAACCCCACCTATACGTGGACCGCGGCAGAGCGTGCCGAACGTTACGAGCTTTACGTCAACAATATTACGACTGGCGAGTTTCAGGTCATTCGCAGGAGCGACATTACCGGACTGAGCTTCACGTCCCTGGTGAGTCAGAAGCAGGGAGAAATTCGCGCCTGGGTACGTGGGATCAACAGTGCCGGCGAGGCGGGTGAATGGGCTTCGGTGCTCAGTTTCCTGATTGACGAAGCCACACCGCTCACACCCACCATCATCGCTCCAGTGGCCAACCCGGCAGGTTCCGTGGACAATGCCAACCCGACGTTCGCATGGTCGATTGCCACTGACGCACCCTTCTATCAGCTTGAAGTATTCGAGGTGAACACTCAAACCGGGCAGCGGACGCGTGTTCTGCAGCAGAACGCGATCAAAGAAAAATTCTTCACGATTCCTAACGCTCAGCGCCTCAAAGAGATCACCTACGTCGCTCGCGTTCGGGGTTACAACCTGTCCAACGAGGTTGGGAACTGGAGTCCCGATTACATAGTCCGCATTGACGTCCCCAACGCCGTCACACCAGGAATTCTCGGACCGGGCAACACGATCACGGACTCCACACCCGTACTCAGGTGGACCCACGATCGCGCTGCAATCCGCTTCGAGGTGCTCATTCGTGACCTGGTGCGTAACGAAACGATCACTCTGCAGGTCTCCAACTTCAACGTGTCTCCGGATGGAACTGAAGCCTCCTTCACCATCCCTGACGATAAGGCTCTGCGAGCGAGCACATACCGCTTCTGGGTTCGTGCGTTCAACTCCATGCAGCAACCGAGTGCGTGGAGTGATCCCGGTTCGTTCGTTCTGACACTCTCTGCCCTTGAACCACAGATCGATACCGGGCTTGAGGAGTCAGCAGAAGTTCTCGCTTCCCTGCTCCCTGAACGTCATCAGTCCCCGGTGCAACGCCCGGCGATTGTTCCGGTGGACTGGACCGTGGCTGAAACAGAGGCCCCGCAATTGGCCGTCGCTGAACATCCGGTTGTTCCGGCTCCTGCAGAGGCCCCTGTCGAATCGAGCGTTGGCGAGCAGATGCTGATTGATCAGGCCATCTGGATGATGATCAATCCTGCTGCCCCAGTGGTCTCCGGCTGAGGTTTTCCGTCGACCGCATGCAAAAGACTGGCAGCCCTTCCATCGGAGGGCTGCCAGTTTCGCTTTTAATCACTGTTCAAACACTTTTCGTCGAGTCTCGCCTGCAACCGCATGCGGCTCCAAGGCTGCCGATCGTGGCTCCACAGAGGTGTGCCAGCGGTACCGGGACAAACGGAGCGTCCTGCACGAAGAGCGTGTTTCCGACTGTCGATTCGAGTCCGATCTTGAGGAATTGAGCTGTGACAACGACAGCCAACAGCAGGGCTGCGGGGCGTCGACCTGCCTGAACCTCTTCGATCAACAACGAACCGGCAGCGAGGGCGAACAGCGCAGAATCGATCCCGCTCAGTCCACGATAGTTCAGCAGTTCAGGTGCTGAGACCATGACGGCCAGCGGAATGAGTACCCCTGCAGTTGCGAGCACAAGGGTAAATCGCCGTGGCCAGCGGGTTTCACAGAATGCTCCGGCCGCGACGAGGACCATGACATCCCAGAAGAAGTGATCCCAGGACCAGTGCAGCAGGTGACAGGTGGCCAGCCGCCAGGTTTCTTTCGCGGTGAGGTCTGCGAAGAATAGTTCGGCGGTCGGCTGGAGAGTTGGAAACGATTGCAGCAACAAAGCTGCGACTGCGATCAGGCAGGTGACAGGCGCGGGACCGCCATGCTGAGTGAAAGCTGAGACGATTGCTGTGACATGGCAGGAAACGCGGCGACTGGTCGATGACCGGTCGCCGCAGGCAAGCGGCAGATTCATTCTGTGACCTTTATGCTCAGGCTTTTCGGGAAACAGGTCCACGACGGCGGGAGGCGTAGGCGGCAGCGGCGAGTCCAAGTGCTGCGAGTCCTGAGAGCGGATCAATCGCTCCGCCGCCACCTCCCCAGTTGGCCCCAGCGGACGGTTGCGGCTGGTTCTGGAACGCGGGAGAAGTGTTCTGGCTCGGAGTGGCAACAGTCTGCTGTCCCCAGTTGAGATCACCGGGCAAAGGCTGTCCTGCCGTTACCGGGGCAGTCGGGCTGCCGGTGGAATTCCCGGCTGTCGTGTTGGCTGGGAGTGAGGCTGGTTTTGCGTCGCCGGCCGGTCCGAGGTTCGACAGTGCGGCATCGCGGAGGGTCTGCAACTGTTCGGTGAGTCGTGCTCGGGCTGCATCGTCGCGTTGCACGCGAGTGGCATTTCGTCGGGCGATTGACCATCGCTGATATTCGGCATCGTTTTCCAGGACGAGGAAGGACGCGTATTCGCTGACGATGGAGTAGCCTTCGCAGAGCGCGACGATGTCTGAGGCCAGTTGTGGCGTTTCGCCGCTGCGGCGGATTTCTGCCAGCTTCTGCTGCACCTGTTCATACGCCCACATCCGCTCGATTTCGGGATTGTCAGCATTCGATTCCGGAAACGTCAGTTCCACCGACTGAGTCTGGGGCTGTCCGAGGACAGTTGCGGAGACGCTGACAGTTGCCTTACCCGCCTTGCGATACCGTCCGTAAAGACGCAGGGGGGCGCCATGAAACAGATCCGGCAGAACGCGTGGTGTGACGTCATACACATCAGCTCCGTCGATCTCAATCTTCACTTCTGTGGCTGCAGCCCGCATCAGTTTGCGGCGGAAGAGCTGGGCCTGACGTCCAAAGTCATCTTCCTGCGACACAAAGGCTGCCAGTCCGCCCGCCCCTTCCGCAAGCTGCTTCAGGAGTGGCCGATTGACTTCATTTCCGACCCCCACGCAGAACACACGAATTCCGTCTTCTGCCTCTTCAATCAGTCGCACCAGTTCCGCCTGTTCGCCGGTTTCCGTCATACCATCAGACAACAGAACGACATTCAGCGGGCGATCCGGATTTCGGAACTTGTAGGCAGTCTGCAGAGCGGGTCTCAGGACTGTGCCGCCACGGGCTCGCTGTGAAGCCAGATAGGTTCGAGCCGATTCCGTTGTTTCGTTATTCGCCGGCCGCAGTTCACCGAAATGCAGATTGGGAACGCTGCTGAACGTGAGCACTTCAAAGCGGTCTTCGGGACCCAGAGCATCGAGGAAGGACGCAACGGTGTTGCGTGACTGCACGAGCTTTCCCTGCGAGGCCATGCTGCCTGAGATGTCCACAACAAACACGTAGTCCATGGCCGTTGACGCCTCCTCCAGTTCCGCGCCAGCTGTCATGGTCAGCAGGAAATAGCCGTCTTCGCCGGGCTGGCGGGAAGTGATGACATCAATGCCGGTCCGTGGACGTTCAACATCAAACCCCAGGACCACATCCCGAGCGAGGCTGCCACCTTCAGTCTCAAGACTTGCACGGACATAACCCGGTGCGTGACTGGCCGTCACAAACTCATCCTCATGCGAGGGACTGAACAGCTTTGTCACCGGAATCTCACTCTTGACATCGACGGTCATTGAAAAGCGGCCGTGAACCTGCGTGTCGATATCGGGGCGAGTGGTGGTGGCCAGAGGATAGACCCAGGTGGCCGTGTCATGGTCAAAGTCCAGCTGCTGGTGCCAGGTCAGCCAGATCTCCTGTTCGGCACCGGCGGCAATTGGAAAGATCCGCAGTTCAAAGGTGCGAAAGTCCGTCTGTTCCAGCAGTCCGGGATCGCGTTTGACGGCTTTGTAGCTGTTGTAGATTTCGCGAGCGCGGCGTTTCTCGACAACCTCACCGGTCATTTCCTTTCCGCCGATCAGCATGCGGAAATTGCTGACACTCGCCCCTGCCGGAACCGGAAACGTGTACAACGCCTCCACCACTCGTTGTTCCGTATTGCGAAACACCTGGTGCACCTGAGTCACGGCGATACCGTTATTGATCACGACACTCACATCATGCCGCTCAATCCGCAGCACTCCCCCAAGACCTCCATCTGCGATGAGCAACCCCGACGCGCGGGCTTCAGCAGTGATGCCGGCGGCCGCCGCAAGCCCCATCAGAAAAACCCCTGCCCGCAGCAGGCCACCCGGATTTGAAAACCACCTTTTCATCGCACTGCTCCCTATGAAGAGTTGTGAACAGGACACTGGACAACTCTGTTGGCAGCTTTGATGCCGTTTGGAAACATTTAGCGTAAATGCAATCTGGGAATGGATTTGCGGTGCGACGGCCGGAGCATTCCAAAACGCGCAGAGAAGCTCAATCGCAAGGAATGTTCAGCCAATGAACATTCCGTGACTCTCGCAGCAGAAAGAGGCCGTGGGTATTTCAGCCCAATGAATCCGCGTGCGTCCGGGTCTGGAGGATCTCTGTGATCACCTTTGCCGGTTCGACTCCCGTCAAGCGGAAGTCGAGTCCCTGGATTCGAAAGCTCAGCTGTTGGTGATCGAAGCCGAGCAATCGCAGGACGGTGGCGTGCAGGTCTCGGACATGAACGGGGTTTTCAGCGACGTTGTAGCTGAAGTCATCCGTGGCTCCGAAGGTGATACCGGGGCGGACACCACCACCGGCGAGCCAGATGCTGAAGCAGCGCGGGTGGTGGTCGCGTCCGGCTTCAATGCTGTCCCATTGTCCCTGACCGGCGACTCCGCGGCCGAATTCCCCACCCCAAATGACAAGGGTATCGTCGAGCAGTCCGCGGCGTTTGAGGTCAAGCACGAGTGCAGCGCTGGCCTGGTCGGTGTCACGGCAGCGAGCGGTGCACCAGGAAGGCAGGCGACTGTGATGATCCCAATCCGGATGAAACAGCTGCACGAATCGCACGCCGCGTTCGGCGAGTCGCCGGGCCAGAATGCAATTGGCTGCGTAACTGCCGGGTCGGCGTGAATCGGGTCCGTACAACTGGAAGACTTCTTCGGGTTCATCGCTGAGGTCCACCAGTTCCGGCACGCTGGTCTGCATCTTCCAGGCCATTTCGTATTGCCGCATGCGGGTAGCGATTTCGGGGTCACCGGTGGTTTCGAGGTGTTTGTAATTGAGTTCAGCGAGTGCATCGAGCATTCCGCGACGCAGGTTTCGCGGGAGTCCATCGGGATCGCGGAGGTACAGGACTGGTTCGCGTGAGCTTCGCAGCTTGACTCCCTGATAACGTGACGGCAGGAAGCCACTTCCCCAGTAATGATCATAAAGCGGCTGATCGCTGGGTCGCTGCATTTTTGAGATCAGCACGATGTATTCGGGAAGTGTGGCGTTTTCGCTTCCGAGGCCGTAGCTTGTCCAGGCACCGAGACTGGGACGGCCCGGGAGCTGATGACCGGTCAGAAACCTGGTCATTGCCGGAGCATGGTTGATTTCTTCAGTGTGCATGGAACGGATCAGGCAGATTTCATCAGCCACTTTCTGCAGATGTGGCAACCATTCGCCGATTTCGGTGCCGCTCTGTCCGCAGCGTGAGAACCTGACGCGGGAGGGCATGATGAGCTGCTTCTGTCCGGAGGTCATGGTGGTCAGTCGCTGGCCCTGGCGGACGGATTCGGGCAGTTCGGTTCCGGCCCAGCGGAGCAGACCGGGTTTGGGATCAAAGAGTTCCAGTTGTGAGGGGCCTCCGGACTGTGTGAGGAAGATGACGCGGCGAGTGGTGGGCGGGTGATGAGGCTGTTGTCCGGCGCTGGCCGATCCTTCCAGTCGCGCCAGTGCTGCGGCGATGAGCGGCATACCGAGGCCCTGCTGCAGGAGCAGTCGCCGGGAAAGGGACGCTTGTGCGACGAGTTCATTCATGGGTGATTGCCTCGTCGAGATTCAGCAGCAGACTGGCGAGGACGGCGTGTGCCGCATGTGAAGCGAGTTCTTCGGTGGATGACGACGAATTGAGCACGGTCTGGCCTCGCTGCAGAAACTGTTGCGCCTCCAGCGGATGTTCCTGATAATACCTGAGCGCCCGATCGCGTTCGCGACCAAGAATGCGACGTTCGTCATCAGTGGGTGGGCGGGAGAGGATTCGCAGTGACAGCATTGCCAACGGATCCGGCTGTCTGAGTGCCACCGCTGCTGCAGCCTGGGCGGCATCGAGGAAATTTTCATCATTGAGCAGTGTGAGCGCCTGCAGTGGAGTGTTGGTGCGGATTGAACGCACTTCGCATGTGCGTCGCTGTGGGGTGTCGAACAGGAATGTTGGAGCAATGCTGCGGCGCCAGAATGCGTAGAGTGTTCGCCGATACTGGGCCGGTCCATCATGTGGAATCCACGTAAACCGCCCCATGAAGTTTTCTTCCCAGACTCCTGGCGGCTGATATGGCCGCACTGGCGGTCCTCCGAGCGCGGCGTTGAGCAGCCCGGAAGCGCGCAGTGCCGCATCGCGCAGCATCCATGCTGGCAGCCGGAATCGGGCTCCGCGTGCCAGCAGCCGATTGTCCGGATCACGCAACAGCAGCTCGGGGGTCACAACGCTGCTGCGTCGATACGCCGCGCTGGTAACGATCAGTCGCAGGATGTGCTGAACATCCCAGCCACTCTCCATGCATTCCACTGCCAGCCAGTCCAGCAGCTGCGGGTGCTCGGGACGCTCCCCCTGCAACCCGAAGTCTTCCGGTGTACGAACGAGTCCGACGCCGAAGCAGAGTTGCCAGAGGTGATTGACCAGCACACGGGCAGTCAGCGGGTGCTGGCGGGATGTGAGCCAGCGTGCGAGGTCCAGCCGCGTCAGGGCCGTTCCTTCCAGCGGAGCAATGCGGGACAAACCGCCGCGCTGCACTTGTTCCCCATGCTGATCCCAGACGCCGCGCTGGAGTACAAAGGTTGGCCGAGGGTCACTGCGTTCGGCCAGAACCATGACGTCCACTTTTCGCGCAGCCTGAACTTCCTGCAGCTGTGATGCCGCGCGGTCCAGAGCCCGCTGCGCCTGCTGATAGGGCGCGTGGTCAGCAAGGAACTGTTCAAAGAGTCGATCGCGGAGCCTGTCATCCGGTTGTTCGGCTGCCGGCAGTGTCGCCAGTTCCTCCAGAGGTGCCGGGCCCACGGAATTCACGGCCGGACCGGGCTGATCTGTGACCAGCAGTTGAAAACGACCGAGGTTTGCGTCGCCATCTGTCGAACGCTGCCTGAGCTCGATGATCAGTTCTTCGTCCGGCTCCAGCAGCAGAGGTTCAGCGAGTGCCAGCACGGCTGTGTGTGGCCTGATTTCAGGGGCACCGCGGGTGGTCCAGCCGTTGCGGGGATCATCATCCAGAACGCCGCGGATATCACCATAGGACCGGGCTTCCTTCTGGTCGGGAGAATAATCGGCGGAAGCACTGCGAACAGCAATGTCCCGAACCTGGCTGATGCCCTGTCTCCGCACCTGAACCTTAACATCGGTCAGAATGAATTCCCCAGAAATGCCTCGGGTGAAGCGTCCGCCGGTATGACTCGGATGCGGCAGCACATTCAGCCGTATTCCCGTGACGCGCGACAGCGGTACGCTGGCGATCAGACGATAGTCATCCTGACGTGGATGCGGGCCGCTGGCCTGAACAGTTCCATCCGCTTCCTGCATCAGCAGTGTGCCTTCGGTGGATTCTGTTTTGCCGATGAGTGATCGCCAGGCATTGAAACCGCCAGCCACTACTCTGCGGCGTGTGCTGAGCCACGCATCGAAAGGTTCACGAGCTGACTCGCGGGTTGCCGTAACCGCAGACTGTCGCGCAGCGACCAGTTCCTGTGCTTCCACCACGGCGCGTTCCACGCGTGCTGAGGCCACGGAGAGGTACGGTTTGGCTGCCTTTCCAGCCTTGCCGTCTTCGTCGATGCTGTTGAAGAACGCGTACAGCCCATAGTATTCCGCCTGCGAAATCGGATCGAATTTATGCGAATGGCATTGACAACAGCCCAGCGTCAGTCCCAGAAAGGCCGTGCCCATGGTGTTCACGCGATCCAGCACATAATCCACTCGGGATTCTTCCGGATCGCGACCACCTTCACCATTTGTCATATGATTGCGGTGAAAACACGTGGCCAGAATCAGTTCTGGTGTAGCCCCCGGAAGCAGATCCCCGGCAAATTGTTCAAGCGTGAAGCGATCAAATGGCTGATTGGCATTGAAAGCGTCGATCACCCAGTCGCGCCAGGGCCAGTTATCACGGGATGCGTCGGACTGGAAGCCGTCGGTATCGGAATACCGAGCCACATCAAGCCACCACATGGCCATGCGTTCGCCGTAGTGTGGTGATTTCAGCAGTCGGTCAACATGGGATTCGTAAGAGTCTGCCGAATCAAGTTCTTCCTGTGTGGGTGGCAATCCGGTGAGGTCGAAGGAGAGGCGTCTGAGCAGTGTGTGGGGAGGGGCTTCGGGAGCGGGCTGCAGTCCTTCGTACTGCAGTCGCTGATTGATGAACGCATCAATGGGATGCTGATCGCTCGCGAGGGTGACTTTGACCGGTGGTTCGAAGGCCCAGTGATTGCCCCAGGGAGCTCCGGCTGCGATCCAGCGTTGCAGCAGTTCGATTTGTTCGGGCGTGAGTGGTCTGCTGTGTGAATCCGGCGGCGGCATGAGTTCTTCAGGGTTGCTGGAACGCACACGACGCAGCACTTCGCTGCTGGCGGGCTGGCCTGGGACGATGGCTGATCGCAGGGCATCTTCGCGGGTGTCCAGACGCAGATCAGCCTTGCGATGACTGGGGTCAGGGCCGTGGCAGGCGAAGCATTTTTCGGAAAGCAGTGGCAGGATGTCGCGGCTGAAGATGGGATCTTCGGCCTGCAGGGCGGTGGGGGCCGTGAGCAGCAGTCCGAGCAGCAGGAGGTGAAGTTTCATCTCAGCCTCTGTTCTCTGTTGAGACGCGGGCAGCGATGGCATTCAGATCCACGAGTGCTGCACGTTCGCCGGCGTCGCGGACCAGTTCACAAATCAGCTCGATCGCTTTGAATTCCGGGTCGACCACGTACAGGCACGAGGGGTGTGCCAGAAAGTCAAACACGGCGCCATTATCGATTGTCCACTGCACACACTGCCGGATGGATTTGAGGAACCAGTCCAGCTTCCAGCGGCCGGTCCGAAAGGCGCCGATGTCGCTGATGGGGCTCATTGGCACTTCAATCAAGCCATCCGGATACGCGAAGGGCTGTGCCAGTTTCTGTGCTTCAACAATTCCCTGCAGCACGGTGTCATCTGGTTCCTGCATGGGCTGCGTATTGGGATGAGGCGGATAGAGGCTGCTGACCCACGTGAAGCCCAGTTCCTGCAGCATGGCGCGAGTGGCGGGGTGCTGCCGCAGTCCGTCACTGAAGCCACCGGGGGTGCGAAAGCCGGAGGGCTGCAGTCCGAGACGCGACTGCATGGCCTCACCTGCCAGTCGGATATTTTCACGAATTGCTTCCTGCACAGGCATTCCTCTGAGCAGCCAGGGAGCGCGCTGGAAGCGAAACTGCAGGTCTTCAGTGCGGGTTGCCAGCAGATTTACATGATCATAGGTGTGATTGCCGATCGGATGGCCGGTCGCCGACAACTCTTTCAGCCAGCTGACATCTGGCTGCTCAAGCACTCGGCCGACAGCGAAGAAATGCAGGACTCCGCCGGCGGCCCTGACCCGCCGTGCTGCCTCCACGGAATACTGTTTCGTTTCGTCGTTGAGGTTGCCTTTTTCGTAATCCCAATGGCTGGCCTCCCAGACCGGGAAATTGCGGCTCATTTCGAGGTCAAGGGTGATGGCGATCTGGGCAGTGCGGGGCGGCGCGGCGGTGGTCGTACCTGTTGCGGGTGTTGCAGCGGTCACGGATTGGAGGCGGGGGGACAGTGTGGCTGCTGCCGCAGTCTGCAGGAGGTGGCGACGTGTCAGTCGTGGGGGATTCATGTGCTATTTCGCCTTGTCAGTCTGCACCCAGGACACCTGCGTGATGAGCTGGTTGAGTGCTGCGTAAGAGATAGAGGCGTTCACAGCGAAGCGTGGCGAGGTATTCGAGGGAAACGTGGCCAGCGAGGCATCGGCGACGAGAAACACGTTGAAGTCCTGCGAGAGATTTTCGTAGCCCGCAGTGGTGCGGCAGTAACACATATCGGTGGCGTAGCCGGTGAGGAGCACATGTCGAACACCGTGCTGTCGCAGGAAGTCGCGCAGAGGCGGATAGCCTTCATCATCGAAGATCACCACATCGGTTGGCTGCACGGAAACGGAATCGCTGACGGGAATCGGCAACTTCCAGAATCCCTCGCCGTTGAATCGGGCCCCGGCGTCGAGTCCCGGGAACTGGCGGAAGTAGTCAGCCACGGGCAGCCGGGTGGTCAGGGTGAGCTCTGCGGGCAGGGGCGGGCCAGTGTAATTGAACTCGGCGCGCACCTTTCGGAGTTGCTTTTCGCCGGTCGCACGTTCTTCCGCGGTGGGCGTTTTTTTGAAGGACCGATAGACCTGCGTGCGGATGGGGTCAGCGTTTCCGGGAAGGCTGTACATGACGAATGCAACCTGATCCCGCAACCGTTTCAGGAAGGGGTCGATGACCTGTTTGGTATGCCGGGCGGCGAGCGCATTTTTTTCGGGGGTGCAAAAGTCGGCAACGCCGGCTGGCTGTGGCGACTTCCAGCCCCAGCTGTCATCGATGGCCCA
>JBEIEK010000119.1:0-15742 GCA_040382995.1 Planctomycetaceae bacterium
CGCAGCTGCCCCGGGAAATGCAAAGGCTCCAGCCAGTCTACGACAGAGTGCTTCAGAAGGAACCTCACAGGCGTTATGAAACGTGAATAGAATTTTTACAGGAACTTCGCGTTGCTGTCGCTGCAGAGAGTCAGCAACAGCCCACGACGACACCTCCGACAACCCCGACCCCTCCGCCGCCAAAACCAACCCGGCGTCCGGATCTGCTGCAGGCCCCGTTCACGGCCCAGGTTGCCATGGAATCGCAGGCCGCATGGGCAGCGTATCTGAAACGCGACGTGCAGTGGCAGGATGCGTTCGGACAGAAATTACGAATGATCCCGCCGGGCGAGTATCAGATGGGCAGCGATGAAACCGCAGAGCAACTTGAAGCAGCCGGGTTTGTGCTGCCCGATGATCGCTGGCGTGAATGGATCAAAGCGGAAAGTCCCCGTCACCGGGTGCGGATCACAAAGCCCATTTATTTTGGAGTTTCGTCCGTAACTCGCGGTCAGTTCGCCGCCTTTGTGCGTGCCACCGGGTATCGCACGGAAGCGGAAACCGACGGGAAAGGCGGCAGGGGCTATGTGGCAGCAACAAAAAGCAGTGCTCAGAAACCGGAATTCACATGGAACAACACGGGGTTTGAGCAGACAGACGAGCATCCGGTGGTGAATGTGACGTGGAACGACGCGCAGGCCTATGTGAAATGGCTGAACGAGAGTCTGAAGAAATCCGGCAGCGGCGGCCGCTATCGTCTGCCGCGGGAAGCGGAATGGGAATACGCCTGCCGAGCCGGCACGACCAGACGCTTTTTCACCGGAGACACACTGGAAAGTCTCGAAGGCTTTGCAAATGTTCAGGACGAGAGTTTTGCGAAGGCGTTTCCGGGAGTCGACTTCAGGAAATGGCAGAAATTTCCATTTGATGACGGTTCCCCGTTCACATCGCCCGCAGGACGCTACAGCAGCAACCCGTTCGGGTTGTATGATATGTTGGGTAACGTCTGGGATTGGTGTGAGGACTGGTATGACGCAGGGTACTACGCAAAATCCCCGGCCGAAGACCCAGCAGGTCCCCCTTCCGGGTCTTTCCGCGTTTTGCGGGGCGGCTCGTGGATCTTCGGCCCCTTCTTTCTGCGTTCCTCGCGCCGTAACTACTGCACCCCTGACAACCGTAGCAGCAGCATTGGTTGTCGAGTGGTATTGGAGTGTGGTTAGCTTTCCCAGTCATCCTCATGCGATTCGGTCTCTGGCGACTCTGGTGCTCTGACCTCTGAAATTCTGTCCTCTGCCCCTCTCTGCGATTCCTGCGATTTTGCGATTGAGTATTGCTGCGAAACGCGCAGCGTGGCGCGCGAGTTTGTGATTTGAAACGGGCCCTATGCGCGGATGCCGGCAGGCCACCACTCAACGAGGAGCAAAGCCCGAGATTCGTGTTCCTTTCAGGAAGTGCATCCATGGTTGATACGCCCTTGTTTGTGAAAACGCACGACTGGAATTTGTGGCTGTTGCAGCGAACGCAGCGATTTCCGAAACACCTGCGTCACTCGTACACAGGGCGACTGGAATCACTGGCATTTGACTTCGAGGATCGGCTGTTGCTGGCAAACGGTGCCCGTGGTCGGGAGCGGCGTGAGCATCTTGAGATCGCGGACACATTGCTGGTGCGATTGCGATCATTTCTGCGCTATGCGGTGGCCTGGCAGTTGCTCGGAGCGGCCCAAATGCGCTACGCTGCGGAGCAGTTGGATCAACTGGGCCGCCTTTTGGGGGCCTGGCTGAAGGGGACGGACCGATAAGCTTCCGGGTCTTTCCGCGTTTTGCGGGGCGGCTCGTGGAACAACGAACCAATCAATCTGCGTTCCTCGAACCGTAACTACAACACCCCTGACAACCGTAACAACAACATTGGTTGTCGATCTGTTTTCCAGGCTGCGTCCCACAGGGCTTCCGATTGGGAATCTGACCAGCCAGTTTTTCGCCAACGTCTTCCTCGATCCGCTCGACCACTACATTCGCGAGACGCTCCGCGTACCGGGATATGTGCGGTACTGTGACGACCTTGTGCTGTTCGGTAACAGTCGAGCGGAGATGTGGGAGTATCGCGATGCCATTTCCGAGTACCTTGGGCAGGCAAGATTGCGCCTGCATCCCAACAAGACGCATGTGGCCCCGTCGAAACGGGGAGTCAATTTTCTGGGCCTCCGAGTGCAGCCGCACCAGAAACGACTCCTGAATTCCTCAATTCGCCGCTTCACCCGTCGTGCAGCGCGACTGCAGTGGCAACTGCAGAATCGGCAAATCAGGATGCCTGAGATCGCAACTTCCATTCGTGCATGGTTGGCGCACGCGGATCATGCGAATGCGAAGGCCGTCACGCGAATGCTCCTGCGGCGAATTCGCTTCAGCGCAGGAGCGGCGCAGAACTGCGAGTCATCCTCTGGCCCCTGAGCGGTCGGGCTACAGCGCAGGGGCGTTGACTTTCTGGATCAGGGAGGCGTCGGGAGGGGGAAACGCCTGCTGTGCCGCACTGGGCTCCCGTGCGATTCCGGCCTGTAAGGGCAGTTCAACCAGCCCGGGATACAATCCCGGGAACCCAGCCCGACCGTCCCTTCGGCCTGTAGGGCCAGCTCTTAGTCTCGCCCCTGCAATGCGCTGTCCGGTTGCACGTGATTGACGTGTCCGGGTTGGGGTTTGCGTCGATGCCGGAACCAGGGCCGCGGCAACCCACGCGCGAGCCTGGCACCAACAAATCCACCATCGCCCCACAACGCAGCTCCCCACGCGGACCACCCATCACACGGCAGGGGCTTGCTAAGAGCTGCCCTTGCAGGGCGACGGGGCATTGGGGACGCCTGACCTGGCATTTCATGCCAGGCTGATGGAGCTGGCCCTTCAGGCCGGAAACGCAGCATTGCCGCAAGTGCAAGGCATTACAAGGTGCATGGCACCTTGAGCCTTAAACCGCCTGATTGGTTGGCTTTGTGACGAACGGCGGTGTCCCCCTCCCTCACGGTCGGGGCTCGAGTTTGGTCCGGGTGCATGCAAAGTGCATGGCACCTGTCGCCGCGCCATCACCGGCCGATTGACATCGACCGCACGCCACGGGACGTTTTTTGTGATTCGTTCGCGCAGTGCGGCCTGACGAGAGCGGGGGTCAGCGCGAGGGCGGCGGGATCGCAATCCTCCCCGCTGATCTTCTGAAAACTGCAGCGGATTTTTCTTGATTCAGTGCATCAATCACATTTACATGTAGGGTATGACATTAAAACACCTTCCGCCATGTAACCCTCGCAATCCGGAAACCAGCCATGCCCATCGGAATCAGTCCGCTCGTTGATTACTCCTTCAAAAAACTGTTCGGCAGTCAACCGGACATTGCCATTCTGATTCACTTCCTGAACGCTGTCCTTGTGGGACAGCCCAAAATCGTCTCCGCGCGCATCGTCAATCCTGCTCAGGGCAAGGCCTTCGCCGCCGACAAACTTTCGATTCTGGACGTACTGGTCATTGACGAGCTGGGGCGGACTTTTCTCATTGAAATGCAGATATCCCTGCCGGCTGGCATGGCTCAGCGACTGACCTACTGCACCAGTGTCTCCTATGCCGGCCAATTGCGGGAAGGCGACGACTATGTGAAACTGCGGCCGTCCATCAGCATCTGCGTGCTGGCTGCCGCCATGTTTTCAACGGCTCCAAAGCTCCACCTGGATTTCCGACTTCGGGAAAAATCGCACTCACTGACGCTCACAGAAGATATCCAGATCCACATTTTGCAGCTAAGGTATCTCCAGGTAACCGCCGAAACGGTATACAATGCCAGCGGGATCGAACGATGGGCGTGGTTTTTGTGCAACGCTGATACGCTCACCCTCGAAGACATCCCGCGTCTGTTCCCCGATCCGGAATTTGTCGAAGCCGCAGGAATACTCGCAATGATCGCACAAACCCAGGAAGAGCTCATTGCCTACCATGCTCGATTAAAAGCCCAGCGCGACGAATCCGGCAGAATTCTGCAGGCCAAACTGGAAGGCAGACAGGAAGGCAAACAGGAAGCGCTGGAACAGGCCGAAGCCATGGCAGCAGAGCGGGAAGCTCGAGGCATCGCACTCGGTGAGGCCCGTGGCGAGCTTCGTGGTCAGATCACTTTGCTGCAGTGGCTTTTGAAAGAACCGGTCTGGACGGAACAGGAATTCGCCGTCTGCAATGAAGCACCTCTGCGAGAGCTGGCCGATGCACTCCGCACCCGTCTGGCTGCCAGCGGCATCAGGTAACCGCCAAAACGGTAGCTCATGCCAGCGGAATCGATCGATGGGCATGGTTTTTGTGCAACGCTGATACGCTCACCCTCGAAGACATCCCGCGTCTGTTCCCCGATCCGGAATTTGTCGAAGCTGCAGGAATACCTGCAATGCAGGGTGCATGGCACCTTGAGCCACAAACCGCTTGATTGATTGGCTTTGTGACGAACGGCGGTGTCCGCCTCCCTCACGGTCGGAGTTCGAGTTTGGTCCGGGAGGGGGCCACATTGGGGGCATTGACTGACCGCCTGACCTTCGTCGCGCCCGCACCGCAGGGCTCACACTCCCGTCACTCCCCCGAAAAAATCTCCTGAATTCCTGCGCAACTCATTCTGCTCGAGGGGCTGTGAATGGACAGCCGGTTCGCTGCTGCTTCAGGTGGCGGGCACGGGAGACATGGCAAATGCGGGATCGGCGGGGAGCATGGTGTTCCGCGCAGGCTCGCATGGCGGGTATTTTCCAGGAGACTTGGAATGAAGACGGTATTTTTGTGTGTGGCTGGTGTGGCGATTGTTCTGGTGGCAGCAGGTCGTCCGGTCGTCGCGGGTGACGGTGCGCAGGGCTCCTGTGTGGTTGTCGAGTCGGCGGCAAGTCCGTCGGGGATGTTTGTGATCGGGGGGGCTGTGAATCCGGTGGAGCACGCCACGCAACTGCTGGAAGAGCTTGGCAAGGAACGCCAGGCGCAGCTTGCGGCTCGTGATCGTCTGTCCAAAGACGGTGCCAGTGTCGAACAGAAGCTGCAGGAAATCCACGCGGAACTGGGGCGGATCAACCGGGACCTGCAGCTGCTGCACTCCCATGTCGGCAAAGGCTGTTATCCGTTCTGCCTGAACGGGGTTCAGATCTGCAGCCGGGCTCAGGCGGTGCGAACAACCAGTACTCTGATGGCCCGTTCGCTGGCACTGCAGTCGGCCGTGAGTCTGCTGGAAAAGAATCTGCAGGACGGCCAGAACGAGACGGATCAGATCATTGCCGGCATTGATTCGCTGGAAGCCAGCATTGTGCTGGTGCCGTATCAGACCAGCCGCATCATGGTGCAGCAGCTGCCGTCGGATTCCATGCCACTGCTGGAAACGCTCAGCGCGATGCTTCCGAAAGAGTCAGCCGAGATTGCTGCCCACCGGGTCCGGGTGGCTGCTTTTCTGGCCAGCCCGCTTCCGGGTGAATCGCAGACCGCGGAGACTCCGGCTGTTCCACAGGCTGAGATCCGCTGAGCGTTGCCTGAACGAGCGACATCAACGAGGCTGCGGGCGAAAGCCCGCAGTTTTTTTTTTTTTTTGCCCGGCGAAGTGCTGTCACAGGGAACACGTGAAACATGGAGCTGATAGCCCACATTCTTCCCATCTTCGCACAGTGTGCAGTGGAACTGGTTGAGGCAAATCAGTAGGATGAAATCTTCTGCACGGGTGGGTGTTGTCGATGGGGGGTAGTCTGGTGCCGGAAGATCCGTGTTCCGAGGTTTGAAGACAGGCTGTGTTCTGCGTCAGCCTCTGTTTCGTCGTCTGAATTTTTCAGAATTCCGCGCAACAGCGGCCGGGGCAGCTCCTGCTTAAAGACAGCCGCGAAGGGCACTGGCTGAATGGCAGCGGGTGTCTGGTGGTCTGCGGCAGAAACTGAAGCTGGAGGATAAAGTCATGATCAGGATCGTGTTGGCGGTGTTGACTCTGGGGGGCTGTGTGCTGGCTGCCTGCAGCCCTGCGTGTCGGGCCGTGGTGAAGCAGACGTACAAGCAGTTTGGTGGCTGGACCGAAGGCGCCCGGCAGGGTGATCCGGCCGGGTACGTGGAGTACGTGCGGGGACAGCTGCGTCAGGATCTGGCAGACATGCGGGATTCGCACGCGCAGCTGCAGACGGAACAGGAACGTCTGGAGACGCTCCTTGCGACCCGCCAGCGACAGCTGCTGGATGCCTCCCGCCTGCTGGAAAGCTTTCGTTCTGCATGGCAGGCCGGCACATTTCCGGTGACGGTTCTGGGGCGGTCTTACACGTCCGAGCAGCTGCAGTCGCAGGTGGCCATGTTGCTGGATGAGCAGACCGGGTATGAGTCTGGTGTGCAGCGGATTCGTCAGGCCCAGCAGGCGACTGCTGAGCGAATTCGCCAGCTGACAGTCCAGCTGGGCAGCACCGACACCAGTCTGTCGCTGCTGGATGCTCAGAAGGAGCTGCTGATTTCAGAGCGACTGCAGACCAGTGGCGACGCGCTGGTGGCCGGTGTGGATGCGTTGCTGGATGGCAATCGCGAGGTGCTTTCCGGGGGCCCGGTACGCCCGCTGGAAGACCTGGTCACTGCCGAACAGTCTCGCGGAACTGCCAGCACCCAGTCACTGGCTCGGGTGCTGGAGTATCTGCAGCATGGTCTGCCGGGGACCTGAGAAGTGAACACGGCAGTTTTCGATCATGAAAGGCGCACGGCCGATGTCAATCGGCCGTGCGGCCCCGGTGCGTTCCCGTGAAGCGGTGATGGAGACAACGTCAATGCCATTGGGCAGCGGTCTGCTTCCGGTTTTGACCGGAGGCAGACGCGGCCCGCCGGTTTTCGCAATCAAGGCCCATCCCAGGCCCATCAGAAATTCAGCTCACAGCTGCAGGAGAAATCGAACATGTCATGTTTCAGGCCAGTGACGCGGTGGCGGGCCAGCCATTTACTGACCGGTTTGCTGCTGGCGTCGCAAATGTCGCTCAGCATGGCCGACGACCAGGCAATCGTGATCGGTGTCAACAGAAACCAGAATCCGGAAGACACCGATCTGAAATGTGCGGTGGCGGATTCTGAATTGTTTGAGCGGACGCTGATTGCCGGCGGTGTTCCCGAGAAGGGTATTCTGCGGATTGCGGACAATGCGGCTGACGGGGCCTTTGTCCCGATGCTCAGGCATATTCATCGGGAATTTCGCCAGCGGCTTGCGGCCATGCGCGAATCCGACCGCCTGATTGTCTTTCTCTCCGGACATGCCGCGGTCGTCAACGGCGAATGGGTCTTCGTGCCGTATGACTTTGACCGCAGGGATCCGCTGAAAACGGGTTTGAAGTTTTCAGATCTCCGCGATTATCTGCTGGCCTGTCCCGCTAAACAGAAGCTGGTGCTGCTCGATTGTTGCCGCAGCCCCCTGAAGCCGGCTGCGGTCGGCCAGAAGGCGGTTGAGCCAGCTGTTGAGGAACAGGAAGCGAAGTTACCCCTTGCCGACGTCTTTCAGGGCACCGACGCTGTCGTGATCGCCGGCTGTCGTCCGGGGCTCCGATCCTACGAGCACCGGGAACGAGGTCATGGCTATTTCACCCTTGCCGTTGTCGAGGCACTTCGGGGACAGGCGGACCAGCCAGCTGGAAACTCGGAAAAGGACGGCTGGATTGATACGCTGGAGCTGGGAAGGTACGTGCCCTCACGCGTGCGGCAGCTGGCTGCCCTCGACGGTCTGCAGCAGGAACCAGTCGTCAGCGATGAGCAGACGGTTTTTCGACTGACGAAAGTGGTCCAGCCTGATTCGGCGGCCGAGACCGAAGTGGCCGGAGCAGTGGCGGCTGGTGGGCATACTGCCATCAATCCTGAGCCATTCGAGTCCAGGTCGCAGGCTGCAGGATCTGGTCTGGCCAAATGGCTGTTCCTCGCCGCTGTGCCGCTGTCACTTTGGTGGCTCCTGCGGGGACTCGGGCGAAAACCACGCACCGTCAGAACGGTCGGTCGAAGTCGCCAGACAGTGGATTGATGTCGATTGACAGGCGTGAAGTTCGACAGCAGGATGCAGCAGGGTTTTCAACCACAGAGACACTCCACCCAGATCCGGTTTCTTCTTTGTTGCCTGGATTTTCACATGAATTTCAGTGCTGGTAATGACCTGTCAGTTCAGCAGCGGGTCGAGGAACTTCTGGTTGCCGCCATGGCTATGTACAGCGACGGCCTGAACAATTCGGGAAGCGACGAGTATCGGGAAGTGCTGGAGATCTGTCGCGAACGTGCTGAGGCGGCCTTCGCCTGGCATCGAAAACGCTGGGAATCCGATGCAGCCGTCTTCGAACAGCTCGAACCCCGCCCAATCCCCGGGACGCGTTACACCAGCACCCATCCACTGCAGGATCTCGTGCACTGCGAACTGGTGATGCGCGGGCACGCGCTGGCTGTCAAGAAGTTTGCGGACAGTTATCGGGGCCTTGCGGAAAAGAATCTGCGGAAGATCGATCCCGCGCACCGACCGTCAGATTCGCGTGGGGCCGGTGGAAAGCCGGATTCCAAACAGGATTTTTCGCGGCCTGACACAGCGATGGAGCTGGCGATTCAGGCGCTGCTGCATGACCACCGGGAAGAATTCCGTAAAGGCACAAAAGGTCGCCCGGACGGCCAGCATGCCGGTGAACTCGACGGACTCCCGCTCCGAGGCCTGCCACTGCGGTCCTTCAAGGCCCGGACACCGCTGTTCAACTGGATGTGCCGAATCCTCCCGCGACTGCTGCGAAAGCTGCAGGTGCTCCGCTGCGTCTCATCCACGGAAGAACTGGGGACAGGCACCATCGCTGCCGGTGCCAGGCAGCTCCGGCTGCACACAGGGTACTTTCATGAAACGCGGCATATCCGAGCTCTCGTGCGGATTTCCGGCGCAGGTGCGGACGGCAAGCCTTTGGGAACACGGCTGCTGGATGTTCACAGCAGCTCCAGCGCGATCACCCATCACCCGGCCAAAACCACCGTATCGGTCCCCAAATCAGTGCGGCTTGTCCATCGCGCCCGCCGCGAGCTGCAGCTGACAAAATCCTTCGACGCTGAACACTCCTCCGCCAACTTCGATCCAGCCATCGCGGAACGCTGCCGCACGGTGCTGCCGAAACTCATGCATTCAGCGTTCACCCAGTCCAGGCTGACAGCCAGCCAGATCGAACTCCTTAGAGACCTTTGCGTGAAACCCCAGGCACAGGTGGCGGAGGAACGTAAGTTGCATACAGGAACTATCGGCCGCCAGCGGCACAGCATCATCGAAAAGTTGAAGCGTCAGTTTCAGACCATCAGAGAATCCGCGGGCGATCCAGAGACACAGGGCTGTCTGGAGATGGTCTTTGCAAACAGCAGCGGCCTGAGTTTCGCAGATGTGCTGATGCAGGTCCTCGAATCCTGGCCAATGCTGCCACCGGCTCCCCCCGTGCAACCGTCGCTGCACGCCACGTGGGAACTGGTTGTGCGAAATGTGCCGGAAGAATCGCAGCCGTCACAGTCAGGTGCCGGCGTTAAGCAGTTCATGACTGAAATCCTGCGCAACCCGGCGGAAGAACAGGGCTCAATGGGGACAGAGGACTGACGCACCGTGCGTCGTCGCCAGCACCGCACTTTTTCAACCCCTTTTCAGGGCTCAGTTCCATGAGCGATCAACCCTCAGTCCAGCGGGCAGCCAGAATGCTGCATGACATTCTGGAAGACGTCTACCTCGACCAGCTCGAATCAGAGCTGGACGACCAGCATCCCACGGATTCAGACGAATTCATCGCGGATCTCACGACCGGACGGCTCTCCACAGAAGCCCTTGCCGACTTCCGTCAGCATCTCCGGGAGTGCCTGCTGTGCAATGATGTCATCGACAATCTGCGGGAACACTATCCGCTGACGGAACTGACAGCTCTGCAGGATGAGCAGGAACTCCCGGCCGCTGCCGTGACCCCGGCCGCTGCCGTGACCCCGGCCGCTGCTGTAACCCCGGCCGCTGCCGCCACGCCTGCCGATTCCGCGCCTGCCGCAACACTCGAACAGGCCCGGCAAATGCTGGTCACGATGCGACAAACCGACCCGCCAAAACGAATGATCAGATCCGGTGTCCAGCGGACCATCGCAGTGGTCGCGGCCATCGCTGCAGTTCTGGTGCTGTTCCCTGCCCTGCGAATTCTGCTGCAGCCCGGCCCCCTGCAGTCCACATTTTCCACAGTGGCCACGCTCGCGCAATTTGGGCTCACCAGCGACGTTCGGGGCCGCGACCTGACACCGGACGAAACAGAAACTCGCAGGGCCGAGATACTGCGGACGGAACTGGAACAGCAGCCAAAAGACCCCGTCGCACGGCTCAACCTCGCAGCTCAGCTGCTGACAAACCGCCAGCTCGATGAAGCGCGGGCTCTGATCCAGGCAGTGCTGGAAACCCGCCCACAGGATCCACAGATACTGAATGCGCTGGCTCTGGTGCAGATCGCTGCCGAGGAACCACAGACGGCCATCCTGACTCTGCAGAAAGCCGTTGCCTTCAATCCGCTGTTCGCCCCGGCCGCTTTCAACCTGGCTGACCTGCTGGTGGAACAGAATCGGCCCGAAGAAGCAATCACGGTCCTCCGACAGGCTTTGCAGCGCCCGCTGCCAGCAGATGCCAGAGAACAACTCCGGAAACGGCTTGATGCCCTGCGCGTTTCCCGCTGACTGTGGTCCGTTCTGAGAGCCAATTTGTCGCCTTTCGCTCTGCGAATGGAGGTTCTTTCGCTGAGCGAAAGACGACAATCGCCCCCCCCAACCTTTCATCTGCAACCTTCACCCCTCCCGTCACACACGAGCCCTTGCAATGATCGACGACAAAATCCGCCGACTGCTGAATCTGACGGAAACTCCCCCGAAAAACGCCACGTTCGAAGAATTGCAACAATTTCTCGACCGTTCTCCTCTCGATTCCGACGAAAAAACAGCGCTGCTTGAATTCCATACCCGGCCGCAGCTGCGGCTGATCTGGGGCCAGCCGCCGCAACCCGGGCATGACTGCGTGCAGACCATCGAAATCCGCCTGCCCTCCGCGTTCCAGGGGATGCACCCCAGACTGCACGTCTGCTTCCCCCAAACGCTCCAGCGACTCTCCGGACAGGACGTCGCTGCAAGTGCTGACCAGCTGCTCGGCACGAAAACGGATGCTGACCGAGCATTCTGGGGGCTGCTCGATCTGCAGCAGCATCTGACCCCGGAACATGTCTGGCGCACCGACATGCAGTTCAGGCTCCCCAAAGACCTGCTGGGCACCTGCCTCTGGAAGTTTCGCGTGGACTTTGCCGACTGCTGGGGACATGCCGAACTGCATCGCCTGTTCGAGGCGCGGTACACGGCAGTGCTTGGCCGCAACGAACAGGGGCAGACAACATTAACGATCGAAGCCGGAGACTTCACCAATGTCACACTCCCCGATCTGAGTCTCTGGGACAACGTCGTTGTCCGGGCCACTGGAAACGCCAATCTGCTGAAAGCCGCTGCACAGCCCGATTTGAGCGCCCTCTGCGGAAATAACGATCGACAGGCGAAACCCCCACAGCAGGGGGTCGTCATTGATCCATTGATCACACGAGTCACAGGCAACGTCACGACTGTGGTCACCCCCCACGCACCGCTGCAGGACGCATCCTCCAGCATTCGCCGCAGCTGGCCCGCAACGCTCACAGCCGATCTCCGCGTGACCTCCGGCAGCGCTGCCGGCAGCGTGCGAATCCTGCGGCTGCATGCCGCTAATGAACTCCGCCTTGGAAGAGTCCAAAAGCTTACGGACCAGTCGGGATGGGTCCACACCAACGACATCGTCACCGACTTTATCCAACAGGATCTTCCGCATCTGAGTCCCGAGGAACTGAAGCGGCGTCGGCAGGCCATATCAGCCATGAACTCGGTGCTGACGATTTCCGCCGACGCTCTGACCGTTCGCAACACGGGATCACCTGGGAGCGATTTTGCGGGGTACACGGAAGTCGAATACCGGGGCGGCGAGCATACGGTTTCGGTCGCCCTCAGTGACCGCGACGAAGAACGTCTGATCGAGGGTGTTCGGGAGAGGCTGGTACCTGCAGTGCAGCTGCGAGTCGGAGGCAGTCCGGGCGCGGATCATGGTCCGATACCCGGCTACCCACTGCAGCTGATTCCTGTTCCCCGCTGGCAGGACAGCGACACGAACGCCTGGCCAAATCCGGAAGACTACGTCGGACGGCTGGGCGGTTTACCAAGACTCTGTCGGGAAGCCCACCGCCATGGCATGGATGCCGTGCTGATCAAACACCAGGTTCAGCGCGCACCGCCCCTGCCACTGCACGTCATGCTCCTCAGGCAACTCTGGCTGGGCCTGGATGGGCTGCCGATCGAAGACCTGCGGTCGCACAGGCCCAAGGAATCCGCGACGGTCCGGGTGCTGATCGCCAGCCATGAAGCCGCGCAGGAACGGATTTTCCTCGTGCAGCCGCTGCAGGCGCAGCGCACGCTGCGGGTGCAGTCGTCAACCCACAAACACCCCATGCGGGTGCAGCCTCGCAGTCTTGTGCCGCTGCATCACGGCGACCGCCTGACGCTTGTCGGCAGCAACGGAAACCTGCTGTGGGAAGCGGAATTCAGCACGATTTTCAAAGAGGATGCCTGATTTTCAGAATTCCTGCGCAACTCAGCCCCCGGCGCAGGCTGATGAAATCCAGACGCCTCGCCGATCACTCCGGCGCAGAACCCTCCAAACGCAGGCGGCATGAACCACATCACCGGGAGTCTTACATGGCCACAAATCCTCCAGCAGACGCACTCCAGCAGCGAACACAGGAAATCTGTCGACTGCTGGCCGCGGGTGACGAAGACAAAGCCACAACCGAACTGGCCGGGCTGGACAGCCTGCTGCTGGAGCACGTCTCCAAACCACTCTTGCAGCTGGTTTCCCGCATCGCCCAGCTGCGAACCGCTGGTGACCCCGGCCTGCAGCTGGCGTTTCGCCGCCTGAAACAGACGGCCGAGCACACTCAGCAGCTGCTGCAGACCATTCCCGTGCTCTCCATCGCCGGGCCCCATATTCGACTTGCCACGGAATCCATTCTCGAACGCGTCATGACTCTGCGGGACATCACAGGCGAATTACCGCTGCTGCAGTCCGAACTGCAGTCGCTTGTCGCGGGCGGTTCGCACCAGCAGCAGACGGCCGTTCGACTGCAGGCTTCGCTGACAGCACTCAATTCCCGGCTCGGCACCGTCTGAATCACCATCACCATCACCACACCACACACACATTTTCCAGGACACCAATCATGAATCGCTGGGCATTGACTCCCGAACTGTTCGCTCTCAGGGTTTCCATCAACGATGTGCCGGGCTTCTTCAGCAAACAGCTGCAGATCGAGCCTGGCATGCGTTCCGTGATCATCGACGGAGGCCGTCAGCTGGGCGAAGTGCCTCCGGATACCTACACGCTGAGTTCCTTCAGTACCCGTCTTCACGACTGGTGGAATCAGAAGCAGTGCGACGTGATTATGGTGCGTGGCGAGGATCAGATTCTGCAGATCCTGTCAGCCCCGGTGCTCACGGCCGATTTTCTGCAGGTGCAGTTTCGAACTCGCATCGCTGTGCAGCTGAAGGACGTGATGATTTTTCATCAGCAGCTGATGGGCAACTCCGCTGAATTCACCGTGGACCAGCTCCAGCGCGCCATTACGCCACTTCTCAGCGGCTTTGTTCACAGCTTCGTCAGCGGACTCCCGATGGACCAGCTGCGGGCGCCCGACACCTGGCAGCAGCTTGATGCGTTCCTCGCGGACAATCTCACGCTCTACCTGAATCGCTATGGGCTCGCCTTCGCCCAGGTACTCACACTGTCGATCGTGCACCCGGAATATGACGCGGAACTGAATCGCCGGGGTGAAACGGTGCTGATGGAAATGGCAGCCGAGACCGATCGGCGCCGTGCAAAGCTGGCGGACGAGGCGGCGTGGGAACGCATCCGTCAACAGGACAAGGCCCAGCAGGTGCAGGCCGCACTCGCAGGCCTCGACATCGATCGCGAACAGCAGCAGCTTGATCAGGTCCGCCGACGCGTGCAGATTCGCAGCAGTCTGCGGGAAGCCGTGCTGTCGGACAAGTTCGACAAGCTGCAGACTGCAGCGGATCTGGCGAACTTCGTTCGGGAAATTGATCGTGAAAAACTGCTGGCGGACGATGAACATCAGCAGCTGCAGAATACTCTGCAGCTGCAGGCTCAGGACCGCGCGGCCGCGCGTCAGCAACTGCTCAAACGACTGGCGCTCGAACAGCAGCTCGATCTGCAGCTGCTCGCCGATGAATGCGGCCACCGCATTACACTGCAGCGCCGCCGCGCGGAACTGGAACTGGCATCCATCAACGACACCGAAACGGACCGCCAGTGGCGCCGCAGGCTGGCCATCGAAAGTGAACAGGCGGAACATGAACGCGCAGAACGCTGGAAGGCCTGGCAGGGCCGCGTTCAGAAATTCCGCAGCTACTGGCAGGAAAAACGCGAAGACGAAATCACCGCTCTGCTGCATGATACTCGCCGCGATCAATTGCTGGGCGACGCAGAACAGGAACGGCTGCAGCGTGAGCTGCGGATGCAGACGATGCAGGACGAACAGCGCGTGCGGTCGGCAAAAGCCCGCGCTGATGAACAGTGGATTACTGACGAGTATGAGCGGATCGGCCAACAGCGACAACAGGAAATTGACCTCGAATATCGCCGCAAAGCCGATCAGCTCGCTCATGAACAGGCCGAACGAGCAGCAGGACTCCAGCAGGCTATCAACGCCGGACAGCTCCAGGAAGCCCAGATGCGGCTGGCCATGCAGCAGGAAAACCTGAAGGTCATGCAGGAGAACGAACGGCTGCAGCAGGAACTCCACTTCCGCCACGCCCAGGAGGCCGATAAGCAGCGCCGCAGGGGTGATGAATGGGCCGCACAGCGCGCCCATAACCGCCGCATGGATGAACTGAAACTTGAAAAGGATGCCAAAGAATGCGAACGCCGCGACAGTCACGCCCACCAGCTCAGGCTGGAACAGCTCAAAAATGACCGCTTCCGCGACGCCCGCGGACAGTCCGTGGACGTGTTGATCTTCGGAGCGGACCCGGAACAGGCACGACACCTGAAGGAACTGGATGCCACACGCCAGAAGACAACCGCAGACATCGAGCAGGCTCGCTCGGTCGCCGCCCAGGCACAGGCCAGGGCGAATGGTGACCGACAACAGTCATTGGTCGAGGACCTGCTGCGGACGCTGCCAACTCTGCTCACCCCGCAGGCCACCACCAGCCGCGATGAAGAGCTGCGACGCAGGGACGCAGAAATCCTCGCGGCGAAGGACAAACACATCGCCAGCATCGAAGCGGCCTCGGACAAACGTGACGCCAGTGTCCAGCAAACCATGGAAAAACTCCTCGAAGCCCTCGCAAATCGCACCGCAACGGCCCCGGCCCCCCCCGCCAACTTGCCCCCGACAACTGCCACACCAGCCCCCGCCACTGTCATTATCAATCACGGCACACCATTCGGCTCTGCCACCGGCACACCCACCGACAACCCGGGCGGCAGCATCCCCGGAACCTTCCGAACACCCGGCCCCAACGAAAAACGCTGCCCCTACTGCCATGGAATCATTCCCGTGGAAAGTCGGTTCTGTTCCCTGTGTGGGCACAAGCAGTGAGCCCGCAGGCTCCCGCCATGCGGCCGCGCATTCAGCGGTTGGGCGGCAGCCCCCGGCTGTGCTTCCGCACCG
>JBEIEK010000120.1:0-15737 GCA_040382995.1 Planctomycetaceae bacterium
CATCAGAACATCTGACCTGCGGCCGTGGCCCGGAAGGCGTTGCGGTAGTGAGTGATCTGTGGTTCTTTTGAGTCCTGGGGCCAGACGATGGAGATGATGTCAAAGCGGGCGGGCTGGTCGAGTTTGTTGTGGAATTTGAGCCAGGCGAGTGCGGCGCGGGTGAGTCGTTGCTGGCGGCGGCGATTGACGGCTTCGAAGGGTTGGCCGTCGCTGGTTGAGGTTCTGGTTTTGACTTCGGTGAACACGTTGACGGGCCCATCCTGGGCGATGATGTCGATTTCGCCGAAGTGATTGCGGAACTGAGTATCGAGGATGCGGTAGCCGAGTTTTTTGAGGAAGGAGACGGCCGCGCTTTCGCCTCGGGACCCGAGCACCTGTGGGGGGGAGCTGGTCATGGCGGTGGTGTGGTGGATTGTGGTTTATGCAAGCACATCCCTGAGGACAATGCCGTGCACGTCCGTGAGTCGCATGTCGCGTCCGCCGAAGCGGTAGGTGAGTCGGGTGTGGTCGATGCCGAGCAGGTGCAGCATGGTGGCGTGGAGATCGTGGATTTCGGCTTTGTCGGCGATGGCCTTGTAGCCGAAATCGTCAGTGGCGCCGTAGATGGTGCCTCCTTTGACACCGCCGCCGGCCATCCACATGGAGAAGCCGAAGGGGTTATGATCGCGCCCATCGGATCCCTGAGCGAAGGGGGTGCGTCCGAATTCGCCGGTCCAGACAACGAGTGTGCGGTTGAGGAGTCCGCGTTGTTTGAGATCGGTGAGGAGTGCGGAGATGGGTTTGTCAACGGAGCGGGCATTTTTGTTGTGGCCGTCGACGAGGTTTGCGTGCTGGTCCCAGCGATCGCCGTTGCCTGGTGGGCAGGTGAGTTCGATGAAGCGGACTCCGCGTTCGACGAGTCTTCGGGCGAGGAGGCATTCGCGGGCGAAGGTGCGGGTGTTGGGAAATTCGTCGTTGAGGCCGTACATGTCCTGAGTGGCCTGGGATTCGTCGGTGAGATCCATGAGCTGGGGGACGGCGAGCTGCATTTTGGCGGCCAGCTCGTAGTTGCGGATGGCGGATTCGACCTGATCGTCGTGGCTGTAGCGCGGGGCAGCGGCCAGATCGAGGTTGCGGATCAGGTCCAGCTTGCGGCGCTGTTGAATGGGGGATTGTTCGCGCGGGAGGATGTCGGAGACGGGGGGATTGCCGAGGCCGAAGACGGAGCCCTGCCAGCTGGCGGGGAGAAAACCGCTGCCGAAGTTATCGAGCCCGCCGGGGGGGATGAGTCCGCCGTTGAGAATGACGAAGTGCGGGAGGTCCTGGCATTCGCTGCCAAGGCCATAGCCGAACCAGGCGCCCATGGATGGTCGCCCCTGCAGGCCGGAACCTGTGTGCAGGAAGTAGTTGGCGTTGGTGTGTTCGGGAAAGTTGGACGTCATTGAGCGGATGACGGCCATGTCGTCGACGTGTTTGGCGATTTCCGGGAAGAGGTCGCTGACGGGGATACCGGACTGACCGTGGTTTTTGAACTTCCAGGGACTGGCCAGCGTGTTGCCGATGTTGTTGAACTGAGTGGGTTCGATGCGGGCGGGGAACGGTTTGCCGTGCTGTTTGTCCAGTTCGGGTTTGGGGTCGAAGGACTCGACCTGAGAGACGCCACCGTCCATGTACAGAAAAATCACGCTGGTGGCGGTGGGGGTGTGGTGCGTGGCGTGTGCAGCCGTTTGGTCCTGGGCGAGCAGGTGATTGGCGGCGACGGCACCGAAGCCGCAGGCGGCAGATTGCAGCAGGCCACGGCGAGTGGGGGGAAGCGGCCGAAAGCGACCACAGTGATGGCGGGACATGGTGGCGGCACCGGGGTGGTGGGAGGGGGAGGTTTGCGGGAATGAACTGCGAGCGCTGGGTCAGGTATTCTCTGCGCGCAAGGGGATTCTGGCAACAAAAAATCGGGGGAACTGGAGTGATTTGCAAAAATACCCTGGAGTGTTTTTATTCCACGGTCCAGTAGTCAAACACAAACGGTTCTTCCAGTTTTCCGCCCAGCAGTTCGACGAACTTCTTGTGCGCCGGATGCGGGAGGTATGCGTCGCGGTCGGCTTCCGATTCAAACGTTATCAGGTAGCCGTGCGTGAAACCCTTCGAAAGTCCTTCCGGACTATTGTTGGTACCTCTCTCAAAGCCACGGATTTCCGGAATCTGCAGCTGCAGGTCCTGGAAGGCGCGGTTGATTTCATCCAGCTGTGCAGGAGTGATTTCGGGCTTGTAGCGGAACAGAACCACGTGTCGCAGCAGGCGTTTCTTCGCCGGCCGTTCGCCGACTGCTTCCAGCATCCGCACGGAGACGAAGCGATTGCCGGCGTCATTGAGATGCACGCCGTCCGTTGTGAGCACTCCCTGCGCCTGACCGGCCGTGTTGTATTCCTTCAGGTACCCGAGAAAGGCGGCGCGCAGATCCAGCAGCGTGGCATTGGATTCGGTCGCGACGCGGCGACTGATGCCGCAGAATTCCTCCAGCAGCCCATCCAGTTCGTTGCTGCCATCGGTTTTTTCACCGATGACGCTGGGAGTTGACAGGACGACTTTTGCACCGGCATCCTGGCAGCGTTTCACAAGGCTGCTAAGGCCTTTTTCGTATTCGGCCGCTGGAGTGCCGCGACCGTTTTTGGTATGCCACACGTCATTGATGCCGATGTAGATCACGACCACGGATGGCTTGTGAGCCAGCACGTCCTTGTCCAGTCGAGCTTCGAGGTTGGGGACACGATTGCCGCTGATGCCGGCACCAATGACCTTGATTCCTGAATTCGGTCGGGCTGCTTCGATGGCTTTGCGGAACAGTGTGACATAGCCGGTTTCGCCGGCACCGGCCTGGGTGATGGAGTCGCCGAGGAAGATCACGGTTTCGCCGTCCTTCAGTTCAGCGTGAGTTGTGGACGCTGAGATTGCGAGGGCGGCCAGCATGAATGGGATTCCGAATTGTCGCATGGAAGATGAATCCTCTGAATTTCCGAGGTGGGGTTGTGGAGGTTTTATCCGCTGGAATCAGGTGCCTTTGGGGCGGGCCCAGTGATCGCGGTATTGCCGCTGCACGAGGGCATTGGCGCGTTCGCTGCTGGTGATTTTTTCCTGTTGTGGGTCGAAGGTGAGCACTTCACCGGTGCGGGCGGCGATGTTGGCCAGATGCACAATGGTGGCACTCAGACGACCGGCATCCACATCGGCGTTGGTCCGCACTTCGGGGTTGCGGATGGCTTCAAGAAAATTCGAATGGTGTCCGGGAAGATCCATGCTGCCGGTCTGTTCAGCGAGCACTTTGTTGCGGGGGCCGTAGAGTGTCCAGCCGCGAGTATGGCCCATGACGAGGAGTCCTTCGGTGCCGTAGAACGCCGCGCCGTTTTCGTAGCCTTCCTGGACGTACGGCGACCAGATCCGCTGTTCGAAGATCAGTTGTTTGCAGCGTCCCTGTGGGAGTCCGGCGACGGGGTAATCACAAACGGCGTACTGCGTATCGGGGAACTGCTGATCATCGTCAAAGAAGTACTTTCCGCCGAGGCACGCCACTCGGGTTGGGTGCGTGTCCACACCCAGCCCCCAGAGTGCGACATCGACATCATGAACACCATCATTCCCGATGTCACCGCAGCCAAAGTCGTACCACCAGCGCCAGACGCCGTGGAGCAGGTTGGGGCGATAGGGAACGGCGGGAGCGGGGCCGAGCCAGGCATCGAAGTCGAGGTGTGCGGGGGCTTCGGCGGGTTCACGTTTGCCGATGGTGCCGCGGCGCTGGCTGTTCCAGGCTTTGGCCACCAGCACTTCACCGATTTCACCATTTTTCAGCCGCTGAATCCCGGCACGAACCATTTCGGTGCTGCGGCTTTGGGTGCCGACCTGGAGTTTTTTGCCGGAGCGTTTAACGGCGTCGGCGAGCAGTCGGCCTTCGCGCACGTTGTGGCAGCAGGGTTTTTCCACGTAGACGTGTTTGCCGGCATCGAGTGCCACGATTGCTGCGGGTGTGTGCCAGTGGTCGGGAGTCGCGATAAACACGGCATCGATCCCGGCGTCATCAAGGACTTTGCGCAGGTCTGTGGTGGTTTGCGGGGCCTTGCCTGAGCCGTCTTCGACGATCTTTGCGGCGGCGGCGAGTCGCTGGCTGTCGACGTCACAGACCCATGCGACTTCGGCGTCGGTGCGTTTGGAAAGTTCCCGCAGATGGCCACTTCCCATGCCCCCGCAGCCGATCAGGGCGAGCCTGAGTTTGCGGTCGTCAGCTGGAACTGCGGTCGCCTCACCTGCTGCACACGCACCCGCGGAAACAGCGGCAGCAGCCTGCAGAAAACTCCGACGACTTGCATCAACCATGGCCGATCTCCTGAAACTTTGCGGGAACGGAAGACTTTGCCAGACGTTAACGGCGGGGGAAACGTCTGGCAAGCGCAGGGCCAGCGGCATTGCCCTCAGTGCCCGTAGTCGGCGGACTGCTGTCCAGCCATCGGGCTATCCGCCCAACAGTCTGAGCAGCGGCTTAGGGCTTCGTTTCCACGGCGAGCAGTTCGATCACAGCGCGGCGGGACCACGGAAACTCCTCACGCACTGCCGGGTTTTCAAGCTGATCAAGTATGGCCTGTCGCAGTTTTTCAGCGGTCTCAAAGGCCTGCTGAGCCTCCTGCGGACGATTCTGAAGTCGGTGCAGAAGTGACAGAAAGTAATGGCCAAGTGGAGAGGCTGGCAGTGTCGATTGTGCATCCCCGTCGACGCTGTTTGGTGCCAGCGTCTGCTGCAGCAATTTTTCCGCTTCCTGAAGGTCCTCACTGCGCCCACTGCGAATCAGTACGTAGGCCATACAGTTACTGACTTCGCGATCATCCGGCCGCAGTTTAAAGGCATTTCGCGCCAGCTGCAGAATGGCATCGCGGTCAGTGAACGCTGCCGGAGTCAGGACACTGGCGAGAGATGCGTGGTAACAGACAAACAGATCATCTGATGCCGACGATTCAGCGAGGTATTCATGAGTCCGTCTGGCGGCGTCTTCTGGCTTGCTGCGTGCGTAGTCGAGCACAATCCGCTGGTACCGTTTCACAGGCGGAACCGCGACCGAGAATGTCCGCCCCGTCTCCATGGCGGCATCGAAACTTTCGGCCGCAATGTCGAACTGGCCAAGTTCTGCCTGGCAATTGGCCAGATCCATTCCGATCACGACGGGCATGCGGGATTGCTGCACGGCTTTCTGCAGATCCGGCAGCGCCTGTTCGAAGCGTGCGTTGTTACGCAGTAACCGCCCTCGTGTGAGATACAACTGGGCGTCCGCATAACCGAGAGCCTCGGATTTGTTCAGGGCCCTGATCGCCTCGCTGAACTGACCGATTGCATCGTTCTCGTAAATCGCCTTGCCGTACTCGAACCAAAGCAGTCCATCGTCAGTCGGGGCAAGCTGGATAGCTTTTCGGTATTCGGCAGTGGCGAGGTTGTATTCTTCGGTCAGCATGAGCAGTCGGGCCAGTTGCAGCCGAGTGGTTGCGGCGTGCCTGTAGGAGTCGGGGATCTGCTGCAGAAACTGACGATACTGCTCCAGACCCAGACGGACAAATCTTCCATTCTCCTCGATCGTCGATCCGGAGAGGTGCACAGCAACGGTTTTGGCATCCTCCGGACCAGCAAACGTTCTTTCCGGACTCCAGTTCCAGATGTTCATGCAGGAGCGCGCCAGCAGTGGCTGTAATGTGGAATAACCGGCTCGCTGATTCTGGGGCAGGTTCAAATACAACAGCGCCTCGGGCAGGATGGTCAGCAGGCCCTCACTATTGGACGTGGATGTCAGCACCGACCTGCCATCGGGGCCGAATCGCACCTGCTGCACCTCACGTACGCCGATGCCTGCAAGAGTGTGGATCAGTCGTGGCCCGGCAGCCAGACACGAGGTTGTATCCCAGACTGCAGCTGTGCCGTCGCTGCTGGCAGATGCAAACAGGCTGCCATCGGCATTGAAAGTGGCGGAATTGACTGCGGCCTTGTGCCGAACCTGCCCATGCAGCTCCCACGACTGTTCTTCGCCGGCCCGATTCCACACCTGCACAACACCATCATTGCCCCAGGTGAGCAGCCTGCGGTTGTCCTTTGAAAAGACCGCACCGTTGGGTTCCTGCTGGTGTCTGATCACCATGGGATCGGGTTCATTCAGGCTGGCCGTCTGCTGAATGCGGACGGCCTCAGCCGTGACTATCGCCAGCAGCGTTCCATCGGGGCTGAACGTCAGGCTGCGGATCACCTGTGTGTCTCCGCTGGCCCCTGTCTCCCGGACTGAAAGCTCCGGCAGGCTGAGCCTGAGAATGCGACTGTCACGACTGCCAACAAACAGGTCTGCAGTGGAAGCGGGATGCCACGCCATGCAGTCCGGCTGCACGTTGGGGATCTGGTGACACACCTGCTGCTGGCGATCATAAATCCACAGCGACTTGCCGGACCGACGGGCTGCAATCACGGCCAGCCAGCGTCCGTCCGGACTGAAACTCTGGTGCAGCGGCAGGTTGGCCACCAAGAATTCGTCGTCCAGTAATTCACCCGTTCGGGTATTGAACAGGGATACCATCCCTTTGCCATCGAGCGCCGCACCAGTCAGCGCCACGGCTGAACCGTCACTGGAAAAGCTGAGCAGATGGGCTGGGTGTGAGCAGGCGAAGTGGGGGCTGACGGGCTGCAGCGACCGCGCGTCGAAGACGCGGAAGTTCTTTTCAGAATCCTGAACTGCAAGGAGGGAAGCGTCGGGACTGAGCACCTGCATGACGATCGCAGAATCGGAATCAGGTTGCAGTGGATTTTGTGGTCGAAACTGCCAGATGCGCGTTTCGCCGTCTTCGCTGGCCGTATACAGGGTCCTGCCATCCGGATGAAACGCAGCGCTGAGTATCGCACTCTGGTGACGCAGATTGCCCGGCAGCGACTGCGCGGAGGCTACGTCCCAGATGCGACCCAGATTGTCCAGACTGCTGGTCAGGATATAGTTGCGATCGGGAGAGAAACTTAACGCCGTAATGTGGGCAGGATGTGTCAGCGGCGGACTGCATTCGCGGCGATTCGAGGGATCCCAGACGCGCACCGTGCGATCTCCGCAGGCTGTGGCCAGTCGTTGCCCGTCAGCAGAGAAGCGGACAAAACCCAGATTCCGCCCCCAGCCGTCGACCACACCATCCACAGTGGCCTCCTGCAGCAGCGCGCTTTTGTCAGGTGCAGCCGTCTCTGCTTCCGTCTTTTCAGCATCCGCCAGCATCACGATGCCGTCACAGGAGGCAGCGGCCAGCTGCTTCCCATCCGGTGAATAACTCAGATCACACATTTCTCGTTTAGGGGCCGCAGCAATGCTGTGAACTTCCTGCAGCGTATCTGCCGCGTGGATCGTGATGCGACACTTCGCGCCAAGGTGCATCACTGCAATCCGGGAACCGTCGGGGTGGATGGCAAGGCAGGAGGTTCGTTCGGCGAATTTTTCAGAGGCGACTGTTTGCAGAGTGAATCCATCGCGAATCTCAAGTCGACCAGCTTCCACCTGAGAAATGGCGGCACTGCAGACCGCCAGCTGTTTTCCGTCCGCCGTGAAAGCCAGATCGCCAACGAAAAAATCGATCTCGACCAGGTGACGCTCACCGGTCCGCAGATCGAAGAGCCCCAGCACAGGCGGGCCTTCCGATTGGATGGACCATGTGGCCACGCGTGAGGCATCAGGACTGATGGCAAACTTTGAGCTGCTGACTGGCATTTTCAGTCTGTCATGCAGCCGCTGTCCGGTGCGAGGGTCGATAACTGTGATTGCTCCGCCTTCGTTCAGAACCAGGCGATCCCCGGCAGCGGAATACTCGGCATCACGAATGACATGCTTGCCAGGAACGGTCAGTTGCAGCGGCGGTTGCAGCCTGTCCGCCAGTTCGAGACGCCGTTTCAACGTTGAAATCTGCTGCTGGTCAGGTTCGCTGCTGCCCAGTTCTGCCTGCCAGCCAGCGGACCACCCCAGCATCGCCAGATCCAGATCACCGTTGGATGAGGTCGTTTCGCCCTGTGCCACCAAAGTCTCCACCAGCTGCTGGCGGAGCCGTTTTTCGGCGTCACGTGCCTTTTCAAGCGCGTTCTTGCGATCCTCGAGGCTGGTATTCAGTTCGGCCTGATGCACAAGGCTGGCGCTGAGTCCGTAAATAAGCCCGATAAAGGTCAGGACCGCGGCCGTCAGCCCGAGGTACCAGAGCGGTCGGCTTTTCAATGGCCGATAGATCGATTCGTTCCAGAAGCGCGTGAGAGGATTGTCCTGTACAAGTTCGCCATTCAGCCAGCGCAGGAGGTCCAGACGCAGGGCCTCGATACTTCTGTATCGCAGTTCCGGCTCGGGGCGCAGGCATTTCAGGCAGATGTACTGCAGCCCCGCATCTCTGAAGGAGCTTTTTGAGCTGGGGGGTGGCGGGGTCCTTGCCTTTTTGTCGCTCTCAGAGACTTCCACGGCCACTTCGATGCGTTGCCGTTCGTCGGGATCCTTCTCGTGGTTCTGAAAGGGCCGCAGACTGCAGAGCACCTGGTAGAGGATCACGCCGATTGCGTACTGGTCAGAGGCGGGGCTGGCGTTCTCTGCACCTGCGAAGAGTTCCGGGGCGATGTACCCGCGGGTGCCTGGAACCTCATTGCCGGCCGTCAGAGTGGCATGCGGTTGAAAATCAAATCCATCGGGAAGAGTGACTCCGGCCTGTTTGTTGTGCAGAGCAGCCCGCTGAATGTCGTGGACTTCGGCGAGGCCAAAGTCGGCGAGGCGTGGGACGTCGTTCTGATCGAGCAGGATATTCTGCGGTTTGATGTCGCGATGGATCATCCCCGCTTCGTGCAGGGCGTGCAGTCCTTCGCAGACTTCCGCGATTTTCTGGACGGCCAGTCGCAGATTGGGGTCCCGGCGACTGGTCCGCGGATGTTTGCTCAGCCACTGATAAAAATCGCCGCCGGACAGATATTCCATGGCCATAAACGGGCAATTGTGCCAGACGGAACCGCTGACGCGACCCGTGTTCATCACCTGCACAATGTGCCGATGACGGTTTCGAGCAGTGGCGGTCACCTCGCGCACAAATCTTTCGACGGCTTCCGGTGTGCCAACCCATCGCGGGTTCAGGATTTTGATGGCGACCAGGCAGTCAAGTACCGTGTTGTGGGCCAGATAGACGCAGCCATAACCACCGCCACTCAGCCACTTTTTAATGGTGTAGCCTGGGATAATCGGCCACCACTGGAGATTGTCCGGATTGAAATCCTCGGGCAGCTCTGCAGCAGTCGTTGAACCATCGCCCGGCGGAATGCCACCGCCCCGAGCAATGCCCGGCAGGGCATCGAACCCGGAAGAACCCGATTCACTGGAGTTGTCCGTCGAGTTGGAGGGCGCTGACGAAGGATTGGAATCATCAGGAGCGATTGAATGCGAATCGGGGGGATCTGTAACCACTGCAGACTCCATGTGGTGGGGTGTTGAGTAAACCAGGGTGTGTGAGCTGCGGATTGCGATCGATTGGCTGTTGAAAAAACGGCGACGTGTGGCGTTTTTCAGCCTGAAGAGCAGGAACTTACGAACTGTGGCCGCTGCCTTGCTGGTCCTGTTTATCCCGTTGATCCCGCATCTTCCGCAGCGTCTTTTCGCAGTAAACCAGCAGCCCGAGGTCGGCAAGTGTTTCTTCCAGCCGATCGAGGTCACTGGAGCCGGTCATTTGCTGCGTCTGGCGAATCAGCTCCCGCGGAAATCGTTCCCGCGCACGGGATTTGATCTGCCTGGCCGCTTCGTCAGAGACGCTGGTTCCCGACTGCCGCGACAGGACCTGTGCCAGTTCCCGTGAGCTGGGTGGATCACTGTTGTTGGCGACGGCGGTCATCATCATGCGGATGGCGTCGTGCTGCTGTGAGTTTTCTTCGCGCATCGACGAAAGTGTTCGTTCCATCAGATCCTCTTTGAGTCTCTGATCAAACGCCATGCTTGCGGCGCTTTCCAGAGCACCGGCAACTTCGTGTTCGTCTTCAAACTGCTGCATCGCCTGTTCCACAGCCCGACGACGATTGCGAGAATGAGTGAACACCGCGTTCCGCAGCACCCCTTTCAGATACGACCGAAATGACTGTGCCGGGTCATAGCCGCTCAGCTTTCCCTCCAGCCATTTTTCGATCACTCCTTCCCAAACCTCCGCCGCACGATCCGCATTCTTCACCATGGCAGACAGGTATGCCGTACTTGCAGGCTGATATCGCTGAATCTCCTGTTCTCGCGCTGTTCGCTGCTGTTGCCGCGCCTCTTCCATCGCACGTTGCAGTTCAGGTGGCATGTCTGGTGATGGCCTTGGAATTGGTGCACTGATGGACTTTCGCACCTGCGTCTTGTGGGTTCCGCTGAGCTGGTCAAATCGGCGGGCCGCCTGATTGTCTGGTGACTTGCTGTTTTCGTTCGCCATCGCGATACCTTTAACGAAAAATTCGGGACAGAAAAGCAGCCAGGGGGATTTTCTTGTGTGTCTTTTCAGGGGGGATATCCATGGCTGATGCTGGGTGCACCGCTCTCCCATACAGCAGGTCGTCGCGGGTGTGACAGGAATTCCGCAAAGTATTGAATGACGCACTCCCTGCCACTGTCATCCCGGCACGCGTGGCGACTCGGCGCGGCTCGGGCCAGACACCGATTGCAGCGGACTCCTAAATGAGAGAATGTTATTTTACAGTTGACATTGTGTGGATTTTTGATCTCACGGCCACTGGCGATTTTCTCGCTGGATTCTCCAGAGATTCTCTCCGCAAAAAGCTTAGAATCTGCAGTTGTGCGTGCTCGCTGCCCCGGCCGAAACGGACTTGCAGCGGGTAACGTTCGTATCCTGATTCAGATGGGAAGCACCGGTGTTTCGCTGCAGGCGGTCGCGGATCTGTCCGCGCATCACAATCAGCAACTCTTCAACAGCTCGCCTGGCCGCGCGCTGCCTGATTTCTGCCGTCCTGCTGGTGGTCGGTTGCACCGAACAACAGGTGTCGCAGCCCACCGTTCAGCCTGTTGAAGGGTCTGCTGCCGTTCGGCGAGTGACTGCAGAGGACTGGGCGACTGTGGCGGTTGGTGGTGGTCCCGGGGGGACCGGCTGGGTGCTGCTGCCTGAACAACCAGCGACCGCTCAGTCGCCCTATGTTTCACCAGTGAAGCCTGAAGAACGTGGTTTTCTGGCAGCGGATGCCTGTCGGGAATGTCACGCTGAGCAATACGAAACCTACACGCACACAGCGCACGCCCGCACTTCCATGCTGCCATCCGCCCAGGCTATCCTCGGGAGCTTCGCTCAGGGCCGTAACGAGCTGTCCACGGCGACGGCCCATTTGCGGTTTCGCATGCTGGCCGAGGGTGGCCAGTTCCTGCAGCGACTGCAGCTGGATGATCCGCTGACGGGCGCGCGGTATGAGAAAGAATTCTCGATTGATCTGGTGCTGGGGTCCGGCAACCACGGCCAGTCTTACCTCTACTGGGACAGTGATCGGCTGTATCAGCTGCACATCAGCTATCTCACAGAGTCTGACGGCTGGGTGAACAGTCCAGGCCCCTACTACGACGGTACCGCCGACTTTGCTCGCCCCGTCCCCGTCCGCTGCATCGAATGCCACGCCACGTGGATCGGCGCGGATCTGAAATCAGTGAACCGGTTTGATCGCAGCACGCTCGTTCCCGGCATCGGCTGCGTCCGCTGTCACGGGGCTGGTCACGAGCATATCGAGTTTCATCGGCAGTTTCCCGACGAGCAAACTGGCCGACGAATCGTGCAGCCAGCAAGGCTCACCGTCCAGCGCCAGAACGAAATCTGTGCCCAGTGTCATTCGGCCGGCGAGGTGCTTGGTTCAGCGTTCGGTTATCGTCCTGGTCAGGCACTGGCAGAATGGATGGAACTGGACCTGTCAGGAGAGAGCGCAGACAACGCGGACCCGCACAGTGCCAATCAGCTGGCCCGACTCATGAAAAGTCGCTGCTTCACCACCCCTGAAGGACTCAGTTGCATCACCTGCCACGATCCGCACCGCAGTCAGCAGGGACAGCTGGCAGGTTACGCGGCAAAGTGTGCCAGCTGTCATCAGCCTGCCGCGTGCCCCGACGTGCTGAAGCTGGGGGCAGTGGCCGAGAAACGCTGCGTGGAGTGTCACATGCCGGCCCGTCGGGATGCTCAGGTGCAGATGGAAACAACAAGCGGCAATGTGCAGGCACTGCTCCGCGATCACCTCATCGGACGCTGGCCGGAAACAGCGGCTGAGGTGCGGCGAAAAATCGCTGCGGAAGCGGGGACTGGTGACGGTGCTGGCAGTAGTCGGGAGAGCATTCCGTGAAATTGCAACTGGGCCTGTTTCACCTGGCCGCGTGTTTGTTTTGCTGCTGCCTGCTGATCACAGGTTGTGGGGGACCTGACAGCAATGGCGGGGCCCCCGCACCCGCCGCCGCTTCACCCCCCTCAGCCCCTGCTGCTTCGCCCGCCCCTGCGGCGGCGCAACCCGCAGCCACCCCTGGCCCTTTTCGCTTTGCCTCCATGAGCCAGAGCGCGGGCATCGACTTTGTGCAGACCAGCGGCGATTCGGCGGACAAGCCTTTCCCAGCCGCCAATGGCACCGGCTGTGGAGTTCTCGATGTGGACCTTGATGGCCGCACGGACGTGTATTTCGCCAATGGTGCGGCGTTCCCCCTGAATCCGCGGCAGCCCGGCCCATGGGATCGCCTGTATCGCAGTCTTGGCGACTGGAAGTTCACTGACATCACGGCAGTGGCCGGAATTGGTTCTCCGGGCTATTCGTGCGGAATCGCCACCGGTGATGTGGACAGCGATGGTTTTCCGGATCTGTATGTGACTCGCTATGGCCGCAATCAGCTGTATCGCAATCTTGGCGACGGTACCTTTGAAGAAATTGCTGCTGCCCTGGGTGCGGACGACGATGGCTGGGCTACCAGCGCCGCCATTCTCGACGCCGATCACGACGGCCTGTCAGACATCTATGTGTGTAACTACGGACAGTGGACATTCGAGACCAGTCAGTACTGCGGTGACAAAACCAGGAATCTGCGGATGTTCTGCAGTCCGCGGCACGTACCTCCACAGCCGGATGTGCTGCTGGTGAACAACGGCGAAGGCTTTACCAATCAGCTTCAACAGCTGGGAGCCGGCGGAGTTGTGGGCCGTGGCCAGGGAGTGCTGGCAGGAGACTTCGATGGTGATGCGTTCACCGATCTTTACGTGGCCAACGATATTCATCCGAACTTCCTGTTTATCAATCAGGGCAGCGGGTTTGAAGAAATCGGAGAAGCCTCCGGAACCGCCTTTGATCACCTTGGCCAGGCTCAGGCAGGCATGGGACTGGCCGCCTCGGACGTGGACGGCGACGGTCGCTTCGAGCTCTTCGTCACCAACTACCAGAACGAGCATAATGCGCTCTATCTGAATCTGGGGGACCGCGCCTTTCTTGAAGCAGGACTGGCGCGCATCCCCGAAGGCAGCATGCCGTGGGTGGGCTGGGGAAATGCCTTTGCCGACTTTGACCACGACGGTCTCGCCGACCTGATTGTCACCAACGGACACACCGACAATAACCTCGCAGATTTCGGCAAGGAAGGTGACTACCTGCAGCCACCGGGGCTCTGGAAAAACGTTGGGGGCAGCTTTCAGCCGGCGACTGGCGCTGGCCCCTATTTTGCTGCTCGTCACTGCGGACGAGGACTCGCAACCGCAGATCTTGACGGGGATGCAGACGCTGATGTTGTGATCTGTCACCAGGATGCGGCACCGGAACTGCTTCGCAATGACACCTCACCCTCCAGTAACCAGCTGCAACCGCTCGTGCTGCGGCTGATCGGGACGCGGGTCCTTCGAGATGTTGTGGGGGCCGTGGGAGTGCTGCAGGAGGGTGACCGTGTTCAAACCGAACAGATCTTCGGAGGCGGCAGCTATGCATCAGCCAGCGACCGCAGGCTGCAATTCGTCCGCCACACTTCCGATTCTGCTGCCAAACTCAGAATTCGCTGGCCGGGTGGTGAGGAAAGCCTGATACAGAATTTGCCCGCCGGCCAACGGTTCACTATCGTGCAGAACGCCCAGCCTGGAGCAGCTCCACACGTCTTTGTGGATTTCTGACCTGCCCCAGCTGACAGCTTTGACATCACTTCCCCCTTCACCTGTTTTCCAGAGGCCGTCCCGTGTCCGACCAATCTCACCCGCATCCCCCCGCCCCAGCCGCGGGATTCAGCATCGCACGCGTTCTGATGATCCTGCTTGTTTGCGGACTCATCGGCGGTGGCGCCTGGCTGCTGCAGAATGAGCTGCAGGGGGCCCCGGCAAAATATGCGTTCACAGGTCAGGTGCTGTTCAAAGGCAAACCGGTGACTGTCGGCACCGTGATGACGCAGCGAGTTGATGACAAATTTGACGCAGCCCTCGGCTTTCTTGATGGCGAGGGTCGGTTCAGTCTGGAAACCAACGGCGAACCCGGTGCCAGCGCCGGCACGCACAAGGTCGTCATCAGCAGCATGGGGCCGGGCTTCCCCCCGCGACCACTTGTGCCCGCCGTCTATGTGGATCTCAAAAGCACTCCGCTGACCATTGAAGTCACGTCTGAACCCGGAAAGAACACGATCGTCTTCGAGCTGGAGGGCGAAGTGCCGGAAGCGCCCGCAGCCCCCGCTGGCGGTCCTCCGGGCGGTGGTCCCCCAGGCGGTGGCGGTGCTCCGGCCGGTGCTCCTCCAGCAGGTGACGGTGCCGCAGCACCCCCTGCAGCGGATGCTCAGGAGCCTGCAGAGCCAAAGGCTGAATAACCTTCGCTGACAGCAACTCGCTCTGGCCGTCTGATAAGGCGGTCAGAGATCGGGTCCTGATGAATCTGCAGGCCTGATTGGTGGACCAAAAACTTCGCGGAACACACCGCAGCAGGAGTTCTGTCATGTCGCGTTCGTGGATCATCCTCGCCGGGTTGCTGCTGATTCTTCAAACAGAAACCGCCCGTGCCCAGGTGCCGCCAGTCACTGGCTTTCAGACAGAACTGCAGACGATCCACAGACAGCTCAGTCCGGATTTCTGCTGGTTTCATCCGCGTGTTGCAGCGGTTCCCGGCGTTCGGCCCGGTGATCCTCCGCGGGTGATCTGCACGCTGCAGAAGCACCTGCGTGCATCGGATCACTATTCGGGCCTGTACGTGATGCGTTCAGATGACCTGGGTCGCACATGGACAGCTCCGCAGCTGCCGGCCGCACTGGACTGGACAACAGAAAACGGCGAGACGATCGCCGTGTGTGATGTCACACCGGGCTGGCACGCACCTTCAGGGCGATTGCTGGCCATCGGCACAAAGCTGCGTTACAGCCAGTCCGGTGAACAGCTGCTTGATCAGCCGCGATCGCACCAGTGTGCCTGGGCGGCCTGGGATCCTGAGCAGGACGCCTGGACGCCCTGGCGCATGCTCGAGCTTCCGGACGAGTCGGGGCGGCATTATCTGGCCGCTGCGGGCTGCGTGCAGTGGCTGGTGCGTCCTGACGGCGAACTGCTGCTGCCGCTCTATATTCGTGGTCCGTCGGGTGAGGATTATGCGTCGGCTGTTTATCAGTGTCACTTTGACGGTCATGACCTGCGACTGGTCCGTGAGGGTGGCGTGTTGTCAAAGCAGGGTGGCCGGGGATTCGTCGAACCGTCGCTGGCATTTTTTCAGGGCCGCTATTTTCTGACGCTGCGGAACGACGGCGGTGGCTTTGTGGCTGTCAGCGA
>JBEIEK010000121.1:0-15723 GCA_040382995.1 Planctomycetaceae bacterium
AGATACTTGACGGCAAACCAGCGGCATTTTTGGGCAAACCTGCGAAAAACTCCAGCTCAGACCGGATTGTTACGGTCCATCCGTCCACTTGTCAATTGACTCCACTTTTCGCGTCAGTTACGTTCTCCATGCTCGCGACGACACGTACATGCTCGTCGCGGGCGGTTGTCTTTTTTCATTCAACAAGGTCCTCAAGGAGATCTCAATGCCTGCTACCTCCGGAAAGCGGCGGTTGAATCAGCGAGCCCGCGGGTTTACGCTGATCGAACTGCTGGTGGTGATCGCGATCATCGCGATTCTGGTCGCACTTCTGTTGCCTGCCGTTCAGCAGGCCCGTGAAGCTGCTCGACGCACCCAGTGCAAGAACAACCTCAAGCAGCTGGGGCTTGCGCTGCACAACTATCACGACGTTTTCAACATGTTCACCTTTGCCAAGGGTGGAACCGGCTGGGTCGTGAACAACAGCGGCAACTGGGGACGCCTCAGCGGTCTTGTGCCACTGCTTCCTTATGTGGAGCAGGCCAACCTGTACAACAGCATCACATCCGGTGGCGCTGGTGGTCCGTTCAACGGTCAGTGGCCCCCGGGTGGTCCCGAGCCATGGGTTGACGCATACCGTCCCTGGCGGACGCAGATTCCTGCTTACGTTTGCCCTTCAGACAGTCAGCCCGAGCAAACCTGGTCCGGCGGTCGCAGCACAATCGCCAAAACCAACTACGGATTCTCTGCGGGTGACAGCATTGTCCGTGGCCAGAACGACCTGAATCCTCGCGGCATGTTCGGCGCCAACCGGTGTTTCGGAGTCCGGGACTGCACCGATGGAACCAGTAACACGATTCTCATGGGAGAATTGGTCCGCACGCTCGGGAACCGTCTGAAGCTGGGCGGTACAGCACTCGTTGCAAACACCAACACAGACCCACGACTGTGCCTGAACGCTCTCGATCCGGCCGACCGCAACTCCCTCGCTCCGGGATTGACAATTTTCGGCTGGTCGGGCGACCGCTGGTGCGACAGCAACATTTCCATGACCGGGATTAACACTGTTCTGCCTCCCAATTCCCCGCGGTGCACAAACGACGGCTGGGACGGTCGCTGGGGCATCTACTCGTCACAAAGCCGCCACACCGGTGGCGTCCAGGTGCTTCTCGGTGACGGTGCCGTGCGGTTCATTTCAGAAAACATCGACGCCGGCAACAGTGGCGCTCCGGACCCGGATTCCTCCGGTGCTACCCGCAGTCCCTATGGTGTCTGGGGTGCACTTGGCAGCCGCAACGGCGGTGAAGTGGTCGGTGATTTCTAATCGCCGTGAACTCTGATCGCGAAGATCCTTGCGGCAGCTGTCCCATGGGCAGCTGCCGTTTTCATTCCACCCGGTCACCAGTTTTAACCTTTGAACGAGGGCCCGATGTTCAGCCGCCGCCTGCTGCTGATCGCTTTCGTCACTCTGACACTGTGTGCATTCGCCATCCTTCTTCCCATTTCCAGCCGGCTGATTCAGCTGCGGCAGGCAAGGTCACAGCTGGCGGCCAAACCCGCAGCCGCACTGGAACTGGCCACTGCCGCCCTGGACAAGGCGCCCGACGACCCGGACTGGCTGGAACTGGCGGCCACAGCGGCCGAGCGCGTCCGTGACCGCGCGACCGCGTCGCGGCATCTGCAGCGTTTGCACACAGTCCGTTCGCTTCCGCACGACCAGCTGCTGAAGTTGTCGCGGCTGCTCCAGCAGTCTGCCGACCTGATGGCTGCCGAAGCTGTGCTCCGTGAAGTACTCAGCTCAGATCCCGACTCAGAACCTGCCAATCGGCAACTCGCCAGTCTGCTGCTGGCTGAATGTCGGCGATATGACACTCAGCAGCCCCTGCGGAAGCTTGTGGAACTCCGCAGCTACCTGCTTGATGAGCTGGTGATGCTGGGCAGTCGTGAGGAGTTGCTGAGTGATGAGCAGTTAATGCAGATGGCTCGGAAGACATCCAGCCGGCCCCTGGCCATAATGGCCGAGGCGAGTCTCGCGTTGTTTCATGGGCGTCCCGGAGCAGCGCTGACTCTTCTGCAATCCACCGATCTGCCGTCTGTGGGGCAGTCCGAATTTGTGTCACTGGCTGCCCGGGCCTTTGTTGCCGCGGATGATCGGGCGGGCCTTACCGGCTGGGCCAGCAGGCATGCAGAACTCCTTGCCAGGCATCCCGATGGTGCGGCCAGTCTTGCGTGGCTGGCGTGGCGTGCAGGTCGCTTTGCAACGGCCCGTGATCACCTACTGCAAGCGCTGAGGCTCGACTCCAACCATCGCACCGCTCTGCAGCTGCTGGGATCCATCCTTGCGTCATCCGGTGAAACGGCACTTGCCGAGCCTCTGCTGGAGCGAGCTCAGCGACTTCATGGTCTTGAACTGCAGCTGCATCGCGTGCTTGAGGACGACCAGACAGCTCCGCAGATGTTCCGGATCGCCAGCGTGCTGGAGGAGCTCGAACGGCGTGATGAGGCGATCGCGTGGTATCTGGCGATCGCTGGAATGCATCCCTCAGAAGCGGTTGCGGCCCGTCGGTGCCTTGCGTTGCTGGAGCAGCAGCCAGTTCCGCGTCCCGGGGCTGCAGACCTGCCGCGGTTTCTTCCGCCGCAGCTGGCTGTTGTGCCGCTTCCGGAGCGGGAGGTGGCTGCTGTCACGACTGAGACGGTATCTGATCCGGCGTCCGACTCTGCAGTTGTGATGCCGCGTTTTGAGGATCACAGTAAACGGCTGGGAATCGGGCAGCCGTGGTTTTTCGGTCGCACCAGTTCTGAACCTCGCGGGCTTTCCGTGCTGCAGGGTTTCGGCGGTGGAGTTGCGGTGCTGGACTTTGATGGCGACGCGTGGCCGGATCTGTTTGTGGTGCAGGGCAATTCGCTGCCGCCGATTCCCGATCCGCGGAGCACGGATTTGCTCTACCGAAACCTCCGGGCCACTGCAGCGCAGCAGGTTGCGCCATTGGCTTTGCCAGCGGACAGTGATTACGGCCAGGGAGCGGCTGCAGGAGATTTTGACGAAGACGGGTTTGCGGATTTGTTTGTCGCTTCCACGACAGGGTCGAGGCTGCTGCTGAACAACGGCGACGGAACCTTCAGCGATGTTTCGGCGAGTGCTTTGCCGGAGTCTGCTGGCTGGACGACCAGCTGTGCCATCGCCGACGTTACGGGTGATGGAACAGCGGATCTGATTGAGCTGCGGTACGGGGAAGGCAATGAGATCCAGACGAAACTCTGTCACAGCGGACCTTCCAGGCTGCTGCGTTCCTGTCGTCCGGATTTGTTTCCCGGAGCCTCTGATCGGCTGTTGATCGGTGATGGCAGCGGCCGTTTCACGGTGGCCGGGCCGGACCTGTTTCCAGCTGACGCTGGCCGAGGTCTGGGGTTGGTAATTGGGGACTTTGACGAGACTGGCCAAAATTCGCTGTTCATCAGCAACGATATGACGCCGAACGCATTGCGGCTGCCGGAGGTATCATCTGCTGGTCGTGTCACTTCACTGGCGGATGCAGCTGCACTTCGCGGCTGTGCCGTGAATGCGGCTGGTCGGATTCAGGCTGGCATGGGTATCGCGTCGGGGGATCTGAACGGCGACGGAACCTGCGACTTCCTCGTCACGAATTTTCTTGCCGAAACCAACACACTGTACGCGGGGACGGGCGGAGGTTTTTTTCAGGATCTCTCCACCAGCACAGGCGCTGATTCCGGGACTCTGGATCTGCTCTCCTTCGGCACTCAGGCGATTGACGCAAACCTCGATGGCCTGCCGGATCTGTTTGTAATGAACGGCCATGTGGATGATTATCAGCATTTTCAGCTGCCGTGGAAAATGCGTCCGGCGGCCTGGATTGCCACGGGGCCGGGTCGGTTTTCAAGGGCAGCGGATGATGTTTTTGGTGTTTACGGCAGCCAGCCGGCACTTGGCCGGGCACTCGCGCAGCTTGACTGGAATCGCGATGGCCTGAGTGACCTGACAGCGACCTTTCTGGACCGACCGGCTGCGCTGTACATCAACGAATCGGTGGCGTCAGCCACGCCGCTGCGTATACGCCTGCTGGGGCACCGCAGCTGTCGTCGGCCGATCGGCGCCGTGCTGATGCTGCAGGGCGATTCTTCCGGTGGCATTCCGCCGCAGAAGTCGTGGGCGACTGCGGGAGATGGATATTACTGTTCCAATGAATTCGCAGTGACATTTGCCCGTCCGCAGGAATCGGTCGACGTCGGACTGACTGTTCGCTGGCCCGGCGGTCGGACACAGGCATTGAAGGTTTCAGCGAACATTCACGATGCGTTTCTGGTGGAGGATCGCGGACAGTTGTATGCGGTACCCGACTGACGGCGTTGAATTCCTGCGGCTTGACTTTCGCAGTCAGGCTGGAAGAAAATGCAGCTTCGGTGAATTGCTCCATCAATTGAAAGCCCTGTTGCCATGCCGGTTTTTTCTGCATCCGGTTCTTTGATGCGGCGTTTGCGATCGCTCTGGGGACGTTCGCGGCTGCTTCAGGCGGTGTTGCTGCTGTGTGTGCCCGTCATGGCAACGGCTGCGTGGTTTGGGCCGGATCTGCTGTTTGACCTCCGCCTCCGCAGGGCCTCTGCCTGCCTGCAGACGCTGCAGTTCGACGCGGCTGAGCGACTGCTGAATTCATTGCTGGCAGCTCGCCCAGCCGCACACGAACCGCTGCTTCTGCTGGTCTCTTTGCAGCGTCAGCGGGATGAATTTGACGCTGCGAGGGGGACGATTGAAAAGCTCCGGAAATTGTCCGTGGCTCCTCAGCGACTGTTCGACGAAGAAAACCTGCTGCTGGCAAAAACTGCTGACCCTCGAGCCTCCGAAGCGCGGCTTTCAGCACTCCTGACATCCGATGAATTTCTTGCGGGCGACGTATGTGACGCGTTCACTACATGGTTGCGTGGCTTCAGCCGGCTGGAGGCCGCTGAGATTTTGATTCGCACGTGGAAGAGTGATCTTCCGGGTGACTATCGTGCGTGGGCGCAGCATGGAATTCTGCAGGCGATGCAGGTTCGTCCAGCGGATGCCGTGAAAGAACTCAGTCGAGCTGTGGAACTGGGAGATGCCAGTGCTTCCACTCAGGCCCATCTCGGCCGCAGTCTGCTGGACCTTGACCGTCTCGACGAAGCCCTTGCGGCATTTTCGCTCGCCTGTGACCGCGAACCCCACACCGCTGAACACTGGATGTGGAAGGGCAAAACGCTCCGACTGATGGGTGACAACCTGGCCTGCATCAATGCGTTGCAGCAGTGCCTTAAGCAGGACCCCGCCGACTTCGATGCGATGCTGATGCTGGGGCTTGCGGAACGCGACGCGGGACAAGTGGAACAGGCCCGCGAGCGGCTGGCGGCATTCCTGCAGGACTGGCCTGAAGATCAGGGAGCACTGGCTGCCTGGATCCGCATTCTGCACGCAGAGAATCAGCCGGCCGAGTTGGCTCAGTGCGAAGCCCGCTGGGAGGTCGCCTCCACAAAAGTGCAGCGCATGGAAACGCTTCTGGCAGAGCTGCAGCAGGACCCCGGAAATAATTCAATTCGCTGCGAGGCCGGCTGCCTCGCCATGACTCACCAGAACCGCCGCGCAGGTGAGCAATTGCTCTTTGCCGTCCTGCGCGTCGAACCTGAAAATCAAACGGCCCGCGCTGCACTCGCTGATTACCTTGAAAAACGCCGCAGAAAACTGGATCCAGCGAAATGAAAACAGCGAGGAATCCGCCAGAAGAATCGACTATGCAATCTGCTTGCCCTGACATTTCCCGGCCATCCATTCGGCACCCGCTGTTCCCTGCAACTCTTGCAGTCTTCACGGTTCTGCTCAGTCTCGCTGGCTGCAACTCGCAGCCAGTCGACAACGCAAATACTCCGCACGACACTGCGACGACTGAGAAGACAGCAACTGGCGAGTCAGCAGAAACAAGGATTGCCTCGGGCACTCTGCCCCTGCCGTCCACGCCCAATTCTCCGTATCTCAACACCGCCCCCCATGCCACATACGCCGGTTCGAAGTCCTGTCGCAGCTGTCATGCTGAAATCGCCAGTGCCTACGAGGTCACGCCGCACAACCGAGCCCTCTCGAACGTGCCACCAGCACTTGAAAATGCCAGCCTCAATGACCCCGATTCGGGCTACGTTTTCAATTCCCGAATCGATCAGCAGAAGCTCATCCACACCGAAGAGCTCCAGCTTACGCAACAGTCCTCGCGCGACTTCGACATCGCATGGACGGTCGGTTCGGGACACTTTGGCCACAGTTTCCTGACGCTCGTTCAGGGGTTTCTTGTCCAGTCACCGTTGACATGGTACTCCACTCGGAAATGCTGGGACCTTTCCCCCGGCTACTCCGGGCCGGATCACTATGCTTTCCACCGCAATATCTCTGCCCGCTGCCTGTCGTGCCATGCCGGCAGTCTGGACATCCGCAACAACAACGAATATCTGGTGGACATTCACGAACAGGCGATCAGTTGTGAACGCTGTCATGGTCCCGGTGAACTGCACGTCTCGAAGCACGAACAGTCCTCGGCCAGTGACACTGCTGCAGGTGAAATCGACTATTCAATCGTCAACCCTGCCCACCTGTCCAGACCCCTTGCTGAATCCGTGTGCGAACAGTGTCATCTTCAGGGGGATGCTCAGATTTTCGCTCGTGGACGTCGATTCGACGACTTCCGTCCGGGCTTGCCACTTGGCAGCTTTCGGCAGGAATTTCGTGCGGAGGTGCAGGGAGAAATGACGGTTGTCGGGCATGTCGAACAAATGCATGCCAGCCAATGCTACCAACAGTCCACCTCATTAACCTGCGTCACCTGCCATCACCCCCATCAGCTGCGTTCAACGACGGCGCAGACCGAGGTTTGGCGAAACGCCTGTTTGAGCTGCCATGAGTCGGCAGCCTGCGGCGAGCAGCAGTCCGCCAGAGATTTGAAAGGCGATCGCTGCACCGATTGTCATATGCCTAAATCCCCGACAGAGCTGCCGCATGTGGCGTTCACACATCATCGCATCGGAATTCACTCCCGTCCGTCGCCCCCATTACCGCCAGCGCAGACTGGGACACAACCTGCCGCAGATCTCGCCCCGGTAAGTTCTTCCACGATCGGGCTCGTGGAACTGACCAAACCTGTCGAGGGCTGGCCCGCGGCCGACCAGAAACGCAGCCGTGGACTTGCTCTGCTGCAACTCTCGCTCAAATCCGAGATTCCCGACGGACTGCGTCAGGCTCGCGACCTGCTGCTTGAAGCGTGGGACGCGGGCGCCCGGGACTCGACTGTGGCTGCTGGACTGGCCCGGATTGCATCCGAGATCGGTTGGACGGAGAAGGCACAGGAATGGTCCGCGATCGCTCTGCAACTGGATGCAGATCCGACTGAGGATCGGGTTACGGCCCTCAGGATCCACAGTGAAATCGACTTCAGCGAAGGCCGCTATTCGAGGGCCCTCGCCGGCTTTGAGGAGCTTACCCGCACGCGCCGGGAGGCGCGTCACTGGTTCTATCGCGGGATGACGGAACAGAACCTCGATCAAACCGAAGCGGCCATTCGTTCGCTGCAGATGTCGCTTGAAATTGACCCCCGCAATCCCGGGGCCCATACCGCGTTGGCAGCCATCCTCGCGTCCCGCAGGGACCCGGCCGCTGAACAGCATCGTCAGGCCGCACGCAAACTGCTGCCGGGAACCACCTCACAGCCTTAGAGAAGTACGCATGATATCAATGCTGATTTCCGGCTTGATTTTTCTGTTGTCGGGCGCAGCGGGGCTGGCGGATGAAATTCTTTGGTTCCGCATGCTGACCACGGTCTTTGGTGCTTCAGCACCGGCTCTGGCGGCAACGACCGGAGCATTCATGGCAGGGCTTGCCGCAGGAAGTGCTCTGGCTTCCAGACTGCGACTTCATCCTCGTCGGGCTGTATTTGTTTATGCCGTCCTGGAATGTCTGATCGCCTGCGCGGCCCTGATGATGCCATGGGCACTGCGAATGCTTGGGGGATTGCCGGATCTCGCCGGTGCTCCGGGCGAGCAGCCGTGGCTGCGTGGAGTCATCAGATTTGTGACCGTCTTTCTGCTGCTGCTCATCCCCACAGGTCTGATGGGCGCGACAGTACCTGTGATCACGATGGCAGTACCAAAACTGCAGCGTTCGGCGGGTCGAGGATTTGGATGGCTGTACGGTATGAATACACTCGGAGCTGTCGTCGGGGCATTATTAACTGGCTTTGTGTGGATTCCTGCTTTGGGAATGACCAGTACGCTCCGGCTGGGCGCATCGCTGAATTTTCTGGCGGCTGCAGCGGCCTGGTTCGTCCTGCGGCCGCTGCTTCCACGCGGGGGCAGTCCGGATGACGACGCGGACACGTTCAAAGCTGAATTGCCGGTGCCCCTGATGGAATCGCGGCACGGCGATGCGGCGATGGTCGCGTTTGTCGGTGGATTTGTTTCACTGGCGGCTCAGCATCTCTGGTCGCGGGCCCTGGTGTTTTCCTTTGACCGGCTGAAGAACACCACATACAGCTTTTCGGCGGTGCTGGCGGTTTGTCTCAGCGGCATCGCGGTTGGGGCTCTGTGCTGGACAATTCTGCCAACGGCTGCCAGTCGGAAGCAAACAACTCGCGGCTGGCTGCTGCTGATGATGAGTCTGTCGATTGCCGCTTCGGTCCTGCTTCTGCTCACGCTTCCCAGGCTCCATGATGAGATTCATCCTGCAACGCTGCAGGTGGCATTTCCTCAGGCGGTCCTGCAGATACTCCTGCGCACAGTGGCGATTGTCGGTCTGCCGACGCTGCTTTCAGGCCTGCTGCTGCCCGCGTGTGTGCAGTCGGTCGCCGGGCGAGCGGGGCGAGAGATTGGACGGATTTACGCCTGGAATGCTCTGGGATCCGTGCTCGGTGCTGCCCTCGCACCGTTTGTAATCGTTCCGGTTTGGGGCCTGTTCAAAGGCCTGCTGGCGTTGTCCTGCGTCGCGGCGACAGTCGCTCTGTGGCTGCTGCGTATTCGTCATTTGCCGGCAGTTTCCGCTGCGGGCTGTGCATGTTTGATTGTGCTGCTGGTGGTTCCACCGTTGCCCGCACCGGATACGCTGCTGCCGGGCGAGTTTGTGGTAAGAACGCTTGACGGGCCCACGGCCACTGTCAGCGTCATCGAAAATTCGCGGGGTGAACGGCGAATCTCTGTGGATGATGTACCAGTCGCCGGCACATCGCTCATTATGCAAACGGACCAAAAGAGTCTGGCACACTGGGGCATGCTGCTGGCTGACAGGCCCCGGAAGGCCCTGACCGTCGGCTTCGGCAGTGGTGGTGCTTCTGCTTCGTTTCTGCTGCACGACGAGTTGCAGTCTCTGGATTGTGTTGAGATTTCTCCCGAAGTGCCGGCCTGTGCTGACTTGCTCACGGACGCCAACCACGGGCTGCTGCAGCAAACTCCTGTTGATCCTCGGTATCGGATCATTTTTGAGGATGCGCGTGCGTACCTCCGCGGAGTGACGGATACGTATGACGTGATCGTGTCTGACTGCACCGATCTGCGATATCGCTCCAGCGCAAATTTGTATGACCGCGAATACTTTGAACTGTGTCGGCAGGCATCCACAGAGACCGGATGTACGGTCATCTGGATGCCTTTGGGTGGTCTGTCCCGCAGTGCTTTCCTGATGACGCTGCGGACGTTTGCCAGTGTGTTTCCCGACATGCACGTTTATTACCTGAATAACCGCTGGACCCACTACGTTCTGCTGGCCGGTCGTCGGGGTAAGTGGACATTTCCTGTTGCTCGTGTGCGGCAGATGCTGGCCGAGGCGGATGTCCGTGCAGACCTCGCCGTCATCGGGTTCACCAATCCCCACAGAATCGCATCCACATTGCTGACAACAGCCCCCGCGTTGCGGGACCTGCTTGCTGAAGGGCCCCTGAACACCGAAGAAACTCCACTCCTTGAATTCCTTGTTCCCCGCGCCGATACGGGTCCCGATGCGGCCCAGAGAAATCTGAATCTGCTCCGCAGCCGAAGTGTCTCAATTACCGGTTTTCTTCCGCGAGATCTTCTGCCGGACGAACTTGACCGTTATTCCCGTTTCGCGCTGGCCGCCCGCCAGATTCTGGCGGCGCAGGAAGCAGAACGCCGCACGGACGTGGAAACTGCGACACAGAAATACGTCGCGGCCCTGAAACTGACACCCGAAGATGAACAGTTGTCAGCGGTCCTTGAATTCCCGGAGCTGCGGCAGGCTGCTGAGAACGGCAATCCAACCGCTTCGCTGCTGCTGGCGCGGTCCCTGCAGATTCAGCAGCGATTTGCGGAGGCGAAAATATCACTGGATCAGTATTTCGAAGCGTCTGACGAACTTCGTCGACTGCCGGATTCTCCACGCCGACAATTTTTGCCTCAGGCTGAAGCGTGGAAGCAGGTCGCGGAAATCTGGAGGGAGGAGATCAAAGCCGCGATTGAGGTCAGTGAGCCTCAGGGCGACGAGCCTCGTCCAGCAGCCCGAGGCGGTGGCTGAAGAGATCATCGAGGTCACGTGGGGAGATCGGGGCAGGCTGAGGGAGTTGTTGCAGGGCGTGACTTGAGGAGGAGGAAAACGCAGTGAACGCCGCGCGTTGGCGGGGTACTACATGGCGGCGGAGTGATCCGCGGCATGCGACAGATCCGGCTGCGGAAAACGTCCCGATTTCCCTTGACTTTTCGGAAAACAGCGGCAGCGATTTGTGCGGCGGCTGCAGGGAGTTGTCGGTGTTCGCCACGGGGACTGTCGGCATGGCAGCAGGTTGCGGATTGCTGCCTATGTTTGCGTGCAGGGACGCATCCACAAGGACTCTGGGGTCGGCAATGCCTGTCGGATTGCCATTTCCAGCGACCAGCGGGAAGGAGAGACTGGGGGTTTGCGGGCCGGCGGTGAACGTGGTGCCGGCGTCGTACTGGTAGACGCGATCGGTTGTGGAGTCAACGATCCAGAGGTGGTTCACGTTGTTGGGATCGAGCGTGATGCCCGCGGGTGTGGGGCTGGCGGGGGTGAGTGTCCAGCTTCCCTGAAAGGCGCCGGTAAGCGAGTATCGGAACACGCGGTCGGTGGCGAGGGTGTCATCGGTGACCCAGAAGCGGGTACCATCGGTCACTACATCGGTGGCATTGAGGTTCTGGGCGTTGAGGACGAAGCTGGAGGTGGCATTCACGCGGCCAGTCCGGAGTGCCGCACCACCGGTGAACCGATAGAGACGATCACCCGTGGGGTCAACGAGCCAGAGGTCATTGCCCCAGACGGTGATGCCCTCGGGACGTCCGGCACGACCGGGTGTCCACTGTCCCAGCAGCGCACCGTCGCGGCTGTAAACGAAGATATCACCACCGCCATCGATCACCCAGAAGATGGTGCCGGTGGGATTGGTGGCGATTCCGCGAGGCCGGGAATCGCGTGTGTTGAGCGGGGTGCTGGTGATGGCGGTGCCATCTGCCGTGTATTGATAGTTACGCAGTCCCGTGGCATCCACCACGAAGAATTTTGGAGTGAGCACCGGGGGGGAGACAGTGATGGAGACTGTGGCAGCGGCCGAGAGCGTGATTCCGTCCGACACCTGGTACTGGAAGCTGTCCGGCCCACTGTAGCCGACGGTGGGAGTCCAGACGAAGGAGCCATCGGGATTGAGTGTCAGGGTGCCGTGGGCTGGTGGCGTGGAGAGCACGGCGGTGAGCGGATCACCATCGGCATCGCGGTCATTCAGAAGAACGCCTGGGGCAGTGACCGAGATTGGGGTATTGAAACTGGTGGTGTAGGCCTCATTGTTCGCGACAGGCGAGTCATTTACGGGCAGAACGCTGAGATTCACTGTGGTGATGGCCGAGGTGAGCAGGCCATCGGAGGCGCGGTAGGTGAAGCTGTCGGTGCCATTAAAGTTGGCAGGGGGAGTCCATGTGAAGGATCCATCGGCATTGAAGATCAGCGTACCGCGGGTGGGGCCGGCCACACGTGTTGCAGCGAGCGGACTGCCTTCAGGATCGCTGTCATTGGCCAGCAGTCCAGGCAGTGCGATGCTGAGAGTGGTGTCTTCGTTGAGCGTAAAGCTGTCCGGAGTGGTGACTGGTGGGTCGTTCACAGGAGTGACGGCAATGGTGACGGTGACGGGGGCTGAGGTCACGAGGCCATCTGAAACTGCGTAACTGAAGGTATCTTCACCGGAGTAGTTTGCTGCGGGTGTATAAGTGAATTGTCCGTCAGGGCCGAGCACAAGATTGCCGTGCAGCGGATCGAGTACCCGCAGAGCGACAAGGGCATCAGAATCGGGGTCGGAATCATTTGCAAGCAGGCTGCCGGTGGCTGCAGCGACATTCAGGACCACATCTTCAGCAGTCGTATAGCGGTCCGGACTGACAATCGGAGCATCATTGACGGCGGCGAGGTCGATGGTGACAGTGACGGGGGTGGAGTCAATGAAGCGGTCGTTGATGACGTAGGTAAACGTGAATGTGCCGAAATCATTTGCAGCCGGGCTGTACAGGAAGCTGCCGTCGGGGTTGAGGGTCAGCAGGCCGCGAGCAGGTGCCTGAAGGAGCCGAACCGTCAGTGGATCGCCGTCGGTGTCGAGATCATTCACGAGGACTCCGGGAGCCGTGATAAGCAGTGGCTGGTCTTCGGTTCCGGCATAGCTGTCGGCGGAGCCGACCGGGGCCTGATTCACATGGAAGACGGTGAGAGAGACGACAACGGGAGCGGAGTCGGCGAGGGAATCAGAGGCTACACAGGTGAAGCTGTCATTACCGTAGTAGCCAGTGGTTGGGGTGTAGAGGAACGATCCGTCGGGATTGAGGATCAGAGTTCCGTGAGTGGGGGCGGTGACAAGGCGAGCAGTGATGGCATCGCCATCAGCGTCACGATCGTTGGCCAGAATTCCGGGTGCCGTGACTGACAGAGGCGTGTTTTCCTGGACATCCCAGGCATCGGCCGTGGCGATCGGAGCATCGTTGACGGGAAGAACAGTGATCAGGAAGGACTGGGGTGGGCTGGTGTCAACGCCACCGCCGCCGGTCCCGCCGTTGTCACTCAGTTGGACAGTAACTGTGGCGCTGCCGAAGGCATTTGGAGCAGACTGCCACGTCAACGTTCCGTCGGGGGAGATTGTGGGAGCGACGGAGAAGAGAGCGGCATTGCTGGTGGTCAGAGAGAACTGCAGTGTCTGGCGTATTTCGGTGGCGTCGCCTGGTGAGATGGCGGTGGCCCAGGCGGGGATGACCTGCAGTCCGGCGTCTTCAGAAGCGGACGATTCGGAGCTGAGAGAGAAAACCGGAGCCTGATTGGGAACAACGTGTCCGAAATGGGACGAATTGTGGATTTCGCCGTCTTCGAGGTCATCGAAGTTGTAACCGTCACCAGGGATGGGGGTGCCGATGACGACGGGGATGGAACCGAGAACAACGCTGGTGCCTGTGCGGATGAACTGGAGGTCGAAGCGAGCCGGGCGTCCATCGCCGATGAATTCGATATCGAAGGCCGCGGTTTGGCCGGCGGCGATGCCAGTGAGAGTGCCTGTGTGATTGACGAGCTGCACGCGTGGGTCGGACGCGCGGACAGTGATATCCATGGCCACATTGGTCACGGCATTCTGAATGGCGCTGGTGACGCCATCGGCGACGGTGGTGCCAAATCCCGTGGTGATCTGGAAGTAGAAGGGATCGCCTGGGTCAACGGGATCGGGGGTTCCGTTGGGGATGGACACAAGCGAGCGGTTGACGGCGCCGGTGAGTTTGGCGAGGGATTCAAGCGCCTGCCGAGGATCCTGTGTGGCGAGAGGATTGGTGCCGAGTCCAATGACAAGTGCGCCCAGGGCATTCAGTCCGGTGACGGTTTCCTGGAGTCCGGCCCCCAGATTGAACGGGGTTGTGGCGCGAGAGAGCTGAGTGAGTGAGGCGACAGGGAGAGTCACACCATTGAGTCCGGTGACCTGAGTTTCGCCTTTGGGCTGATACGCAAACCCGGTATCTGTGGCAGTGAGAATCACGGGGAGCGCACCGGGGCGGAATCCGGCGCCGCCGATGGTGCCGGCGGGTGCGAGCACGCTGCTGGCGGGATCTGGCTGGAAGGAAGAGAAGGCAGGGACGTCGCCACTGTTACCGGGATTGAGCTGAGTATTGGCAGGGCCGGCGGGACCGCTTTCCAGCGTGGAACCGTTGTTGTTGCCGTCGAAGCCAAGTCCGGTGACGAGCTGGTAGAGGGCTTCGATGTCTGTTTCGGGAGCATCTCCACCGTAGCCGGGAGCGGTGCGATCGAGTGCCGCCTGAATGGACGTGGCAAAGCCGGGACGGGTCGCTTCCACGATGGGTTGATTAAGAATGAAGGGGCGGCCGGTGGCGAATTCGGCAGCGAAGTTTCCGTATTCCTCAAACCGGCCCACTCCGAAGGCCAGATCGATGCCTGGAAGTGATGACTGCAGGGTGCTGATAATCGTTGGGAAGGCGGCGCGGACGATGGGGCTGTTGGCTGTGAAGCTGCCGGTGTCGTCGAAGAGCAGAAAGACGTCGACGAGGGTGGAAAGGCTGCCTGTTCCGGGGAGTGTGAGGCTGACGTTGTGAAGGGAGGACTGGCCGGTGGCAAGAGTCAGCTGGAGGCTGGTGGGGGAGACGTTGCCGCTGGCGGGGCGGCTGGTGCCGGGTGGCCAGAGAATCCCGCCGCCGGTCGGGGGAACAGAGATGCTTCCGGGTTGCCGCACTTTTTCGCGAACGACATAGGCTCCGGGGGCAAGACTGCCGAAGACGTAACTTCCATCGGGGCCGCTGTTACTTTGTGGTTCGTCGGGGTCGCAGAAGTCGTCGCGGTCGAGGTCAAGGAACACCGGCACATCGGGGCGACGGTATTCACTGTCATCGAGAACACCGTTTGAGTTGGTATCGTGGAAGACGATGCCATGAATTTCGCTGGAACGAAAGCGGTTGGGGAAGTCGATCGAGGTGGGTGTGGCAGCAGGCAGGGTGAGCGTGCGAAAGCGAGCCTCTGGCGGGGTGGCGTTTTGGCTTGGGGGAACGATTTCGCGGACGGAATAGTTTCCGCGACCGAGGTGGGTGAAGCTGTAGTTGCCGGTTTCGTCGATGGCGGGGGTGAAGAAGTAGTCGAGTTGTGAAACGGTGGAGGGTTCACCGGGATCGAGCGTGCCGTTGGCGTTGGTATCGAGGAAGATGGTGACGCCACTGAGCCCGCGTTCACCGGGGTCACGGAGTCCGTTTGCGTTTGCGTCGTGGAAGACATTGCCGGAGAAACTGAACTGATGCAGATCGCGATTGCCGAAGTTGACATCGGTGCGGTTTTCGCCGTTGAGCAGCAGGAAGGTGGTGAAGCCCGAGGGAAATGTCGTTGGCGAGAAGCCTGCCTGGGGAACGAGGCGGACGATTGTGTTGCCGTAGGGGACGTCAGCAAGTGTATAGGCGCCAAGTGGGCTGCTGAGAGCCGTTGGTTCGGCGGGATTAAGTATTCCGTCCGCATTCAGATCGGCGAAGACCTGCCAGCCTTCGAGGAGACTGTCAGTCCCGTTCAGCAGTCCGTCTGCATTGACGTCGTCGAAGATCACACCACTGACGGAACCGGGCACCGGCTGGAGATTGTAAAAGGCAATCGTGTTGATGCCGCCGATGTTTACGGTGGTGTTGACCGTGTGCGGACGTCCGATGGCAGGAATCCAGCCAGCGGGAAGGATTTCGACAACTTTCTGGCTGCCGGCCGGGACTTTGAGAAATTCC
>JBEIEK010000122.1:0-15582 GCA_040382995.1 Planctomycetaceae bacterium
ATGGAGCGGTATTCGCTGCGGTAGAGCCAGTTGGAGCCGAGTGAGGTGAGTCGTCCCATGGGGCGTTCGCCGCGGAGCACAATTCGCGAGGCGACTTTGTTGCGAGCCTGTTCCAGTTCTTCGGGGGTGATGCCGCTGCGGTTGACTTCGTCGTAGACGGCGAGGCAGCGTTCAATGTTTTCGCGGACGTCTTCCGGGGCACAGCTGAGGTAGCTCATCCACGCTCCATCCCCGTCGTATTCACTGTAACCCAGGTCGCAGGATTCGGCGTGGCCGGGGTCGACGAGTTCCCAGAATAGTCGGCTGCCGTTGTCGTCGCCGACGACAACTGAGAGCAGTTCAGCGGCATAGCGGAGCGGATCGGTGCCGCGGGGGGCGATGCCCATCTGCATGATATGCTGTTGCAGGCTGCCGGGTTTGGGGATCAGGCTGGAAGCGGTTCCGGGCCGGAAGTTGGGGATGGTTCTTTGAGTTTGGCCGCGGGGAATGCGGCTGCAGTGAGTTTCGGCGAGCTCACAGAGATGCTCGAAGTCACAGCGGCCGGCAACGGCCAGCAGAATGTTTCCGGTGTGATAGCGTGCCTGATGGTATTCTCGCATCTGCTCGGCAGTGAGTGCCGTGATGCTTTCGTGGCTGCCGAGAATGCTTTGTCCGAGCGGGTGGCCGGCAAAGTGGGTGGCCATGACGTGGTCGTAGCAGGTGAAAGACGGCTGATCCTCGTACATACTGATTTCTTCGAGGATCACATTCTTTTCCATGTCGAAGTCAGCCTGCCGCAGGGAGGGCTGGAGGAGTGCGGCGAGCAGTTGCAGGGCGGATTCGAGGTATTCCGGGAGGACTGCAGCGTAGTACATGGTGACTTCTTCGCTGGTTGACGCGTTGTACTTCGCGCCGATCTCATCGAAGACACGATTGATGTCATCCGCCGAAAACCGCTCATCCCCCTTGAACGCCATGTGTTCGAGGAAATGGCTGACACCGGAGACTTCTGCGGTTTCATCCCGTGAACCGGTGCGGACAAAGAACCCGGCGGCAACGCTGTGCACGGACGGATTGGTTTCGGCGATGAGAGTCAGTCCGTTTGAAAGCTGGCGGTGATGAAATTTCATGGGCAGGGCGTTGCGTTCCGGATTTTGAGGAGCGGGCTTGGTTGTAGGCCGGGGGGTGGGCATCAGGCAAGACTGAGCACAGAACCGGGGTTGAGTTCCTGTGGACCGATGGTCACGAGGACCATGGATTTGGGTGTATGGTCCAAAATGAACTGGCGGACACCGTCGACTGTGAGCGCATCGATGCGGCGATGAATTTCTTCGAGTGTGACGACGCGATCGAGCAGGTAGAGGTCGCGGGCGAGCGAGGAGGCGCGGGAGGAAGTGGATTCCTGCTGCATGATGAGCGAGCTCTTCGCGCGGGCGCGACAGCGTTGTAGTTCGTCCTCGGTGATGTTCTGGTGCAGCCGCAGGATTTCGGCGACGGTGACATCGAGCGTTTCCTGGGCGCGTTCGGTGGTGGTGCCGGCATAGGCCATCACTCGTGCCTGGTCTCTGAGGGTGCTGAGCGACGCAGAGATGGCGTAGCACAATCCGCGTTTTTCACGGACCTCCGTGAACAGACGGGAACTCATGCCGCCGCTGAGCAGACTGACGGCCGCCCATGCTTCATAGTAATGCTCATCGCGGTACGTCACGGTGTCCCATGCCAGCCCGATATGGGTTTGGGAGGATTCGTGGGAGAGGTGGTATGGAGACGTGGGGAGCGACCCTGACTGAATTTCGGGAACCTGAGGGCCGCTCCAGTCGGCAAAGGCATGATGAACGGCGTCTTCAAGCGCTGAAAGCTGCAGGTTTCCGGCGATGCCGAGGATGGCCTGAGTGGGTGTGACGAAGTTGCGGAAATGCCTGCGGACATCGTCGAGGGTGACGTGTTTGAGGTCTTCCAGTTCTCCTTCAGCGGAGTTGCCCCATGGGGCGGGGTAGGAGTACTGCCGCAGAATTTTGCCGAGTCTTTGACGGGGTTCGTCTTCGATGGCAATGAGCCCCTGAGCGATGAGGTCGCGAGCCGGCTCGAATTCCTCATGAGCCAGATGCGGGTGGCGGACCATGCGCGCGATCAGTGGCAGGCAGGCGAGGAGGCGGTCGGCGGTGGTGGCGGCTGAGACGGTGATATGGGCGCTGCCGGTCTGGATACTCCGCTGCAGTCCGAGGTTATCGAGGGCGGCGCAGAATTCCCGGGCTGAAAGTCCGTCAGCTCCGCGGTTGAACATTTCGCTGAGTATTGAGGCGGTACCGCAGCGACCCGGCAGATCACGGGTGCCACCTGCCGGCAGGAGCAGCGAGAGCGAGGCCGACTGGACGTCGGGCATGGGTTCAAAGAGCACCAGCAGACCGTTGGGGAGCTGGAAGCGGTGAATCACCTGAGTCATTGGGGAGTCTGCGATCTGCGGTTGGAGTGACGCGGGTTTGGGGGCGAGAGGGGGGCATTGAAGAGGCGGTCACCGAATCATCGGAACACCATCGGACCTGCTGTTCTCTGGTCCGATCGTTCCAATGATTCGGCGTTCCAGCTGCTGGCTTAGCCTTTGGCCGGGAGACCGAAGTCGCCCTCCAGATTGCGCCAGATGCAGTGAATGTGATTGGCGTCGTTTTGCGTGTTGTTGTATTCGATGATGAAGGTTTTGCCCTGAATGACGTAGTGATGCCGACGGTTGGGTTCGGCTTCACCCCACCAGCCCATGCGAATTTCGTCCATTCCGGCTTTCTCGATGGCCTGCAGGCGGTCGCGGACGACCTGAGCCGGCATGGTTGCGAGGTATTCGCCGAGGAGCTGGCGGAAGAGCTTTTGCTGGTCGGGAGACATGTCGGCGAAGCGCAGTCCGACCGCCTGATCCACAGGGGCCTGCGGGAGTGCGGCGCCGCGGATATCGTCGGGGGCCTTGTCGGAGATCCACATTTGCTTTTTCTGCTGTTCCGTGCAGGCCTGCAGGATGCTGCGAGCAAGATCTTCGCGGCCGGAAAGAATTCGCAGCTGGCGTCCGGGACCGGCATCAATCAGTGCGGGATTGGCACCGATCATTTCCGGAGTGCTGCTGACGACAACACCGTCGCGGATCACGAAGTTGAGCGACAGATGGTGTCCCTCGAACCGCCAACCCCAGGTGCCGGTGGGGGCGGGGCTGCCGAAGATTGTGACATGGTACTTGTGGGTGTGGCGACGTTCGCGGCGGTAGGCTTCTTCGCCACCTTCGAACAGGTAAAGCACTTCTTCGAGACTGCGCACCTGCAGGGTTTTGGCGTAGCCGGCGGCGGACAGGCCGGCTTTGACGAGTTCTTCAGCGGCGGCACGGGCCGGGCCTTCAATGTCGCGAAGCACGATGCCGTTGCGTTCCTTTGGGATGAAGTGCCAGTTCAGACGCTCGGGATCATTGAACTCGTAGTGCAGTTTTTTTTGCTGTTCGGCCGGGAGTGCTGCGTGGAGTTTCCCGGCGGCGGCGGCCATCGCAATTCCGGGCGTATCACTGCCGTCATCAGCACCCGCTGTGACTGCGAAAACAGGAAACAAAAGCAGCAGAACGAGAACGCAGGTGAAGCGTCGGAAAAGCGGCATCATGAAAACTCCGGAAAGGAAGGCGGGAGGGCGTGAATGGGCCGAGGCAGGATTGGTCAGCCCGGAGGCCAGCCGAGGGGGCGACCACCGAGAATGTGGATGTGCAGGTGGAAAACGCTTTGTCCACCATGTTCACCAGTATTGATCACAGTGCGATAACCGCCCGCAAGTCCGAGCAGTGCGGCGACTTTGGGAACCGTCTGCAGGAGGTGTCCTGCGAGCTGTGCATCGCTTTCGGTGAGATCGTTGAGTGACACAAGGGGTTTGCGCGGAATGAGCAGCACGTGGACGGGGGCCTGAGGATTCACGTCACGGAAGGCCAGGCACAAATCGTCTTCGTAGACGATGCTGGCTGGAATTTCGCGATTCATGATTTTCTGAAAGATGGTCACGTGGAAAGTCCTGAACGGGATCGAGTTCTGAGTGGCTGATGATTCCCCTGGCAGGCTGTGAAGATTAGCAGGAATCGAGGGAAACTCCAACTGCGCAACCAGTGATGTCGCAGTGGGACCTGGTCCTGAAAGAATACGCCAGAAACAGAGGCAGGCTGGTGTTGTTGGTAAACGCCCATGCAACAACTGGTGTGGCAGCTAAAATTCCCTGATTTTTGCGAAGAAATCGACGTTTTCAGCGAATTATCGCGGTGCAGGGACGTGCCGTGGAAACTTTACCCGGCATGATACATGCGGAGCAGTACGCTTGCCTGATCTGCCGGATTCCCTTTACATTCCGCGTCGCCTGCCGTCGTGTTTTCCACCGGAGCCTCCGATTGGTCTCCCAATCTCTACGGAATCAGTATCTCGCCGACCCCGATGTGCAGCTGATGCTGCGAGTGTCGACGGGAGATAATGTCGCGTTCGAGGATTTGATGCTGCGGTACCAGGATCGGCTGGTGGGCTTCTTCTTCCACCTGCTGCACGATCGCCCCGCGGCCGAGGACATGGCCCAGGAGACATTCCTGCGGATCTATCGTTCCCGCGACCGCTACGAGCCCACCGCAAAGTTCTCCACTTGGCTGTTTCGGATCGCACACAACCTCGCCAGTAACCTGAAACGCAGTTCCGGGCGACGTCGTGAAATCTCGCTGGCCTCCTCCGCCGACTCTGCCGCCCATGAACTGCAGCCCGAAGCCTCCAGTCTCGCCGAACGCTCCGGACTCATGCCCACGCGCCAGCTGGAGTCCAGGGAAGTTCGCGACGTTGTTCGCATGGCCATTGACGAACTCAGTGAACGTCAGCGGACCGCCGTGGTGCTGCACAAGTTTGAGGACATGAGCTATGAGGAGATTGGGGAAATCATGGGATTGGGAACGATCGCCGTGAAATCGCTGCTCTCCCGAGCCCGACTCAAATTGCGCGAATCGCTGGAACGTTTTCTGTAGTGACAGGGGGGGCAGCGATCATGAATCATTCTGCTGATCAGAAGCCGGCCGACGATGATGCCGTCGATGATACCACTGTTGATCCGCAGCTCACGCAGCTCCTAGCCTACCTCGACGGCGAACTTCCGGCAGAGGCCTCTGAGCGGATCGAGCAGCAGCTTTCGTCAGACCCGCCACTCCGTCAGCAGGCCGAATCGCTCGATCGCACCTGGCAAATGCTCGGTCTGCTCGAGGAAGTCTCTGCCAGCGCCGAATTCGTTGGCAAAACTCTGGCAACCGTCCAGGCCCTGCCCGCGGCTGATTCCAGCTCCGCAACGGCTCCCTCAGGCCTGCAATCGGTCCTGTCACGTTCCCGTCTGCTGGCGCTCACGGCCGGGCTGGTTCTCGGATTTGCCGCAACCGCCGCAGGACTCGGGTTGTCAAGGGATGACGGTCTGCGGAGCTCTCGCCGACAGGACGTGGAAATTCTTCAGCAGCTGGAAATGCTTCAGCAGTATCCGCAGCTGCGATCCATTCCGGATGAGGCTTATCTGCAGGAACTGGCTGCCGCTGGAGGTCAGCCATGAAGTCACTCTGGCTGCACCCGGCCATGTGGCTCATAGCCGGCGCCGTTGCTGGCTCCGCAACAGCACTGCTCGTCCAGGCCCGACCCGATGCCGAGCGACAGCTGCTCAATGAACGCGCCATGCAGTATCAGCAGCTGTCCGAAGAACAACGGCACCTGGTGCGCCTCAGCTACGAGGATCTCAAGTCACAGTCGGCCGAGCGTCAGCAACAGGTCAGGGCCATGCATGCAGCGGCAAACATGGATCCGCAGCTGGCCGACGTGATCCGGCGGTACAGCGAATGGCAGCAGGAACTTCCGCGAACGGAGCGGGATCAGTTTCAGCAACTGGATTCCGCAGGCCGACTGGCGTTCGTCCGCAGCCACTGGAACTCCGGTCTGCCTGACGCACCGGCCGCCATGGAAATCCGCTTCTCCGATGCCTCCGCACGCCGCCTCCCTCCCCTGCACATTTCAGCCTCCGAATTCTGGCAGCTGGCAAGTGTCATCGTGCCCGAATCACAGCGCCCGGATTCGCTCCGGCAGGAACTCGCCGCATTCCGCACCGACTCCCTCCGCGGACTCTGCCTGACCCTGTGGATCTTCGAACGCGTGAACGCCGCCAGAGAGAATCCGGCACAACTCAGAGGCGTTGACGAAGGAATCCGCACGGCTCGCAACTGGTTGCTCAACGAACCCCGCGATACCGCGTGGCGGAATGCTTTTCGCGAGTCGTGGCAGGGAGTCGAGAATCGGCCGTGGGAAGTCAGCTGGCTCGTGCGCATCGTCTATCCGGTGCTCAGCGAGGCAGCCGAACAGCTGGGCCAGGAACTGCTCCGCAGCTACCCACTCAGCGACAGTCAGCTCCTCGACGAATTCTCCGCACTCAGCGCGAATCAACAGCGGGAACTGATGAAGTTGTCTCCAACTCTTGGGCGGGCCCGACTGCAGTTCCTCACCCGAGCCGACACGGCCGAAAGCCCCGAACAGCGACTGGTGGTGAAGTTCGCCGAATTCGCCCGCAACCGCGACCAGTTGCTGCGAACCATCTTCTTCAGCATTGGACTTGCCCCCCGCAGCACAGGGAACAGCCGCACACAGCCGTGACTTGTTGCCCCTCAGCCCCGTTGTCTCAGCGGTCCGCCATTAATCAAGCTCGATGCTCACCGCTTTCCGACCGAAAGATTGCTCTGCAATGCGTCCGTCGCTGCTGATTGCGAGAATCACATGACAGTCGAGTTCGTCAAACGTCGGTGCCGAGTTCCCGACATCCAGCACCCTTTTCGGGAGTTCATTATCCCGAACCCGCTGCCGAGTGGTGAGGGTGTGGTCTTTCGCTTCGTGGCGAAAGGGAAGTGACGTGAGATGAATCCTGTCGACAAAGTTGTGTGCTACTGCGATTCCCTCGGGATTACCGTTGTGATCCACGTCTTCAGCCCTTGGTAGACGTTGGCTTGCAAATGGTGTCACCACCCAGCACCTCGATCTGTCGCCCTGCCCCCAGGATTCGTGGATCGCATCCCTTGAACCGTGATGCGGAACTTTCAGGAGCACGTGCTTATCGAGCTCCCCAAAGTTCTTTGCAATTCCCGGCCACTGTGTGTTCGGCACGTCGGCTCCGAGCAGAATTCGGGCTTGTTCCCATTCCAGCAGCATCGCAGATGAGATTTCGTTGGGTTTCTCACTCCACTCAGCGCTGGACACAGGCCTTATCGGATGCAGCGACGTCACCCGCAGCCCCTCAATGGACCAGGTGGCGTGGCGAAAGGTTTCCCATTTTCGCTCTGGTGATTTGGTCCACTCCTGCATGATCCGATCGTATGTCGGTTTGGCTCCCGACTTCAGGGCGTTGACCGGATCCAGCTGTGGAAGGTTTTTGTTTTCAATCCTTGCGGGAATCACGCAACCGATCTTCGTTTTCGGATAGAAATCGATGAGATCGATCATTCCTTCAAAATGATCCTTATGGGGATGCGTCAGGACGATCAGTTCCGGCGTGCCGTTGTAATGCGACAGAATTGACCTCGCCGCGGAAACTCTGTCTTTCCCATGTCTGAAGCTGTCGATGACCAGCCAACCGCCACCCGGCCCACGGATCAGAATGCTCTCGCCTGTCCCGGGCCCCAGTACAAACACGTACAGCAGGTCGTCTCGCAGAGATTCCTTTGAGGGAAGGCCATTCACTGATCTGCTCCCGCGGACTCCCATGCGGATTGAACGGCCCGGAGATACCACCGATCCGGAGGGGGCACGAGCGGCAGCAGGTGAGGATTTTTCCATGAATCGGCAGGGTGCATGGCAATCAATGGATCGCCAGTTTCCCCGTAGTATCCAAATTCGATGAACCGGCCTTCGGACACATCGGCCCAGTTAAAGTTGATGCCAAAAGAATCAACCTCCGCTCTGCATATGGTGCCCTCGAAAAATTGTGCAGATTCACCCTGATTTACGGGGCGCCGTGCTGCGGTGAAGAAGGCAGAGTCTCCGTCTTCGTGCACTGCACTGATCCGTGCCGGTCTCCATTCATGCAGCAGGGCTCCATTGTGGGTTGTGGGCAATGCCGTATGGGGTGACGGTGACCACCAGTCTGCCGGCCGTACAGTGAACGGGAAAACGCAACGGCCGTTCTCTGCTTCCCGGAGGGCAGTCAGCATTTCGAAGAGCGCCTGAATGCTCGTATCGTCAAGCGATTGGTTTTCTGGAATGCCCCTGAGAACATATTCTGCAAAGTCCAGTTCACCCCAATGCAGCAGCCATCTTGCAACCCAGCGATGCAGTTCCCTGAAGATCCAACCCGGAGAATTCTCGCCGATGCACAACGCGTCTTCCGCCAAACTCCACGCGTTGCGTGCAGCAGCAAACCGCCCACGAGTCAGCAGGTAGGTGATCCATCGTGACCAGTACCAGGGGTGAGTTGGCTCAATTTCAAGTGCCGTCCTGTAATGAAATTCCACGCTTGCTTCGTCGATGGCAACCCAATCCAGATTGAAGGCCTTGTAGTGGTGCGAATAACCGCTGGAGGGGGCAAGTCTGAGCGATAAGTCAAACAGTTCTGCGGCACGCGTATGATTGCGCAGGAAATAAGAGCAATTCCGTCCAAGCTCCTGCAGTTGTTCCACAAAGGCCAGTCGGGAGTCATCCAGTTCGATTGGGTGACCGCTCAGTACGTGGTGGTGCAGGGATTCCAGCGCGGCACGGCAGGACGTTCTTCCATTCTCCGCATAGATCTGGCCAAGTCGTTCGTGGAGCAGCTGTAACTGATTTGGGGATTGCGTCCAGACATCGCCACCCTTCCCGCCTCCAGATTTTCGCATCCTCCCAAGAACGTCCTTGCGAACCAACGGATTCAAAGACCAGAAGTCACGGCCACGACGCCAGACCAAAAAGCAGCTTTCAAGGAGTTCACGGTCCGCCGGTTGCAGTTTGCCGGCCAACAGTTCCAGCACCGAATACTCCTGTTCCGTCCGCAGCAGCGTCAGCAACATCAGAGGTTCACAAAGCTGGGCGCGGCGTTCCTGCACCACGTCAAGCAGCATTCGCAGAAGCGCCCCGCTGTCCGCTCGCTGACCAATCAAATCAATCATTTCACTTTCGGACAGCAAGTCGGCCAGGCCTTTCAGGAGATTCAAGCCCAGCACCGCTTGCGATTCGGGCGTATATAATCCTCTCCGGGCGGCCTCCGCAAAGAGCCTCGGCAATCTGCCCCAGTCCCCGTCACTTTCCATCGCGTCCACCGCAATCGGAACTTTGCGGATCCCCACCCACTGTCGCTGAACATCATTGCCCAACGAATAACCGCTGATCACCCGTCGACATTTCGTTCCAGTCGACGCCCAGTCAGCTACAGCCCTCGCATGCGAGCCCGGGCAACTCCCCAACAAGACCTCATCAGCGGTATACCACGTTGTTGGCTCGTCGCAGACTAATACTATTCGGTTCGCATGCCTCTCTACTGCCGCAGTAATGCTGCTGAACTTCTCTCCCCAGGGCTTGTGCGGATTCCAGAACGACAAACCGTCGCGATCCGCAAGACCATTGAACACCAGTTGGTCCACAATGCCTGCGAGCGTAACTGCGGCTGAGTCCGTATCATTCATTGAGCCGGACAGAAAAATGGGGACGAGTCCGCAGCGCTGAATTTCGGCCAGGGCGAGGAAAAGGACGGTCGACTTGCCGGTCCCCATCGCACCGGTTACGTTGAGCACGGAATCCAGACCGGGTGAGGTCTTCTCAGCCCACTTTCCAATTCGCTCTGCCGCAGTCACCTGCTGCTCATCTAGTAGGGTCATGCCGCGTGCTCCTGGCAGGTCAGAAACACAAAAGCCTTTCGGCTTTCGAGGTGTTTCCTGATTACTGTACTTTCTGACATCTGTGAATGATAAATCCATCCTCCCCCGGCTGCACAAACGCGGCTTCCGATCATACTGTCGTGGTTTGATTTTGTCACGGCCGCTCCGGACAGACGAAATTGGAAACACTCTTTGAACATCATTCCTGGAGTGCTCCTGAGCTGCGGTCGACGGACTAGTACCCCCGGCTGCTGCCTTCCACGCCACCGGGGAACTGCAACCTGAAGGTGTTGTCCCTGAAGCCTGACACCTCCCACCCTCCGATTCCCCGGAATTCAGCACGAAAAATCCACGGAAAATCCGCGGATGCTCGAACCACGTCGCTGCGGCCGGTATAGTCATGGGTTAGCTCCGGCGGCGGCTCAATGCGGATTCATCCGTTTTCACCGCTGGCCGGTCGTTTCACAGCAGCCCCAATGTGCACCCCGACGTGCACCAGAAGTGATGGGTGGTCATGAAAATTCACGAATACCAGGGCAAACAACTTTTCCGTGCCGCCGGCGTTGCCGTACCTCAGGGCATCGTCGCCAGAACGCCTGATGAAGCGGCGGCCGCCTTTGAAACGCTCGGCGGGTCGCTCGCTGTCGTCAAATCTCAGATCCATGCCGGCGGTCGAGGCAAGGGAACCTTCAGGGAATACCCCGAACAGCGCGGTGTGGTCCTGGTTCGTTCCGCCGAAGAAGCCCGCCAGAACGCCCAGCGAATGCTCGGCAGCACCCTTGTCACCATCCAGACGGGCCCCGAAGGCAAGCAGGTAAATACTCTGTTCGTCGAACAGGGACTGCAGATCGCTCGCGAACTGTACCTCGGGATCGTCGTCGACCGCGAAGTCGGTGGCCCGGTGCTCATCATGTCCTCCGAAGGCGGCATGGAAATCGAAGAAGTCGCCAAACACTCCCCTGAAAAAATCCTCGCCGAACCCTTCGACGCCGTCGCCGGGCTCTATCCCTATCAGGCCCGCAAGCTGGCCTACGCTCTGGGCTTCGATGCTGCTGCCGTCCGCAGTGCCGAAAAGTTTCTGCCACAGATCTGCCGCTTCTTCGTGCAGTACGACTGCAGCATGACGGAAATCAACCCGCTGGTCATCACCAAAGACGGCCAGCTCATCGCACTCGACGCCAAGGTCACCTTTGACGACAACGCCCTCTTCCGTCATCGCGACGTCGTCGAACTGCGGGATCTCAACGAAGAAGACCCGGCCGAAGTACGTGCCGCCGATACCGGACTCAGCTACGTCAAGCTCAATGGCAATATCGGCTGTCTGGTTAACGGTGCCGGTCTGGCCATGAGCACCATGGACCTGATCAAACTCCACGGCGGTGAACCCGCCAACTTCCTCGATGTGGGTGGCGGTGCCAGCGAAGATCAGGTCACCGAAGCCTTCCGCATCATCCTTGCCGATAAAAACGTCCGCGCGGTGCTCGTCAACATCTTTGGCGGCATCATGCGTTGCGACATCATCGTCTCAGCACTCCTGAATGCCTACGAAAAAGTCGGCTTCAACGTACCACTGGTTGTGCGACTGGAAGGCACCAACGTCGAAAAAGCCCGCGAAATGCTGGCCGCCAGCGGTCGAGCAATCATCGCGGCCACCGACCTCACCGATGCCGCTCGCAAAGTCGTCCAGTCACTCACTCCCTGAACCAGCCCACCCACGGACACACCCACACCAACTCGCGTCCCGCTCTCAACTCACTCCCTCTTTCACGCGAATTCCTCCGATGAGCATCCTCGTTTCGAAGGCCACCAAAGTCATCACTCAGGGCATCACCGGAAACTCCGGGCTCTTTCACAGCCAGCAGTGCCGCGCCTATGCGGCTGAATGCCAGCCGGGTGTGGACGTGTTTGTTGGCGGAGTGACTCCGGGCAAGGGCGGCACCACGGTCGACGGCTTCCCCGTCTTCAATTCCGTCATCGAGGCCCGCGAAAAAACCGGGGCCAACACATCAATGGTCTTCGTGCCACCACCGTTCTGTGCCGACGCCATCCTTGAAGCGGCCGATGCCGGCATGGATCTGATCATCGCCATCACCGAAGGCATTCCCGTGATGGACATGCTCCGCGTCCGCCGGGGACTCGAAAAATCCCGCTCACGACTGATCGGCCCCAACTGCCCTGGAGTGATCACGCCCGGCGTCGCCAAGATTGGCATCATGCCTGGCTACATTCATCGCCCGGGGACCATCGGGATCATCAGCAAAAGCGGTACCCTGACCTACGAAGCCGCATGGCAACTTGGCCGCGTCGGGCTGGGACAAAGCACCGCGGTCGGAATCGGTGGCGACCCCATCAACGGCACCAGCTACATCGATCTGCTCAAAATGTTCCAGGATGACCCGGGCACCGAAGGCATCCTGCTTATCGGGGAAATCGGCGGCAACGCGGAAATTCAGGCCGCTGAATACATCCGGTCCCATGTCACCAAACCCGTTGCCGGCTTTATTGCCGGACAGACCGCTCCCCCAGGAAAACGCATGGGACACGCCGGCGCCATCATCTCCGGCGGAGGCGGTACAGCGGCCGAAAAGATGAAGGCCCTCCGCGAAGTCGGAGTGATCGTCTCCGACAGCCCAGGTGGTATGGGCGATGCCATGAAACAGGCACTTGGACGGTAGGTGTACCAGGCTGGATGAAACGGCGGAGGGGTCTGGGTCTGAAAGAAGCTGCAGGTTAAGGCTCCGGCCGGGAAGTCGCCCGGGGGTACGTTTCGCAGAGCGAAACGCGACTATTGGCAAGCCTTGTTACCAGTATTAGAGGTCCACTCGCGACAGACCAGTCACCTGCATCCACTTCCTGCAGAACGATTCCCGCTGAAACAGTTCCGGATTCAGCACTCCGCGCGGACGCTGGCCGCTGACCAATTGCAGCATGCTGCTGCAGGCCATTCTGCCAATGTCCCGGAACAGCTCGTCTGTCCATGCAATCGAATGCGGAGCCAGCAGCACGTTGTCCAGCTGGCCGAAACGGTGCGGGGTCAGCACGGGTTCGATTTCAAAGCAATCCAAAGCCGCCCCGGCAATCCGCTCCGACTGCAGGGCGTCAAACAGCGCGTTTTCATCCACGATGCCGCCACGCGCTGTGTTCAGCAGACAGGCGGATGGTTTCATTAGTGCCAGTTCACGAGCCCCCAGAAGTCCGCGAGTGGTCTCGTTCAATGGACAGTGTACCGAGACAAAATCCGCCTCCTGCAGCAGTTCTTCAAGGCTCACACCGCGAACGCCCAGTTCTGCCAGCACTTTCGGGGGGGCAAACGGATCGTACACCAGCGGCTGCCGCATGCCGAAGCCGTTCAGCAGCGCCACCAGCTGGCGGCCAATGCCCCCAAAGCCGATGACTCCCAGCGTCCGATCCCGCAGCTCGCGGCCCATGTACCGTGTTCGTGCGTGCCAGTCACCGGTGCGGACAAGGCGATCCTTCACCAGCATGTGATGTGACAGGGCGATCATCCAGCCCACCGTTGCTTCAGCCACCGGGCGATCCACAGCGCCGGCCGTGATCATCACCAGCACGTCCTGCGCTGTGCAGGCCGCAACGTCCACGGAATCATAGCCCACGCCGAATCGACCAATCGCCAGCAGTTCACTGGAGTCCGCTACGGAGGCTGCCGTGACGCGGGGTGTGAGCACAATGGCACCGGCGCAGCCTCTGAGCTGGTCCGGGGTGATTTCCGGGCGGTGTGCCGAAAATCGCTGCGTCGACACTTTGCCCGCAAGCAGCTCGAGGCCCATCTCGGCGAACTTCGGCCGACCGGCGTCATCGAAAAAATCAGCAGTCAGTCCCACAGTCAACATGAGGTGCATTCCTGTCAGAGTTCCGCGGCGCAGGATTCAGCGACCACGATGCGTTCCGGCAGTGGGCCGGCATAGACCCAGATCATATCCATTTCTGCGGCGGAATCATTGCGGAAGAAGTGGGCACGTCCGCGCGGAACCATGGCAGTGGCACACCCCTGCAGCAGCCGTCGCTGTCCCTCGACCAGACAGGCGGCCGTCCCCGCAGTGATGCAGATCGATTCATCAAAGTCATGCACGTGCGCGGGCAGACGCCCACCGGGCTGAAATCGCGCAAATCCGCCACTCATTTCCAGACCCGGCAGCAGCCGAGCATTGAAGTAATCCACAAACTCCGCTCCCGGACCAACACCCTTCAGCCGCGCAGCCGTGGCATATCGCGTGACACGCTCAGCCCCCGCACGGCCCGTGGAGTCGTCCGGCATGCATTCAGACGGGAATTCACGTGTGACCGGAAACCGTTCGGGATGAGTCGCTGCCAGCGCAATGTGCAGACGCGTTGGCCGAGTTGTGTCGGGGTTGCGGGCGGCATGCGGATACCACCGCGGAATGGTGATGTTGTCCAGCGGTTGCAGACGGTAAACACGTCCCTCCACTGCCATCTCCAGTTCTCCCTCCAGCACGGTGATGGATTCGCTGGAGGGATGCATGTGTCGGGACAAAGCGGCTGAGGGGGCCAGAGTGACAATGCCGGTGGTTAGTCCGCGAGCGCCTTCGCGGTGTCCTGCCAGCGGACGAAACTCCACTCCCGGCTCCAGTTCGATCGCTGTCACGTCGGCGGGAACGGTTACTACGGCCTCGCGGTCCGGCTGCAGCCGCATTGGGACTGTCGGCAAAGGCATCATCACCGTTCGGCCATCCCGCGGATCGAGGCTGCAGGCCGGCTGCAGGTCGCGATCCAGCAGCGACAGCGTCTGCCGCAGAGTCCGCATCAGCAGCCCGGCGTCCGACCCGAAGCCAGGCATCAGAAACCCCTGACGACAGCGGTCCAGCAGGTTTTCCGGGCCGGTTGCGAGCACTCCGCAGTGTCGGCCGGAGCTGCGAATGATGTCTTTCAGCTGCAGAATCTGATCCGCGACACCCGGACCTTCCCACTGACCGCGAAATCCGGCCGACGCCGAGAAATCCGCCGGGCCGAAGAAGAACACTTCAACCCCATCCACACCACACATCTCCGGTACGTGCGGGATCGCCGCGACACTTTCGATCAGCGGCACAACGAGCACCTGAGAATTGGCTTCGGCCGTGTGTTCGGCCATGCACTGACCCCACACTGTGGCGCGTTCACCGCCAATCCCCCGCCGACCTTCCGGTGGATAGTGGCAGTCTCGCACGGCTTCCCGGAGCTGTGCCGCGGTTTCCATCCATGGAATCACAATGCCGTCAGCGCCGATATCCAGCACCCGTTTGGTCAGAGCGGTGTTGCGTTCCTGCAGACGCACAAGCACCACGGTGGAGCTGCGAACGGCGGCCCGGACGTGTTCAGCAATTTCCCGCCAGTCCAGGTGCCCGTGCTCGGCGTCAATCACCACCCAGTCCAGTCCAAGAGCGACCGCCATTTCGGTGATCGAGGGGGCTTCCAGTGTGACCCATAACCCGCAGACGGGTGTCTGCTGTTTCAGCTTCGAGCGGAATTGCTGCAGAGCCTGAGTTTTCATGCGGAGAGACCTTTCCAAAGCCGCTTTCTACACGGTTTGCAAGCTCTGCAAAACCGAAAAGTCAAAGTCACTGATTGACGGACTTGCAGAACCGTCTCTACAGGGAACGAGAGACTGAATCTGCGAATCCACGCCGGATAGTCGCTGAGCGTCGAGCGAGTTGAAGTCGATGGCACAGCGAACGATGGTCTTGTCCTGCCGAACAGCTCGCGGGGTCTGGCGACTCATTAACGGCCTCCTTTCTGCAGCCTGAATA
>JBEIEK010000123.1:0-15515 GCA_040382995.1 Planctomycetaceae bacterium
GCTGTTCGCCAACTCGCAGCAGTCGCCAGGAATTTCCATGATCCGCGCGAGGGCTTTCAGCTTCTGGCTTTGCGTCCCGAACGCGGAACGGTCAGAATGGCTGCCGTCCGGGGACATGGATGCTGGCCGGATGCCACTCGCTTTTTCAGCCACTCAGAACTGACTGTCTTCGGAGCATTCTCATGCGACCTGACTCCCCTTTTCTTCGCCAATCGCGACGCGCCGGTCTGCAGACGGCCGGTGGAATTGGCCTGGCCGCTCTCAGTGCCCTGCTGGGCGGTCACGCCGTGGCTGCACCCCTGTCCGGTGAAGGTCGCAGTCCGCACCCGCCAGCCCGGGCGAAACGGATCATTTACCTGTTCCAGTCCGGTGCTCCCTCGCAGATGGATCTGTTCGATCCCAAGCCTGAAATGGAATCGAAGCCTGGTCAGAATCTGCCGGAATCAATTCGCCAGGGGCAGCGGCTGACCACGATGACCTCCGGCCAGGCCACTTTCCCGGTGGCTCCCAGCATCTTCCGGTTCTCCAGGCACGGCGAAAGCGGGATGTGGTTCAGTGAACTGATGCCTCGCATGTCAGCGCTCGCGGATGACTGGTGCATGATCCGCACGATGCACACCGAGGCGATCAATCACGATCCGGCGATTACATTCTGTCAGACCGGATCCCAGTTGGCCGGCCGTCCCAGCATTGGTGCGTGGGCCAGTTACGGTTTGGGCAGCGACAATCAAAGTCTGCCTGCCTACGTGGTGCTCACGTCCTTTGGTTCCGGGCGGCCGGACGATCAGCCGCTCTACGACCGCCTGTGGGGAGCGGGTTTCCTGCCGTCTCAGCATCAGGGAGTGCGTTTCCGAAATGCCGGCGATCCGGTGCTGTACCTGTCGAATCCGCCGGGTGTGACAACCGCAGACCGCCGCAGGACTCTGGATCGCCTGCGACAGCTGAACGAACGGCAGCTGGACGATCTGGGCGACCCCGAAATCCAGACTCGCATCGCCCAGTACGAAATGGCTTTTCGCATGCAGTCCAGTGTGCCGGATCTCGTGGACATTTCCAGCGAACCGAAGCATGTTCTGGAGATGTACGGTCCCGACGTGGCCCGACCCGGCTCCTACGCAGCCAATTGTCTGCTGGCACGGCGGCTGGCTGAACGTGATGTTCGCTTCATCCAGCTGTTTCATATGGGCTGGGACCACCATGGCGGGCTGCCAAATGCGATTCGCGGGCAGTGCCGAGACACGGATCAGGCAACAGCGGCCCTGATCCATGATCTGAAGATGCGGGACCTGCTGAAGGACACGCTGATCGTCTGGGGCGGTGAATTTGGCCGGACCATTTATTCACAGGGGGGCCTGTCGCCGGGCAACTACGGCCGCGATCATCACCCAAGATGCTTCACAATGCTGCTGGCGGGAGCTGGCATCCGGGGCGGCACGACCTGGGGTGAGACGGACGATTACTGCTACAACATCGTTCGTGACCCCGTGCACGTGCATGATCTGAATGCCACGATTCTGCATCTGCTTGGCGTCGATCACACTCGCCTGACATGGAAGTACCAGGGCCGCGACTTCCGTCTCACGGATGTCCATGGAACAGTGGTTGAGGGAATCCTGGCCTGAAGTCCGGCCGGCACTGCAAAATCCGGCGGCTGGATTGCAAGAGTTACATTGCCACCGTGGCGGACAGCCGCTGCCGCCGCGGACAACCGGCAAATGCTGCCGACATTCGCACGTTTCCGGCCTGTCCTGCCGGTTATGGCAGGTTAAAATGCCAGTCTGCCGGATTGGTACGCTGGTTGCGGTGTACCGTCCCTGTTGTCCGCTCAGACGCCTTTGACCGCGAAATATGCCTGTCTGGCTGACCACGTCATCACCTCTCGGAGATTTCCGGTGAACAGTCTTTTGCTGCTGCAACTGGATATGCTGTCGCGCCGGCGGGAATTCGATCTGCTGGAATGGCTGGCGGGGTTCGGTCCCGCCGCTGCGGCGGGGGTGGGACTGGTGGTGGCCGGCTGGATTGCAGTTCGCTGGGCCTCCCGCGCTATCGAACAGGCGGACCCCGGCGAGTCCGACCGGCAGATGCTGCAGGCAATCGAGGAAATGAAGCAGGGTGGAAATCTGTCAGAGGGCGAATTTCGGCTGATCAAGGGGCGTCTGGCTGGCTGGCTCAGCAACCTCGCGGCACTTCCCCAGGCTGCCGGAAAAACGGCAAATCCTGCGGGAAATGTTCGTGGGCTTCACAGAATGGATCGGAATCGAACAGCACCGTCAACCGGCAATGTCTGCAGCGAATCTGAAGCAGAATCGGTTCAGCCTGCACAGACGAGCAAACCGACAAACATTCGCGGTTCGGATTTGAATCCAGGGCAAGTGAACGAAGAGCGGTAGGGGGCAATTACCGAAAACATGGTTGGCAGGGACGCCAACTCGAATGGAGTTTCTGTTCCTGCAAAAGACGCATCTGCTGGAGACGCTTCTTCCCGACTTTTTCTCCGAAGTCATGACGAAGAACAGACACCCGGTCAGATAAAGAAATCCTGAAAGCAAACAGATGGTATCGGGCAAGGACTTTGGTTCCGGAAAGACTGCACAGCAGGGCAAACGCAACGCCAACTGTTCATTCTGCCGCAAGAACTATCGCGAAGTCGGGCCACTCGTCGAGGGCCCGGAAGACGTTTACATCTGCGGCGAATGCATTGAACTCTGCCAGTCGATTCTGGATCAGGAACGGCGACGCAGAGGTTCGTCCCGCAAACTCTTCAACCGCGTTCCCACCCCACGGGAAATCGTCCGCGAACTGGATCAGTACGTCATCGGCCAGGCACGCTCCAAAAAGCTGCTGTCAGTCGCCGTACACAGCCACTACAAGCGGCTGATGCACAACCTTGAAGTGGGCACCGAAGAAGTTGAAATCGAGAAGTCCAATATCCTGTTGATAGGACCCACCGGTTCCGGCAAAACGCTGCTCGCCAAAACCCTCGCCAAAACACTGCAGGTCCCTTTCGCCATCGGTGATGCCACCACACTCACCGAAGCCGGCTATGTCGGTGAAGACGTCGAAAACCTCCTGCTGAAACTGCTGCATGCCGCCGACTTCGACATCGAAGCCGCCCAGCGTGGCATCATCTTCATCGACGAAATTGACAAGATCGGCAAGACCAGCCAGAACGTCAGCATCACTCGGGACGTGTCCGGCGAAGGTGTCCAGCAGGCCCTCCTGAAAATGCTCGAAGGCACCGTCGCCAACGTGCCTCCCCAGGGCGGTCGCAAGCATCCCGAACAGCAGTACATCCAGATCGACACAACCAATATTCTGTTCATCTGCGGCGGCACATTCGTCGGCCTGGAAGATATCATCTCCCGCCGTCTTGGTAAGAAAGTCATCGGCTTCGGCGCCGCTGCTCAGGAATCCGCTGCCGCTGACACCGGACACAGCCTCCTCGCTCAGGCTACCGTCGAAGACGTCATGGAATTCGGGCTCATTCCCGAACTGCTCGGACGACTCCCCGTCATCGGCACCCTCGCACCGCTCGACGAAGATGCCCTGATGCAGGTCCTCACCGAACCCCGAAACGCCCTTGTACGCCAGTATCGCAGGCTCTTCGAAATGGAAGAATGCGAACTGGATTTCACCCCTGGAGCACTCCGGGAAATCGCCAAACTGGCCCGCTCCCGCGAAACCGGGGCCCGTGGACTTCGCGCCATCCTGGAAGACGTGATGTTCGAGCTGATGTTCGAACTGCCGGAACTGGAACGCGGACAGAAGTTTGTCGTCACGGATGAAATCGTCCGTGGTGACCGCAAATTCAATAAACGGGATTCCGCTGCCGCCTAAGCCAATTCGGCTCCGCTGGCAGATTCACGATTTCGGCAACGCCGCAGCATTGGAAAGTCCCGGTCTGATCACGGACCGGGCTTTCTGACAGCCTGCGGCGTCCTGCCGTCATCGTCGCTGCTGGCGGATCAATCGGGAAATGCGATGAACAGCTTCGATGCCGCCACCAGCAACCTCGAGCAACAGTTGCACGCGTTGGGGCAGATTCGCCTTCTGCAGGTGCTCCGCGATTCCTCCGGCCCCCAGCGCCAGCGACTCCTCGATCAACTGCTCGCCATCGATCTGTCACTGCTCAGCGAAATGCCGTGCTCGGAGAAGTCCCTGACCGACACCGCCACCGCTGACCGCGTGAACCTCGCCAGAACGCCCTCGCAGGTCGTCCGCCAGCCAAAGACTCCGACGGATCTGAACCAGTGGCAGGCTGCACGACGCACCGGAGAAATGCTCCTGCAATCCGGACAAGTCGCCGTCGTGACCGTCGCCGGTGGCCAGGGAACCCGGCTCGGCTTTGATCAGCCTAAAGGCATGTATCCCATCGGGCCGGTCAGTCAGCGAACACTTTTCCAAATCTTCGCTGAACAGGTTCTCGCCCGGCGTCGCCGACACGCAGCTGCCCTGCCCTGGCTCATCATGACCAGCGATGCCACACACGCAGAAACTGTGGCCTTCTTCAACAGCCACGATTACTTCGGCCTTCCCACCGACAGTGTGCGGTTCTTTCGCCAGGGCAGCCTGCCGGCACTCGATGCCGTCACCGGCGAGATCCTCCTCAGCGGTCCCGGAGAAATCGCCCTCTCACCCGATGGGCATGGAGGCATCGTTGGGGCCCTGCAACGCACCGGTCTGCTCGATTGGCTGGAACAGACTGGCATTGAGCACCTGTACTATCATCAGGTCGACAACCCCACCGCGATCCTTGCCGATCCAACGCTGCTGGGCTTCCACGTGCAGGCAAAGTCGCAGGCGACCACCTGCGTGGTGTGCCGCACCAGTCCCGCAGAACGCATGGGGGTCGTTGTCGAACTGTCCGGGCGGGCTGAGATCATCGAGTACAGTGAACTGACTCCCGAACAGTCGGCCCGAGTCGATGAAAATGGACAGTGGATCTTCTGGGCAGGCAACACCGCCATTCACGTTTTTGAACGCGCCTTTCTGCAGCACCTGTCGTCCGTCGGCAGCCGCCTGCCACTCCACCGCGCACGCAAGAACGTTCCCTTTCTGGATGCGGCCGGACAGCTTCAGAGACCCACCGATGCCGCCAATCCCAATGCCATCAAGCTCGAACAATTCATTTTCGACGCACTTCCCATGGCTGCCCGAACGCTGGTTGTCGAAGGCAATCGTGAACGGGAATTCAATCCTGTTAAGAACAACACCGGTACCGATTCCGTTGAAACCTGCCGAACAGCCCTGCGACGAATCGCCACCGCGTGGCTGGCAGACGCCGGACATGTCCTGCCGGAAGATGTTGCTGTCGAAATCAGCCCCCTGCAGGCACTGGACGCGGAAGAACTGCGACTACGGCTGGAAGCTGGCTCACTGAGCCTCGCAGATTTCCCGCGTTCAGGCTGAGCCTTTGCGCTTCAGCACCAGTCCGTCAATCGCACCTGTCGAGCCGCGCCCATCAGGAAGCGGAACCTGCACCACTGCCACACTCGCTTCTCAAAGCCACATTCCAGCTCCCTCACTGTCGCGGCTCGGCAGGAACCGCTGTCTGCTCGCCGCTCAGCAGCCTGCGGGCGCGTTCGCAGGCCGCGGAGGCTGACGGTGAGTCCTCGAAGACACGCAGAAATCGGCCAAGTTTCCGGCGGGAGTCTTCTGTGTTGTCCCCGTCCAGTTCCCCGCTGATCTGCTCTATGTATTCCTCACAGAGCTGCTGCTGATCCTCACGCTTCAGGAAGCGATCGCGGGCGGCAGAAAGGCGTCGACGGCCGACCTGATTCCACAGTCCGGGTTCGTGGACGTATTTATCCGTCGAGGCATCCTCCGTCGTGGCATCGCTCACCTCAGGTGTTGGCGGTTCTTCTGCCGGGCTCGGCTGAGCAGTTGCAGTCTCAGTCGATTCGACCAGAGACTGCAGCAGATCGATCGCGACCAGCGGACTGGCCGCTTCATCCCGCTCGGCGCGAAAGGCTTCCACGGCTGTTTTTTCCATGGCATTGCGAATTTTTATGCGCCTTTTTTCGCTCAGGTATTCAGTCTTCCCTTCCAGCAGACGTGATCGAGCGTCCTCCAAAAGTGATTTGGCCCTGGCTTTGAGTTCCTGGCTTGGAGGGCGGCGTTCCAAGAGGATTTCTAAGTCACCGATGGTCTTCTCGAGTGTCCCGAACGAAGTGGGTGGAATGTTTTTGGGAACACTTTGGAACGTCTGGAAGCAGTCGCTGTAGACCTGTTGATATGGGCGTGGCCATAGCATATAGGCCGCGAAACCTATAATCAAAATCAGCGCAGCCACCAGAAACGGCAGTCGTTCATAGAACGGCACCCACTCGCGTTTCTTCTTTTTCTTCGCCTTCTTACGGCTTTCGGCGACTCCTGTACCGGGCCTCGCGGTCATCGAGACGGTACTGCTGGTGGTTGATCCATTGCCCGCGGCCTCAGGCGACGCCTTCAGCGCTGCAGCGATCTCCGTGAGTTCCGTATGCACAGCCAACGCGTCAAAGGGACGGTCGTCTGGTTCCTTTTCCAGCAGTCGCATGATCAGCTGATCCAGAGCAGGCGGGCATGTCGGACACTTGGCACGGACCGGAAACGGTTCGCTTTCCATGTGTGCCAGCAGCATTTCTGCGGGATTGTCAGCCAGAAACGGTGTCTGTCCGGTGAGCAGTTCATAGAGCAGACAGCCGACGGCATAGAGGTCTGTCTTGCGTGTGATCACCGCGCTGCCACGGATTTGTTCCGGGGCCATGTAAGCGTAGGTGCCGACCGTTTTTCCAACGGCTGTGAGTGGCGATGCTTCGGTGTCTCGAGCGATACCAAAATCGCCCAGCTTGATGCGACCTTTGCTGGTGATGAACAGATTGCCCGGCTTGAGATCGCGATGGATAATTCCGGCATTGTGGGAATGTTCAAGTGCTGCGCAGATCTGACGACCGGCTTCGATGGTTTGTTCCGGAGTCAGCCGGCCACGGCGTTTGAGCAGCTGACTGACAGCGCCGCCGTCGATGAGTTCCATTGCGTACCATCGCTGGCCCTCGTGAGTGCCTCCGCCATAGTAACGCACGATGTTGGGATGCGACAGCTTTTTGAGGATCCCGATTTCACGCTCGAAACGAGCGCGGATTTTATCGTCGCCGATCAACCCAGGGGGCAGAACCTTGAGCGCAACGTCGCGACCGGTCTCTGTGTAGGTGGCGCGGTACACCACACCCATCCCGCCGGCCCCCAATTGCCGGCCAATGATGAACGGTCCAATCCTGCGCTCCGTCATACCGCCCGTCTGCCCTGGAAATAAGAGGTCGGAACTGGAAAGAATCAATCGCCCGCCACATTCTGCCACGCGACACAAGGGCAGGCAATCCTGTAAACCCTCAATTTACCTCGCCCGGACACACGCCGGTGAGGATTTTTTTTCGTTGTCTTTGTATCCTCAGACAACCCAGCGCTCTTCCATGCCTCCCCGCGGACACTCACATGAAAACTCAGCACCTTCTTTGCACCCTGCTGCCCGTGCTGTGTCTTGCCGCCGGCTGCTTTGATCCACCTCAACCGCCTCCCGAACCCCCGGCACCGCAGGCCGCCGCGCAAAAAAAATCCGCCGACATCCAGCAGTTCAATCCCGCCGCTGGAAAAAACATTGTTGATCCCACACGTCCCATCACGGATCCCATCACCGGCCCGCTGGCCGCACTGCAGAACGCCCGGGAAAAAATTCCCCAACTGGCCATTCAGCACGCCATCAACCTGTTTCAGGCGTCTGAAGGACGTTACCCCGCCTCGTTCGATGAATTCATGACTCGCATCATCCAGGAAAATCGCATCAAACTGCCGCAACTTCCTCAGGGACTCGCCTGGGAATATGACGTCGAAGCCCACCAGTTGCTGATTGTACAGGCCTCCGCAAATCCCTGAACATGCTGTTTTCGCCGGAACTGCCGATCCTTCAATGTTCCGATCTGTGATGTTTCCCGCAGCATCCGGTCTGCTTATACTGCCAACTTTCCTGCACCAGCATTCCTTCCCCAGCCTTTTTCGGGACTCCAGTCGAGGCACCCTATGGCCGTCGAGCACATCCTTGTCATTCCAACTCCTGTGTTTCACCAGGTTGGGCATTTTCAGGGTTTTTGCAGCGACATTGACCGCTACCTGCCCGTAATCCTCGACCCGCAGCACGCCAGTTACCGCCCGCGGCCCGAAATGGAACAGGATCCCACCTTCAAGCAGCTGAGTCCCTATTGCATCTTTCGCTGCCAGGATCTCATATTCCACTACCAGCGAGGCACAGCACAGGGCGAAACTCGGCTTCACGCGAAACGCTCCATTGGCGTTGGTGGCCATGTTTCATCCGCTGACCTGCACGGAACCCAGATTCCCTACCTTGAGGGAATGCGGCGCGAAATTGAAGAGGAAGTCGACATCGAAAGCGGCTGGAGTGAAGACTGCCTGGGACTCATCAACGATGACGAGACCGAGGTCGGACGAGTCCATCTGGGGATCGTGCACATTTTCGATCTTGACAATCCGCAAGTTCAGCCGCGTGAAAAGTCGATGATCAACGCAGGATTCGCACCGACGGCAGAATTGTTCAGCCGAATCGACGAATTTGAAACATGGTCACAGATTTGTCTGAAGTATCTGGCTGCCACTGAACCTTCCTGATCTTCGCCGATGGCCAGCAGGGTTCAAAGCAGAGCAGTGGCCTGGAGGGTCGCTGTGGACGGCAGTTTTTGCCGATCTGATTCAATGGAGTGGATCATGAAAAAATTAATGTGCCTGTTCTTTTTCACAGTCCTCGTTTCCGGCAGCCTGTGGACCGTCTCTGCTCAGGACAGCCCTCCTGCCGCCACCGCCACTCAGCCCGGCCGGTTATCCGAAGAACAACTCGGCGAAATGCTGGCCGCAGTCGGACTGCAGCCCAAAAAGACAGAGCAGCGGTACGACTTCGCGTTCAAAATGAGCTACCGCGGGGAAGAATGGAAGTTCTCCATGTCCGCCGTGCTCAGCCGCAACGGCGAATCCGTTTGGGTTATGGCGTGGCTCGATCAGGTTCCTCAGACGTCCGCCGAAGTCCCCCGCACTGCACTCCTGCGCCTCCTGGCGGCCAACGATCGACTCGGTGAGGGCAAGTTCTTCGCCTATATCCCCACCAACAAACGCTTCGTGATGCAGCGCGTCATCCCAAACCGCGACCTGACCAATAAGAAAATGATGGAAATCCTGCAGGACCTCGCATCCAGCGTTGCTGACGAGTACCCGACGTGGTCCGTCGCAAACTGGGCGCCGAAAAATGACCATACCGTCGCCGACGATGCCGGCAGCAACCGTGGCGTTCCGGCCAACCCAACAGCAGCCAGTCGCTCCCCCGCTGCCCCCGCCACAGGTGCTCAGCCCATCCGCTCCTCCGATTCCAAGGGCAAGTTCGACAGGACCAGCGTGAACTGACCGCCCGCGTCAGGGGATCCGTCAAAACAGTTTCGCCCTCAGGGGCCACGTCCTAAGACGTGGCCCTTTTCCTTTGAGGGCCGCATTTGGCCTCCGCACACCGCATCGCAGCCCCACAACACCCCAGCCGAGCCGCGACCGTCAGGGAGTGGAACAATCCCCCATTCTCCTCGGCAAGTACCTTACAGGGTGCATGGCACCTGATGCATTAAGGTGCATGGCACCTGACGGCGGAAACTTCATTCGGAATTGGCTTTGCGGCGACAGGTGCGTCCGGCTCTTTCACGGCGGGTCGTAGCCGCCCGGGTGCCACGGATGACAGCGGCAGATACGCAATGTGCCCCGGAAAATCCCGCTCACGACCCCGTACTTTTCGATCGCAAGGATCATGTAGTGGCTGCAGCTGGGATGGAATCGGCAGTGCCGACCCAACCATGGGCTGATGCCGATCTGGTAAAGGCGAACCAGTCCGATGAGTAGTCGTGAGGGCAGACGGGTGAGCCAGCCTGCAGCCGTGGCTGGAGAGCGAAAGGACGCTGGGGAAACCCGAAAGCCACCAGGCGGTGACTCGCACGGCTGTTGCCGGGGTACCGCGGCAGTTCCCTGTTCATCCTCTCCAGTGCACATTACTCGCGAAAATCCAGCTCAAGGCTGGTTTCGGTGCTGCCCACTGTGATCTGGTGTGGAGTTTTCAGCACCTGAGCATCAGCAATCGTGGGCCCGGGCGCCACGGAACCCATGTTGGTCACGACCACGTCGTAGTCCCCGGGAAGCGGTCCGGATGCCGCCGGAATACTGAATTTCCCGGAATTCACCATCGCCCACGCCGTCGGGTGCTGAGCAGAACGGGGCCGCAGTGCTATGGAACCCCAGCGGAGCGGCACGCCGTTCAGCTGTACAGTGCCTTTCACGGCAGTGCGACTTCCGGAGGCCAGCAGTGCGTTCTGACGCAGCCAGGTGGTGGCGGAATCGAGCCACGACTGCAGTGCGGGATGGCCAGGTGCCAGCCCCACTCCGTGCTGACCCTGCTGGAACACATGCAGTTCGGCCGCCACACCCGCACGTTTGCAGGCCGTGAAGAAGGCGATACTGTTTTCAGGAGGGACCCCGCTGTCCTCAGCCGTGTGAAACAAAAAGGTCGGGGGCGTGTCCTTTGTGACATTGCGGTCACTGGAGAGGGCCGCGAGTTGTTCGCTGGAGGCGTCCGGACCCAGCAGGTTGCGGGCCGAACCACGATGCGCGAAATCAGCCGAGAAGCTGATGACGGGGTAACCCAGAATGCCGAAGCTGGGTCGCGAACTCTGCCGCTCCACGGGATCAGCAGCGGCAGCGTCGCCGGTATTGAACAGTGTCAGAGCAGTGCTGGCGAGATGCCCTCCCGCCGAAAAGCCCATGATGCCCACTCGCTCAGGGTCGATGCGAAATTCCTCCGCGTGGGCACGGACAAAACGGATCGCGCGGAGTGCATCGTTGAGCGGGATTGGGTGGCGATAGGGGGCGAGCCGATAGCGGAGCACGAAGGCGGTGATCCCCAGCCGGTTGAAGAACCGCGCTGGCTGCGTGCCTTCGTGGTCAACAGCGTGGATGCCGTAGCCTCCTCCCGGACAAATCACCACGGCAGTGCCACTGGGCTTTTCACCGTTCGGACTGGTCGCGGACGCAGGGTAGATCCAGAGTCCAGGCCGATCGGCATCGGCAGTTCCCTGGGCTCCCGGTGCTCCGTCGGGCCAGAGCGGTCGGAATTCTGCATCCTGCGCTGCGGCTGTGCCCACGCAGAAGGTGGCGACGACGCACCAGCAGAGCAGAGTGGTGGTGAGAACTTCCGGGAGTTTGATCATCTGAACGTGCTCCGGCAGGCTGGGTCAGGGACGGGAACAAACGCTGCTGCCGCATCAGCCGCCGGAATCAACACCGATGGCAGTTGCAGTGGCGTAGTTGCGGGCGTGAGAGATGGTGATATGCACCTTAAGAATACCAAGTTGGCTGGCAATTTCGGCAGCACGGCCGGTGAGTTTCACGGTGGGCTGTCCTGTGTGGAGCGGCAGGATTTCGATGTCGTGGAAGGTCATGCCTTCAATGAAGCCCGTGCCGAGTGCCTTGACGACAGCTTCCTTGGCCGCCCAGCGACCGGCTATGCGCACCGCCGAATCCCGCTGCCGGTCGGCCCATTCCAGTTCTGCCGGAGTGAAGCAGCGCTGGCTGAAGTGCGCGCCGTGCCGCTCCAGCATGGAACGGATGCGGTCGATTTCAACGATATCGGTGCCAATGCCGATGATCATGCCTCACCCACTCAGGCTCCGTATTTCTCGAGACGCCCTGCGTGTGCGAGCGCCTGCAGCATCAGGTACTTCGCTTCGAATTGTCCCAGTTCTCCGACCCGACAGGCCGATTCGCCGAACTGGCGGGACCCGTCAAAGCGGCAATTCTCGGCAACCAGCATCGTGGGAACGGCATGTCCGCTGTGAGACTTCATTTTGGAAGGAGTGCTGTGGTCGCCGGTGATAATCAGCACGTCCGGTTTGAGTGCGTTGATCCGGGGGATGCCCGCATCGAACTCTTCTGTGCGACGCACCTTGGCGTCAAAGTTACCGTCTTCACCAGTGGAGTCGGTGTATTTGAAATGGATGAAGAAGAAGTCGTATTTGGACCAGTTGGCTTCGAGACAGGCGAGCTGATCATCGAGCGTTTGGCCGGCATCCAGAATATCCATATCGACGAGTCTGGCCAGACCGCGATACATGGGGTAGACGGCGATCGCAGCGGCGCGAGTGCCGTAGACGTCCTGAAAACGGGGGATTGGCGGCATCTTCGCGATACCACGCATGGTCAGCAGGTTTGCGGGCTGATCGTGCTTCAGGATCTCTGCGGCCTGCCGCATGAATTCCGCAAGGATCGCAGCGGTTTTCTGGGACGCCGGATCGGCTCCCTGAGGCTGCAGCGGCGGGACTCCGGTCCGTTGCGGGTCGGTGTCGTTAACGTTGCCACCCAGTCCATCGCCGCGGATGACGATTACCAGCCGATATTCCTTGACATGCCGCACAAAAACCTCCACACCCGGAATGCGGATGGTGTCCAGTTTTTCGCAAAGCTTTTTGGCGATGTCAGAAGACACGCGTCCCGCACGGCGGTCGCTGATATTGCCGGTGCTGTCAACCGTGACAAAGTTTCCCCGCACCGCCACATCGCGATCGGTGAGCGCAAAGTCAATGCCCAGCGCCTCAAGCACTCCACGACCAATGTCGTACTTCAGCGGGTCATAGCCGAACAGCCCCAGGTGGCCCGGGCCACTGCCGGGGGCGATCCCGGGCAGCACCGGAATGCTCATGCCGAGCACACCACGCTGCGCCAGCGCATCGAGGTTGGGGGTGTTGGCCGTTTCCAGTTCGGTCCTGCCACCCGGTTGCAGCGGCAGTCCGCCAAGACCATCCGCCACATAAAGCACGATTTTCGAGTCGGCAGGTTTCTGAAGGCGACGCGTCAGGTCATGTATGTCGGTCATGGGAATTCCTGTTGAGGCCAGTCGATTATGAATATGAGTCTGAGTCAATTGCGGCGCGAAAAGACAGGTGTCAGAGTGGCAGGCCGGTTTCACGGGAGCGACCGCTGCGTTCCATGATCTGCTGCCAGTCAGTCAAAGAGAGTTCAGTCGCTTCGTCCACCAGCAGCCTTGGAATGTCATCCACGACCGGATAACGCAGACGGGCTGAAGGGCTGGTGCTGACCAGCGAATCCCCGTCCTCGACCAGTTCCGCACGGGTCCTGGGACAGACAAGATAACCCTGCGAACTCTTGAATTGAAATGTCATGCTGGTGGCTTTGCTTTCAGAATCCCCGCAGCTGGCGGATGTCACGGAACGTTCGTAGTTCGTAGCCGATACCGGCATAGTCCAGAGATGAGCACAGGGCCCGTACGGCGACGCCCATGCCGTCGGGACCACTGAAGCCACCGAATTGTCCGCCACCCTTCAGATGGGGTTCGGTCTCAAGGAAAAAGCCCGGAAGCCCCAGCTGCTGCAGCCGCTGTTGAAGGGCCGGGAGCTGTTCACGGAGATCCCGGAAAATCAGTTCGTGTCCGGAATCACCCACGTTGCAGGGAACAAAATTCTTCAGCCGCTCTTCGTCGACAGCCCCCTCCCAGACGAGGGATGGGTCGATGTGGTAGTCCTTCACATGCATCCAGCCCAGCCACGGGAGCACGGCCTGGTATTCGGAAAAGACCTGCAGAGCGTTTTTGTTCTGAGCCGCCACGTTGCCGGCGTCGAAGATCAGCACCATGGCGGGGTGATCCACGCGACGAGCCAGCTCGGCAAGCAGCGGGCCGGTTTCACCAATCAGGTTGGGCTCGATCTCCACGCCGTAAACCAAACCCTGTTCGGCGCAGACCTGAGCAATGCTGCGAATCAGGTCGGCAGCCTGATCGAGGTATTGTTCGGGACGCGTCCCGCGGGGATGGTAAAAGGAAAAGCCGCGGATGAGTCGCGTTTCAAGGGCCACCGCACAGCGAATGGTTCGCGCGACTTCGGTGGCAAGGTATTCCGGGAAGGGCACGTACTTGTTGTGGGAGCCATCGTTGACGTCCAGCAGCTTCACCTTGCCAATCCGCGAACCAATGCTGGTGACTCGAATTCCGTATTCTGCATGCAACCGCCCAAGCTGCTGCAGTTTTTCGTCGGAAAGTTCCGTGACATGCTCGACACGGCCCTCACCCGTCACGTCAATGAACCGCGGGCTGTAATAACGCAGACCGATGGCCGCGAGTGCCGTCATCTGCTCGAGTGCGGTGCGGCGGTTGGCCGCTTCGTCAGCAAATGCGCTGAGAATGACCGAAGGCGTCGTCATGGAGGACCTTTGGGGACAGCGGAAAGAAGTGGAGGGTGTTGGTCGGACCGGGATTCTCTGCGGAGGGCGATGAGGAAACAAGTGAGCGCCGCGGAAGGGAAGATGACGACCCTGGAAATGGCGAAAACCTGACGGCCATCGGGAGCGCGCGACTTGCGATTCCGGACGCAGCCACGAACAATTCACAGGCACATGAGACCATCTCGGTGGCACCCCCCAGGCCAATTCGATAGCATCTGTCCGTGCGGTCATTGTTCACCGAGCAGGTACAATCAATTCAGGGAGTGCTGACATGCACCAGACACCATCAAGCTATTCCGCCGGGCGCCGAAACTTCCTTGAAAGTTCCGCGGTTGCCGCAATTGCAGCGTCGGTTTTTCCCGGGGAATCGCAGGCCGCAGCAAATTCATCCGTTGATGAGCGTCCGATTGTGGTCGGTGTGATGGGGGCCAGCCGTGGTGCCGCTCTGGCGTCCGTCTTCGGCAGCCTGCCCGGTGTGGAACTGCGGTATGTGTGCGATGTCGACAGCAATCGCGTGAAGGCGCTTCAGGAATCGATGTCCATGAAGCTGCAGAAGCCCGTTCAGGCTGTCACTGACTTCCGAAAAATCCTCGATGATCCCGGCGTCGACGCGCTGCTGTGCGCTGCCCCCAATCACTGGCACGCTCCTGCTGGAATCCTCGCCTGTGCCGCCGGCAAGCACTGCTACGTCGAAAAGCCCTGCAGTCACAATCCACGCGAAGGTGAACTGCTCGTCGAAGCTGCCCGCAAGCACAAACGCTGCGTGCAGATGGGGAACCAGCGTCGCAGCAGTCCCGCCATTCGCGAAGCGATGCAGCTGCTGCACACAGGTGCGATCGGCAGGGTGTACTACAGTCGCAGCTGGTACGCAGCCACTCGCGGCACCATTGGCAAAGGCACGCCCGCCCCCATCCCTCCACACATTGACTACGAACTCTGGCAGGGGCCCGCTCCCGACGCCCCATTCACCTCCAATCGACTGCACTACAACTGGCATTGGGTCTGGCACTTTGGCAACGGAGAACTCGGCAACAACGGCATTCATTCCATCGACCTCTCCCGCTGGGGACTGGGCGTCGACTACCCGACCCGAGTCGTCTCCTCCGGCGGTCGCTATGCATTTCAGGACGACCAGGAAACCGCAGACACTCACGTGGTCTCCTTCGAGTTCCCGGATCGTCGCCAGATCACCTGGGAATGTCTCAGCTGCAATCGAC
>JBEIEK010000124.1:0-15514 GCA_040382995.1 Planctomycetaceae bacterium
ATTACGCGGCGGCATTCAATTCCGGAAAGGTGTATGGGCTGCACGGGATGCCGACGATGGTAAATTTTTCCAGCGACCAGTACCCGTACAACAATCCGAGGCTGATGGACGAGGAGACGAGGCTGCACCAGGTACTGCAGACTTTGCCGACGCAGCGTCCCCGAGCGGACGCCAGTGAGCGATCTGGCTTTTTCCAGCTGTTCAGCGGGATTTCGCCAGACGGATCGGGGACTTTGGAGGATCTGGTGATGTCGGACGGATCTGACGAGAGCGAGTGGGTGCTGCTGGTGGCTCGTCGATCTGGTCAGGAGCCATATCAGGACGTCGAAGTTTTTCGCCGCAGGTATCAGCGTTGACTTGAGTTTGCGGGGCTGTGTGTAGTCGTTTGCGCAAAGAAGAACAGGAAGCAGTTTGTGAGCCAGCCGTCAGAAACGAACAGCGATTCAGCCGTGGCAGCGATCAATCCTCGGGAGATGGCGATCTCGCTGCGGAATCTGCGCGTGACTTATGGCCGTTTTGAGGCTGTGAAGGGGATATCGCTGGACATTCCGCACGGCGAGGTGTTTGGGTTTATTGGTCCGAACGGTGCCGGCAAATCGTCGACGTTCCGAGTGCTGGCGACGCTCCAGCCAAAGTTTCAGGGGCAGGCCCTGATCTGCGGACTGGACGTGCTTCGCCAGGCACAGAAGGTTCGTGACGTGATGGGATTTGTCCCGGACTTTTTTGGCGTGTACGAGGACCTGACGTCGCTGGAGTATCTGCACTTCTTTGCGGCGGCATATCGGATCCCGACCGAAAAGCGTAAGTCAACGATCGACGACGTGCTGACGCTCACAGAAATGACGCACAAGGCACATTCACAGGTGGACAGCCTTTCGCGAGGGATGAAGCAGCGTCTGGCGCTGGCTCGCGTGTTGCTGCACGACCCCAAAGTGCTGCTGCTTGACGAACCCTCCAGCGGTCTGGATCCGCGTGCGCGGATTGAAATGCGTGAGCTGCTGAAAGCGCTCCGGGAACTTGGCAAGACAATCCTCATCAGCAGTCACATCCTGTCCGAGCTCAGCCAGCTGTGTACTCGAATCGGCATCATCGAACTTGGTCAGCTGGTGGCTCAGGGATCGCTGGATGATATTTATCGTCGCCTGCAGGTAATGCGAGTGGTGCATGTGCGAGTTGAGAACGCGAATCCTGAGCTTTTCCAGCGGGTGCAGCGGATTCCGGGTGTGGAGTCGGTTGAGCAGCAGGTTGACCGCTGGGCGATCAGGCTCCATGAAGATCAGCTGACGATCGCCGATCTGCATCAGTCGCTTGTGGATGTCAAAGCGCGTCTGACGATGTTTCAGCCTGAAGCGATGGACATGGAGACGGCCTTCATGAAGTTGACGGAAGGCAAGACCACATGAGTCTGCGGCTGTTTCCAGAGCTCCCGCTGCTCCGCCGAGAGCTCACAGAGCTGGCAGCCCGTCGCCGCACGTGGGTGCTGCGGTCTCTGGCCGGGCTGCTGTTGATCGGCCTTGCGTCGTGGTCGGTCGTGAGGGTGCTTTACAGCGTTATCGGCATGATGTCAGCACCGATTGATTTTCCGCTGCAGGCGCTGGGAATTGGCGCAGAAATCTTCCCCCACATGGCTCTGCTGTTGTTCTACGCCGTCCAGCTGCTGATGCCGTCTCTGATCTGCGGTTCGATTACGATCGAAAAGGAGCGGAACACTCTGGGAACGCTCTTCGTAACGCGTCTGAGTCCGCTCACGATTGTCCTTGAGAAGCTTGGCAGCCGAATCCTGCCGATGCTCACCTTTATCATTCTGACGTTTCCGGTTCTGGCCTGGGTCTACACGCTGGGTGGCATTGATCACCGGCTGCTTCTGGCAACACTTTGGTTTCTCATCTGGGAATGTGTGCTTTATGCATCCATCGGACTTGTCTGCAGCGCGTGGTATTCCACGACGGTCGGAGCCTTCATTGCTTCCTACGTGCTGACCGGAGTACTGTACACGCTGACAACTGTCGTGCGTCTGCGGCTGCCTCTGCCGTTCCCGATCTGGCAGGAGCTGATCGACCGGCTGAGCAATCAGCCGGTGTTCGCGGGGTTTGGTGGTGCGGGTGGGATGAACGCCGTCGAGGGCCTGAGCCACTTGTTCTGGGCAGTGTGGCCGGCCGCCCTGGCATCGGCAGTGCTCATACTGCTCGCCAGACGCTTCCTGGTCACTCGCGCCGAAGTCAGCCGCTCCTCAATCCTGCTCAAAGTCTTCCGCGCCCTGGACTCGTTCTTCCGGGACGTCAACCAGTGGACGACAGGCGGGCGAATGGTGCTGCAGGAACGTTCGACACTGCCGGACTGCGATCCGGTGGCATGGCGTGAACGGTCCAAGAAATCGCTGGGTAAGCCGCACTATCTGCTGCGGCTGCTGCTGGTGCTGCAGTTTCCGGTGCTGTTTGTGTGCGTGCTGGCATACACCAGCAATTCGATCGATGGTGTGCTGCCGCTCCTTTGGCTGCTCTGGATCATCACTGCGATGGTGATCGTTGTGAAGGCGGCCACGCTGATCTCTTCGGAACGCACCCGTGAAACTCTGGACGCACTGCTCTCCACCCCCATTACCAACGCTGAGGTACTCAGACAAAAGATCAGCGGCATGCGGCGGATGCTGGTGATGCTGAGCATCCCGATCCTGACGGTGCACTTTTCCAGAATTCTGAGGCAGGGTAACTTGTCGCTGTATTCGCGGCAGATGATGGTTGATCAGGTGAGCTGGCTGGCCGCGTATTTTGTTCTGAGCCTGTTATCCACATGGGTGTTGATGCAGCTGATTGCGTGGTTTGCGCTGCGGCTTGGTGCCCGCGCGTCGACTCAGGCCCGTTCGTTTCTGATCACACTTGTCGCGCTCGGACTCTGGTTTGCCGCTTCCGCAATCGTGCTGCCGGTGGGGATTAGTTTATTTGCGCATTTTACGGATTCCGGGGCCCGGTATCAGGATATGGATGATTTCTTCAACGACGGGCTCTTTCAACGCGGTGACCCACTGATGGGCAATGTCTGGAGCGTTGCAGCAGACGTACCTGGTCAGGCGTTGCTGCTTGCCTGCCGCCCTGACGGTTCCATCATTGCCACACAGATACTCATGCGAACCAGCACCGAAGTCTGGAACACGCGGAGGACTTCGGTTGGCCTGTACGTGCTCAGGTCACGTTACACAGCGTCAGAGTCTTTGCTGCTGCTGATCCTGGTGACTGGAATGCAATGGGGGTTCTACAGGCTGCTGCGTCGTCATACCTGTCGTCGCAGTGCGCGATTACTGGGACGCGTGGACGAATCTGTTCTGCAGTCGCAGGGAGTCGCCTGAGATGCCTGGACCATTGGCAATTCGACGAATCACCGCGCCCATGGGTGTTACGTGGCTGCTGTTGCCGCTGCTGGTGGTCTTATCAGGTGAACTCTGCGGTCAGGATGCGCTGTCCGGCAAGACAGCTCAGGTGAGGATTGTGGACGTTATCTGGGGCTTCGACGGCCGTGTTTCCGCGGGTTATTTTCAGCCGCTTTCGCTGCTGCTGGACAATCTCTCCGGCGATGTGATCGAGGGTACGGTTTCCATCCGGCTTTCGGCTGGTTTTTCCCGCGAGGGGCACGGGGCCCAGCAGCAGCCTGTGTATCTGGGCGGACAGTCGCGTCGCTGGGTGCAGTTTTATCCGTATGTCACGGACGTCACTGACAGCTGGACGGTTGAGCTGCAGACGGAGGCCGGCCGTTTTGAACTGCAGTCGCTGGATCCACCGCGGCTGGCCGTGGATCCGGCGTGGTATCGAATTCAGCAGGCGGGTGGTCAGGCGGGTGGACAGGCGAACGCGACGAAATCCTCGGAACAAAATCTTCCGGCCGTATTTCTGGATCCGCCGCGAAAACAGGATCGTCAGCCAACGACGGTCCGGCACATGCCGGCAGAGATTTTCCCGCCCTACTCCACTGCCACTGGTGGTCTGCACGCGGTGTTTCTGGACCACGTGCCGGACTGGGAGGAGCCACGTCAGCAGGCGTTCCTTGCGTGGCTTCGTCGCGGTGGCCATCTGCACCTGCTGCTGGATGACAACCGTCGCGAGCTGGTCTTTCAGGGACCGCTCGCAGTGCTCAATGAACCGCTCCCGGAATTCTCCGTCGATTCGGGAACTGTATACCGTGAAGACATTCAGCGACAGGAGTTGTCTGAGGAGCGGGTGAATGCGGTGGTCCGAGAATCACTCAAGCCGGACGCAGACGAAGACCTGCAGATGCGAGATGCGGCATCGATGGGGATGGGTTTCAGCACCCTGAATCTGCTCAATGATGATGACCTGTTTGCGCTGATGCGCGAAGTTGTGGAGCCGCAGCATGCGTGGGCGCTGATCGCACTGCTGTCATTCGTGTACATCTTTGCCTTGTACCCTGGCATCTGGCGCCTCTCGAATGCAACTCGCTTCAGCCCATTGAAGACCATTTCAGCGGTGCTGGGGCTGTCGGCCGTCTTCAGTCTGCTGTTTCTGTGGCTGGGGCGTCGCGGCTATGGTGAAACGGAATCCCTGCAGACGCTCATGGTGGCTTCAGCGGAAGATCAGCGGCACTGGAACTGTCTGCAGTTCACACAGTTGTTTGCGACGGATGGTGGCACGTATCAGCTGAGTGATCAGAATCATCAGGCGTTATTGTCCTGTGGGACTCGTTTGGACCGGTCTGACAGCGTCATCCAGTCGGGCAATACAGCCACCATGACAGCTCGGCTGGCCCCCTACAGCACAGAGACAGTGACACTGGCGCGGCGACTGGAGCTTGCGGACTGGCGTGTGCGAATTGATCGTCAGCAGTTGCAGGGCAGCACACTGGCCACGCTGGAGCTGGGCCTTGGGCCGGATTTTCCGTTTGCCGAGGACACATTGTGTCTGGCGATCGTGGGAAAAACGGCATACGAAATGACGTTGAATGAGCAGCAGGGAAAGGCGACATTGAAGGGGAATTCGCGGATTCTTCTAAGCGATCTGCTCTGGAAGGACTCGGTACCGGCTGTTGGATGGTGGACGTCAGGCGTAGCGCCTGATCCGGAACTGGGCCCGTGGACGACGGAAGAGCGGCAGAGAAGCAGGCTGCTGATCCGACGGGCGATGGCAGCGCGGGGACTTGTGCCGGGCAGGCTGCAGGTTGGCCCGGGAGCAGTGATGCTGGTGGTGGAGGCTGCCTTACCAGACGAGTTCCGGCTGAAATTCGATCCCGAGGTACCAGAGACCGGGCGGGTGCTGTATGTGAAGTCTCTGTCGCTGGCGTCAGAGCCGCCGTTGTGATGGGGCACTGGGGGTAAGGACGCCTGATGTCGCAGCTTGAGTTTCCGGCTTGAAACATTCCACCGTGGCGCGATCGATGGCGATGACTTTCTGGCGGAGGCGGCATCTGGCTCTCTTCTCCCCAGACTGGGGAGAGGGGGGATTCAGGCTGCTTTTCGCCGGGATTGGGAGAACTTCAAGGCTATTGGGCCAACGCCCGATGGCCGTGAAGTTGTCTGCATCACCGCAAAAAAGCGGTAAAGGCGTGCAGTGGATGTCAATCCCCCGGTAACGGTGCGCGATCGGACGGCCAGCGTCGCACGAGGAGTTGACCGAGGCCGCACCGGCCGATTGACATCGGCTACTATGAGCGAAACCAGAAGACGCGAGGACAAACATCCCGGAGCCACGATTTCGCCGCCGCTTTGTTATCTCGGCAGGACGGCGTTGCGGAAAGTCGACGCGATTGAGTCAGCGTGGGGATGCCTGGGATTTGGGTTTGGAGAGCAGCAGCCAGAGCCCAGCGCCACCGAAGACGAGCGCCAGCCCGAGGGTGATGGGCAGTTGCGAGGCGGTCCCGGCAGACTGCGCGCGTCCGACTCCGACGACCAGCAGGAAGGTGGCGAGAAAAGTGAAAACAGCACCTACGAATTTTTTAACAAGCAGCATTTGTGGGGTCTCCTGCGACAGGAAGGGGAATGTCGCAAACTGAATTGCACCCAGTTTGATACGGAGACGAATATTGCTCGTCAAGATGCGATAGTGGCGGAAATCCGGTGGCTCGGGTTAAGCCTGCTGAAAATGACGGTTGTGCGAATTTTGAGGGCGGGGTTAGCTGGCGAGTGCCTGAGCGAGGTCGTTGATGAGGTCTTCTGGATGTTCCAGTCCGACGGAGATGCGGACGGTTTTTTCGGTGATTCCCGCTGCTGCGCGGGCTTCGGGGGTCATGGAAGCGTGGCTCATGGTGGTTGGGAAGGAGATCAGGCTTTCGATTCCACCGAGGGATTCGGCGACGTCGAAGAGTTTGGAATTCATGCAGACGCGTTCGGCGACGGGTCGGCCGTCGCGGACGTCGAAGGCCAGCATTGCTCCGAAGCCTTTCTGTTGCTGGCGGGCGAGCTGATGCTGGGGGTGGGATTCGAGGCCGGGATAGTAGACGCGTTCGACGAGCGGGTGCTGTTCGAGGAAGCGGGCGATGCGGAGAGCGGAGGCCTGTTGGGCATCCATGCGGCAGCCGAGTGTTTTGACGCCGCGGAGGACGAGCCAGGCATCAAAGGGTGAGCAGGCGAGTCCGAGAGCATTGCAGATCCAGGCGATGCGTTTGGCGGTTTCGCCGGAGGCGGATACGACGCAGCCACCGACGACATCGGAGTGTCCGTTGATGTATTTGGTGGTGGAGTGAACGACGATATCGACGCCGAATTCCAGCGGTCTCTGGAGGTAGGGGGAGAGAAATGTGTTGTCGCAGATCGAGGTGGCGTGGTGGCTGCGGGCGAGAGCGGTGACGGCGGCGATGTCGATCACTTTGAGCAGTGGGTTGCTGGGTGTCTCGATCCAGACGGCTTTGGTGTGGGGCTGGAATGCGGCGGCGACGCGGTCGATGTGGGTCATATCGACAAAGGTGAACTGCAGTCCCTTTTCCTTCAGAAATCGCTCGAACAGCCGAAACGTACCACCGTAGAGGTCTGCTGGGGCGATCACGTGATCCCCGGGCGAAAAGAGGGCCATGGCGCAGTGGATGGCGGACATGCCGGTGGATGTGGCAACACAGCCAGCACCGCCTTCGAGTGCGGCGATGTTTTCTTCGAGGGCCTTGCGGGTGGGGTTGCTGGAGCGGGTGTAGTCGTACCCGGAGTGGCTTTCGAGCGAGTTCCAGTAGAAGGTGGAGGTGGGATAGATTGGCGTGGTGACGCTGTTGTATTGTTGATCCTTGTGGACGCCGCCGTGGACGCAGCGAGTTTCGAAGTGCAGTGGATCGGTGGGTTCGGAGGCCATGACGGGTGATTGCCTGAGAAGGGAAGGCTGTGAGCGGGACTGTTTGAGCGGGACTGTTGCCGTGTATTTTCACGGGCGATCGGCGGAATACAAGGCTGGGAAGGTGGCAGCAAATTCTGATATCGCCTTCGCCCGCCACGTGCTACACTTTCCGGTGGCAGTGCCGCGTCCCGTGCGGCAAAAGGCCGCGTTTCTCGACTGCGGCGGTTTTGCAAAGACCAGCCCCAAAGGAGTTTCACGCGAGTGTCGAATCAGCCTGACTACCCCCGGGATTTTCAACAGCGTCTGCAGCAGAACAAAGCGGCGGTAGCAGGCATGCGTCAACAGATTCGCGCGCGTCGGGTGACGGGTGAATCGGGTATTGTCTGTTCGCAGGCATTCTCTGATTTGCTTGATAACTTCCTGCGGCGGGTGTGGGGTGGGGCGACAAGGGACGCACAGCCTGAGTTGGTGGATGCCTTCGCACTGCTGGCAGTTGGTGGCAACGCTCGTCGTCGTCCGGCGCCGTGGTCAGATGTGGACCTGCTGGTGATTATCGATTCGCGTCTGTTTGACGCTGTGAGCCCGCTGATGGCGGCGGCGGTCCGCGACTGCTGGGACGCCACTCTGCAACTGGGAAGTTCCGTGCGCACGCGGGACGACGTGATTGACTTTGCGTTAAAGGACGTGCCGTTTGCGACATCCATCTGCGAAACCCGCGTGCTGTTGGGCAACCCGCTGCTGGCGGAGTCGACAATGCGTCAGGTCCGCAGTCAGGTTTACGACCGGCAGGGGCTGGACTGGATCCTGAAAGTCGTGGCCGCTCGTCAGGAGGAGTGGCTGGCGCGGGGCAATTCCGTGAATCAGCTGGAGCCGGACGTCAAACGTTCCCCGGGGGGGCTCCGTGACATTCAGCTGCTCAGGTGGATTGCCTTTGTGCGGCACGGCAATCCGGAACCCCATGTGCTGCAGGGAGCGGGCGACATCAGTGCGGCGGAACTTGAGGAGCTGTTGCTGGCCGATGAATTTCTCACGTCGCTCCGCATGGACCTGCATTTCATGCAGAACCTGCGACAGGACGTGCTGACGCGGGAGCTTCAACTGAAGATTTCGGGTGATCGCGGAATCTCCGGTTCAGATCCCTCGCGGCCGGTGGAAGTTTTCATGCAGCAGTATTTCGGGCACACATCGCGGGTGGCTGCGATTGCGCGACGAGTTGCTGACGTGCCGCGGCGGCTGCCGCTGCTGACGCGCCTGCGCAACCTGCTGATGCCAACTCGCACCCCCCAGGGCTATCTGATTGTCGATGGAGTGCTGCAGCTGCCTGTGACGCGGCTGGCTGAGCTTCAGCAGCCGGACGAGGTTCTGCAGATCTTCGTATCGGCGGCTGAAAACAATGCGAGACTGGCCCCTGAACTCCGTCGCCGCATCAGCCAGCTGGCACCTCGACTCCCTGAAGAACTCAGCTTCGAAATGACAGAGCAGTTCCGCGAGATTCTGCGGAATGTGGCTGGGCTGTCGGGGACCATCCGGGCGATGGCGGAAACCGGAGTGCTGGATTGGCTTGTGCCACCCTTCCGCGAAATCCGCAATCTGATGCAGTTCAACCAGTACCACAGCTTCACAGTGGACGAGCACACTCTGAAAACGCTGGATGAAGTCGCGAGGCTCGCCAGCGACACATCCCCCGTAGGTTCGGCCTACAAGGAAATTCGTCACCGCGCTACGCTGCACCTGGCACTGATTCTGCATGATTCCGCAAAGGGTCGAGCGGGAGATCACAGCATCATCGGCGAGACTCTTGCAGAGCAGGTTGCTGAACGCCTTCAGCTGGCCGCCAACAAGAAGAGCATGCTGATGTTCCTTGTGCGGCACCATCTGATCATGCCGGATCTGGCGTTCCGCCGCGACATTTCCGACCGCGGAATGCTCATGGACTTTGCACGTCTGATTGGGGCACCTGAATTGCTCCGGATGCTGTACTGCCTGACTGTCGCCGATATTCGTGCCGTGGGCCCGGACGTCTGGACCGACTGGAAGGGTGAACTGCTTGCCGCCCTTTACGATCGCGCCAATCTGATTCTCAGCGGACGCCCCTACAACCATCTGGAACGTGAACGCATCCAGCGCATCCGGCTTGCAGCCAGACAGTCCTTTCAGCCGGCTGGTGATCAATCGGCGACATCGGCTGAGGAATGGGCCACGTGGGCCGACCAGCAGCTCGATTCGCTCCCGGCCATGTACCTGATGAATCAACAGCCTTCCCGGATCGCTCGAGATCTGACTGTCATCCAGCAGCTGTCGGAACTGAAGGTGCATATTGAGGGTGAGTTTGAGCCGGAGACTGAGATGGTCACGTACCGCGCTTTCGCCACCGAACGCTGTGCTTCAGGGAGCTTTCATAAGATCGCCGGAATCCTTTCGGGGATGGGTATGGACATCCGCGAAGCCTTCGTCTGCACCTCGACTCAGGGCTTCGTCATTGCGTCTTTCCGTGGTGCGGACAAGGACTTCACCGGGCTTGTGCCGGAATCACGAATTGAGGATGCGGTGGGTGTCATCGCGGATGTGCTGCTGGCAAAACGCCATCCGGACACCGCCTTTCGCCGCAGCGGTATTCTGCGGCTTCCCAGGAGCCGCGGGGTCATCATTCGGCAGGATCCGAAGGTTGCCATCGACAACGACTGTTCGCAGCGATACACGGTGATCGATGTCTTCGCCACCGACACCCAGGGACTGCTCTACACCCTCGCCAGCGCCCTGCACAATCAGGGGCTTACAGTCCATCTGGCCCGGATCGACACCAGCGTGGATCAGGTGGTGGACGTATTCTACGTGCTGGACGAACACGGCAGAAAACTTGAATCCCCGGAAAAGATCGAGGCCGTGCGCAGTTCGCTGCTGGAAGAAATCAAGCTGCTCAATACGCCCCACTGATCCATCGCATGCACGAAGAATCACTCGCACGCAGCCTCCTGCAGCGTACTGCCGAACTCTGCCAGCTGCACAAAGCACGAACCGTCGTCAGTGTGCGCGTGTCCTGCGGACCGCTCAGTGGCGTCGAGCCAGCGCAGCTGCAAGACGCCTTTGAACGACTCAGGTCCGGCTGGACGGCCTGCCAGTTCGCAGCACTGATTCTTGAAAACCCCGGCATGCCGGCCCACTGTGAATCCTGTGGCCATCGATTTCCCGTGATCAACTTTCGCTTCCTCTGCCCGGAGTGCAGGTCCGGCCGGGTTCGGCTGCTTGATGGCGATTGTTTGAGAATTCTGGATGTGGAGCTGGATGTGCAGGAGCCGGGCGATGGCGATTCAGCTGTGACGCACAGCGATGATGGCCTGCAGGGTGTGTGAATCACCGGGGCTGAGTGACAGGCGGCAGCTTCCCACGGCTGCAGTTTCGACACATAGCATTCCCGTCCATTCATCGTCACCGAAATCAGGCATGCGACGACTTTTGTCGATCCATGGATTCCAGACCACGGTGGACATCGAGCCGGATTTGCTGATCGTGATCACGCGCCGCCAGCCCGGATCAACCACACTCACGGAGTGATCAGAGCTCTGGTAGATGCGATCGGTTTCACCGGTGAATTCGATCGCCTTCCCCGCCGGATTTCCGTCCGCCTGCCCCGGGACTTTATTAATGAAGGGCACGGATTCCAGCCCCAGCACCTGCACCCTGCGAATATCTGAGACTGCCAGATAGGTGTGCAGGGCGGCTTCGCAGGTGGCTTCTTCTGTTGCTTCCTTTGGCAGGTGCACGCGTAGAGAGCATTTGAGTTCGCGACCGACCCGTACGTGATATTCCAGCTGAAACGGGCCCTCCGTGCATTCCAGGCTGCAATCGAGAATGTCGCCATGCGCTGATGCTTCGGCGGTTTTCAACTGCCAGGGACGGAGCCGCACGAGCCCGTGCGCAGGCTGACTGCTGTCACTGGGGTGGGGACCGAACCATGGAAAGCAGAGGGGAATTCCACCTCGAATCGGTTTGCCGGCCTGAAACCATGAGCTGTTGCTGACCCAGAGCACGGGGCGGTGGCCGGCGGGTTGCCAGCGGAGCATGTGCGCCCCCTGGCGGACGATTTCGGCGAGGGTGCCGTCACGGGTCCTGAGCCGGATTCCGGAGATTTCGTCGGACAGAGCGAATTCTTCGGGGGCGGTGCATTGGGAGGTCATTCAACACTCTCGGTGGTATTATCGGGGTGTGCGAATACGATCCCCCTTGATTTTGAAGGGAATGGACATCGGATGCAAGCGTAACTTTTTGTAACATCATCGCGGGCGATCGGCAGGTATTGCCGGGGGACGTGATGCGGGGTGTGGAATCCGGAGCACTTATTTCGATTGTGCTGATTCTGCGGGACTCGATTTTTCGATCTCTCTGGCAGTCGCCGGCGGGTTGAAGAGAGCAATTCCGCCGACGGCTTCATTTCCTGCTCTTCGGGATTTACCGGTTGTCACTCCTGACCGGATGATCCAGCGGCTGAAAGGTCGCCAGGCAGCTGCCGCGAGGGGACGCACCGGGAACTGACTTAAGCAGCCTGTGGGATTCCCGCAGGCTGTTTTCGTTTCCAGGGTTTCTCGCCGAAAAACGGCAATTGTGCGAACACAGATTTCCCTGTACAATCCAAGGTTTCCCGGCGTCTCTGTGAAATCCAGTTCAGGAATTCCCCAATGGTTCTTCGTCCTCGTACCAAAGCCAAGCTGGCCAAAAAGTCCAAGCGTTGCCCCAAGTGTGGAAAAATCGTGCGTGCCGCAAAGCGCTGCAAGACCTGCCACATGGCTCAGAAAAACTGAAGAGTCGTTTGTCTTTCAGTTCACATTTTCACTGCGGCCGCTCTGTTGTTATTCGGGCGGCCTTCAGGTTCTGGCCTGCGCAGGCTTTTTGATGCGTCTCGATGGGCCGACCTGCTGCACGCCGGTCGCACTGAATTCTCACGAAATTCACTGAAACGATCTCACAGACTTCCGGCATCCCGTTAGAATTCGCGGCCGCGAAAGCCGGCACCGCTGAACGCCTTTTATTCCCAGCGTCGTTGCTCGTTCCCGCCACCAGCACCGACTCACCGGCCGCCTCCGCAGCCGCTTCGTTTCCAGGATCTCTCCTTCATGTCAGTGGCCTCTCCCGTGTCCTCCGCCTCCGGTGTTGAGCGGCGGACCGACGTTCGCAACATCGCCATCATCGCCCACGTCGACCACGGCAAGACCTCCCTCGTCGACTGCCTCATCAAACAGAGTGGGATGTTTCGCGAAAACCAGCAGGTACAGACCTGCCTGCTGGATTCGAATGACCTTGAGCGCGAGCGTGGCATTACGATTCTTGCCAAAAACATCGCCATGATGTGGAATGGCGTTCGCATCAATATCATCGACACTCCGGGCCACGCCGACTTCGGTGGCGAAGTCGAACGCGTGCTGAAAATGGCCGACGGCGCCGTTCTGCTCGTGGATGCCTTCGAGGGTCCGCGCCCCCAAACCCGGTTCGTGCTCCAGAAAGCGCTCCAGTGCGGGCTGGCTCTGCTGGTGGTGATCAACAAGATCGACCGCCCGGACTGTCGCCCCGACGAAGTGCTCTCGCAAACCTTCGACCTGCTCGTCGAACTGGGCGCCGACGATGCCACTCTGGATTTCCCCTACATTTACACCAGCGCCCGCGAGGGCTATGCCACCCACGACCCTGCTCGAAAAGGTGGCGACATCCGCCCCCTGCTCGATCTTGTGCTCGAAAAAATCCCCGGTCCCGTCGTCCGACCGGCCGACCCGCTGCAGCTCATGGTCACATCGCTAGAATGGTCCCGTTACGTGGGTCGAATTGCCACCGGTCGCATCGCTGCCGGGAAGCTCCGCACCGGTCAGCAAATTGCGCTGATGCGTGCGGACGGCTCCAAAACGCTCGCCAAAGTCGAACAGGTTCAGCTCTTCGACAACCTCGGACGCAGCGACACTCCAGAAGGCCAGGCCGGTGACATCGTCGCCGTCATTGGACTCCCCGACCCCGAGATCGGCGACACCATCGCCGATCCACTCAACCCCGTCGCGCTAGAACGCATCGCTGTCGACGAACCCACGCTGTCGATGAAGTTCACCATCAACAGCTCACCGCTGGCAGGACAGCACGGGAAATACGTCACCAGCCGCAATCTCCGCGACCGGCTCCAGAGAGAGCTCCAGTCCAACGTGGCCCTGCGTGTCGAAGAGACCGACGACATGGAGGCTTTCAAGGTTTCAGGCCGCGGAGTTCTGCACCTCGCAGTGCTCATCGAAACCATGCGCCGCGAAGGTTACGAACTCTCCGTTGGCAAACCTGAAGTCATCGTTCGTGAAATCAACGGGCAGAAGTGCGAGCCCTGGGAGCTTCTTGAAGTCGACGTCCCCAGCGCTGATCTGGGCCCCGTTATGGAACTTGTGGGCGCACGGCGCGGACAGGCTCGGACCATGTCCACCAACGGCGCCGGCATGACCCACATCGAATTCGCCATCCCGGCCCGCGGCCTGATCGGGCTCCGCACCAGAATGCTGAATGCCACCCGCGGCGAAGCGATCATGCACCATCGCTTCGACGAATACCGCGCCGTCGAAGGCGAAATCCCGCACCGGCTCAACGGAGTGCTCGTGTCCCAGGAAGGCGGCAAGTCCATTGCCTACGCCCTCTGGAAGCTCCAGGAACGTGCCGATATGTTCATCAACCCCGGCGAAGATGTCTATGAAGGCATGATCATCGGGGAAAACAGCCGGGACAACGACATGGTTGTAAATCCCATCCGCGAAAAGAAGCTCACCAACATCCGCTCCGCGGGCGCCGACGACGCCGTCCTTCTTCGCCCACCTCGCGAAATGACCCTCGAAGCCGCTCTGGAATACATCGAGTGGGATGAATACGTCGAAGTCACCCCCCAGGTCATCCGACTCCGCAAAGTGCTCCTGCGGGAAAACGAACGCAAGCGTCAGCACCGCGGCAAAGGCTGATCTCCGGCGCGATTCGGTCGCTCAGTCACCACTTCCGCCCGGTTGTGTCGACTTTGGCGGCTTCCCATTGCCTGCATTCCACAAACATCCTGTTCTCGCTGGCCTTTCACACAGGAATACCGTTAAAGTTCAGCGTTTGCTGACGGTTTTCACCGGCGGTCAGCTCTCTGCCCCGCTCACCCTTCCCTTCGTCCAAGAGACTGTTTATGAGCACTGTGTCTGCCCTGCCCTATAAGGTCGCCAACATCGCCCTCGCGGAGCTCGGCCGCAAGGAAATTGAAATCGCCGAAATCGAGATGCCCGGCCTGATGGCGCTCCGCGAAAAATACGCCGACTCACAGCCGCTCAAAGGTGCCCGCATCGCCGGCTGTCTGCACATGACCATCCAGACCGCAGTGCTCATCGAAACTCTCAAGGCACTTGGCGCTCAGGTGACCTGGTCCAGCTGCAACATCTTCTCCACCCAGGACCACGCCGCCGCCGCCATCGCCGCCGTTGGCATCCCGGTCTTCGCGTGGAAAGGCATGACCAACGAAGAATTCGACTGGTGCATCGAACAAACTCTGGTCTTCCCGGACGGCCAGCCGCTCAACATGATCCTTGACGACGGTGGCGACCTGACCACCATGGTGCATGACAAGTTCCCCGAACTGCTCCCGGGCATCCGTGGTCTTTCTGAAGAGACCACGACCGGTGTGCACCGCCTCCATCAGATGCTGGCCGCCGGAAAATTGGCTCTCCCCGCCATCAACGTGAATGACTCCGTCACGAAAAGCAAGTTTGACAACCTGTACGGCTGCCGAGAATCGCTCGCAGACGGCATTAAGCGTGCCACCGATGTCATGGTGGCCGGCAAGGTCGTTGTGGTGTGCGGTTACGGCGACGTCGGCAAGGGTTGTGCTGATGCCATGGACGGTCTGGGTGCCCGTGTGATCGTCACGGAAATCGACCCCATCTGTGCCCTCCAGGCACTCATGGAAGGTTATCAGGTGCTCACCATGGACGAAGCAGCCTCCATCGGCGATATCTTCGTAACGGCCACCGGCAACATCGACGTCATCCGCGGTGAACATCTGGACAAGATGAAGCATCAGGCCATCGTCTGCAACATTGGTCACTTCGACTCCGAAATCCAGATCGCCTACCTCAACAACCACAAGGGCATTCGCCGCATCCGCATCAAGACTGCTCAGGATGAAGGCGGACCGGTCGACAAGTACGTCTACCCCAACGGCAAGGCCATCATCGTGCTCGCCGAAGGACGTCTGGTAAACCTCGGCTGCGCCACCG
>JBEIEK010000125.1:0-15296 GCA_040382995.1 Planctomycetaceae bacterium
CTGCACGTTGATGGGCATATGAGAAACCGTCTGGGCGCCGTCAATCAGCACGAGTGCGCCGTGGCGTTTGGCTGCTGCCGTCATCTGTTCGACGGGCAGGATTGTGCCGAGGCTGTTGGACGCGTGAGTGAGAGCGACGAGTTTGGTTTTGGGTCCCAGCAGTGATTCGTAGGCATCCAGCAGAATCTCACCCCGATCATTGACCGGTGCCACTTTGATCACCGCCCCCGTTTCCTTCGCTGCCATCTGCCAGGGCACGATATTGGCATGATGCTCCAGCACTGTCAGCACGATTTCGTCTCCGGGCCGCAGGAAGCAGCGGCCGACGGTCTGAGCCACAAGATTGATCGCCTCAGTTGTGCCGCGAAGAAAGATGATCTCGGAAGGTGCTTCTGCACCCAGAAAACGCTGCACACTCCGCCGCGCGTTTTCCCATGCGTCCGTTGCGCGGGCCGCCAGTGTGTGCGCACCGCGGTGGATGTTGGAATTGTCCTGCAGGTAGAAGCGGGAAATCGCGTCGATCACGCAGCGGGGCTTCTGAGTCGTTGCGGCATTGTCCAGCCAGACCAGCGGATTCCCATGCACCTGCTGGTGCAGAATCGGAAAGTCCGACCGAATCTGCCCGACATCAAACACCCTCGCTCCAGCCACCTGCTGCGGAATGTGCAGACCAGCACGCTGAAAACCAGCCGCGATCGACTCCAGCCCCGGAGAGACCAGTCCTGTCGGCGCTGCCTGCTGCTGTGAACGCAGGCGACTGACAAACTGGGCGACAGCGGAGTTGATTTCCGGGGAGGTTGCTGCGGATGGCATCGCCATCAACCGGGGCGAGGCTGAGGGCGAGGGCGCAAGCGGAGCCGGCTGAAGCTCGCCCCGGCGGACCTCGAATGCAACCTGCCGAACGTGCGGGTGAAGTGACGGGACCGGGTCTTCGGCCAAATGGAAATCCGGACGAGGCAGCCCCGGCAGCTGAAGTCCGGAGGGCAGGGGCACTGCGGGCAGAGCCGGAGCCGGAAATGCCGCTGCAGACACCGGCCTGCCAGGAACCTGCAATACGGGCAATCCTGGCACTGGCATCCCAGTTGCTGGCATCCCCGGCGCTGATCCGGACAGTGCAGACAGGGCAGGCGCGGTCACAGCCGGCAACGGTAACCCGACTGCCGCAGCCGCCGCATCCTGAAACAATTTTTCCGCAATGCTCCGAAGATCAACAGTCATACTGAATCCCTCACTACTTCACTTTGGGTGAGCGATTGTCGTAGTCGTGGTAATAGCCGACTTCGACGTTTTCGAGAATTGCCAGGGCGTCGTCCGTAAGGACGGCGCAGGAGAAGTAGAGGGTCAGCAGGTAAGAAGCCACGCCGAGGCTGTCGAGGCCCATCAGGCGCGCTGAAAGGCTGGGCATGATCTCGCCCGGAATCCCGGCCTGATGCAGACCCACAACTCCCTGATCCGCTTCACCCGCACGCAGGAGCAGAATGCTGGTGGTTCCAGGTGACTGGCTGGACTGGCCGCGACTCTTCATCTCCAGCTTGTCACACGGAATGATCGGAACACCCCGCCACAAGAGAATTGGACTTCCCAGCAGCGTGGTCGTCACCGGTGGCACACCACGCCACGTACATTCCCTTTCAAATGCCGCGATTGCCTTTGGATGAGCGAGGAAGAATGCCGGTTTTTTCCAGACGAGGGCCAGCAGTTCATCGAGGTCATCGGGGGTCGGAGCGCCGTAGCGAGTGCTGATGCGCATCGCCGGATCGACGGAATGAATCAGGCCGAATTTCTTGTTGTTGATGAGTTCCCATTCCTGACGTTCGCGGATGCCCTCGATCGTCAGCCGGATTTGTTCCTCCAGTTGGTTCAGCGGGCCGTTGTAAAGGTCAGAGACGCGGGTGTGGACGCGAACGACGGTCTGCACGGCCGACAGGGAGTACTCGCGGGGGTTCGAGGAATAATCCACGAAGGTTTCGGGAATCTCGACGTTTTCTGCGAATCCCGAGACCAGATCGATGTTGCGTTCGCCGTAGCGGTTGACTGTGGAACGCAGTTCGAGATGTTCGCGGATTGTGCGTTCGAATTCTGAACGCTGCGACGGGTTCTCTGAAAGAACGGCATCGAGATCGCGGCGGGACAGGGTGAGCAGTGTGCAGGGAGTGATGGTGCGGACGGTGACATCTGAGGGTTTGTCGGAAACGAGGTCGGATTCCCCGAAGAATTCGCCTTCGGTGAGCAGTGCCAGTCGCAGATTGGCGCCGTGGATGCCCTTGCTGAGCACTTCCACCTGGCCTTGAGCGATGATGAAGAACTTATTGCCATCTTCGCCTTCGCTGATCAGTTTGTTTCCCAGCGAAACGGTTTCGGAGCGAAATCTGTTGGCCATGCGAGCGATAATCGCGGCAGGCAGACCGGAGAACAGGGGCACGCTGCGAAGCGCCTCCGGGGAGAATGAACAGCTGCCCTCAAGCACATCAACCGGGATGCGTTCGGCTTTGCTGAGTTCGATGCGGGTGCGATTAACGCGATAGGTGCCACTTTCGACGTGAACCCACGGCAGCATGCTCAACAGAAACCGCGGCGTGATGCTCATCATCTGCGGCGCGGTTTTTGTGGTGCTGGCAAGGTTGCGGGCGACAGTCGTTGTGACGCTGCGCTGGAGGATGTTTTCGGACATCAGATTCAGGCCGGGAAAAGAGTTGTGGAGAGGTATCTTTCGCCCAGATCGGGCAGCATCACGACGATCCGTTTACCGGCATTCTCAGGGCGATTCGCAATCTGCAGCGCAGCCCACGCCGCAGCACCACAGCTGATCCCGCAGAACAGCCCCTCCTGCTTTGCAAGCTGCCGCGTGGTCTCGACTGCGTCTTCGTCAGCAACCGCGATCACTTCATCGATGATTCCCAGATTGAGATTTGCAGGGACAAATCCGGCACCGATACCCTGAATGCTGTGACGTCCCGGACGCAATGGTTCACCCGCCAGAGCCTGCGAAATCACGGGACTGGCAGCAGGCTCGACAGCCACCGCACGAACGCCGGGACGACGCCGCTTCAGCACTTCGGCCACGCCGGTAATCGTGCCCCCGGTGCCGACCCCGGCGACGAACATGTCAATCATTCCGCCCGTGTCCCGCCAGATTTCCTCAGCAGTTGTCCGCCGATGCACTTCAGGGTTTGCCGGGTTGCGGAACTGACGCGGCATGAAACAGGTGCCTCCGGATTCCGCCAGCATGCACTCCGCGCGACTGATGGCCCCCGTCATCCCCTCGATTGCTGGTGTCAGTATGACCTCAGCGCCGAACGCAGCCACCAGACGCCGACGTTCGATGGTGGCAGTCTCCGGCATCACCACTCGCAGACGATATCCCCGAGCAGCACAGATGAAGGCCAAACCGATGCCGGTGTTGCCACTGGTCGCTTCAAGCACTGTCATTCCCGGCCGCAACTCACCGGAACCCTCCGCAGACTCGATCATCGCCAGCGCAATGCGGTCCTTAACGCTCCAGAGTGGATTGAGATTTTCGACTTTCGCGATCAGCTCTACCGGCAGGCCAGCTGCCAGCCGATGCAGGCGAACAAGCGGAGTGTTGCCAACGCATTCCGTGATCGAATCACGGATCCGGGCTTGTATTGGAAGGGACATGGCCGGGCTTCACAGGGCGAAGCGTTTACCGATGCCGTCAAACACTGCTGGTGCTGCCGAGGGAGGAACGCTGCTTCGGGAAAGGGCAGTGGACGCAACCGCAAAACGCGGGATTGCCTGTGAGCGAGTGTGGTGCCGCTCAAAAAACGGGAGGCTGCCATGGTTGGCTGGCACGGTGTCAGGGGCTCAAAAGCCGCATACGACTCAAAGTCTGCCAGATTCCCGATTTTACGCAACCGTGCAATCGTTTTTTTTCGAAACAGACCGGTGCCATCGGGAAACGGGAATCCCCAGCCCCCTCGCCAGCCCCGGCAAAACCAACGGCCTCGAAGTTCTCTCACACGCCTTGAAAAACCAGGTGCACCTCGGGAGGGCGAGGCTGGGATGGTGAAACGAGGTTAAGGACAACTGATCCCTTACGTCAGATCCGAAAGACAGCACCACTCAAACATTCCATCAAACCGAAAGCACGACCAAAAAAGTCGGGATTTTGTTGAATCGACCTTGACAGCACTGACGAAACCGTGATTATATAAACACGACTCAGTTAGTGTTTGTTTTGTCATCGCGGTTGTTGGATGGGTCCAACAGCGTTCTCAGACGGTCCCCGACCACCCTGAAACGGCACTGTACCCGCTGTGCGACAAAAGCTGCCTGATGAGAAAAGGAGACGACGATGCGACGAGGCAGGGTGGGCGGTAACCGCACGGTGACCGCAAGGACTGGATTTACGTTGATCGAGCTGCTTGTGGTGATTGCGATTATCGCAATTCTGGTTGCGCTGCTGTTGCCAGCGGTTCAACAGGCGCGAGAGGCCGCTCGCAGAACTCAGTGCAAAAACAACCTCAAGCAGCTTGGCCTCGCATTCCACAACTTCGAGGGCTCATACGGGTTTCTGCCAACCAGCCTGCGGCCGCCTTCAAATGTGGCCGGATCCATCGAGCAAAGTCGTGTGTCCGTGCTGACAGACCTGCTCCCATACATCGAGCAGGACAACATTTACAGGGCCTGGAACAAGTCGATCAACTGGAATCAGGGATCCAACATGCCGTTGTCACAAACGAAGATCCCCGCGTTTCAATGCCCGTCAGATCCGGCGGCCGGTGTGCTGGACACGGCTCCCCCGGGCAGCAGTGGTCAGTACATTCCCGGGATCGCATCGACGACGGCCTATTCGCCAATCTACGGCATCGCCCCCGGTGTTTTCACCCAGCTTCTTGGGGTCAATCCGCCGGAACTCTATCGCGATCCCGCATCCATCTTTGCTGGCGAGAATCCCCCGTACACCTACGTGAAGGGCTTCTTCCCCAAGAACGCCACGATCAGCCCGAGCACCGGCCTGCAAACTCAGAAGGGAGCACAGTTCCGCGACGTCACCGACGGTCTGTCAAACACACTGGCGATCGCCGAATCTGCCGGGCGTCCATACGTGTATGTCCGCGGTCGCAGACTGAGCGGCGGAAATGCCCTGACAGATACCGATCCGGCATCCACCAACACAGACCGTCTCAACTCGGGTGGCTGGTCCCGGCCCGCAAGTGACATCGTGATTTTCGGTCAGACGTCCGCTCCCACCGGGGTGCTTGGTGGAACCATTGCTATTAACGCCACCAATGGACACAACCTGCGCGGCCTGACCTACACGGGCTCCGGCGGTGTGGCTCAAACCATCCTCGGCCTGCCGATCGGCATTCACGGCACCGGCGCGCCCTACGCGTTTCACACCGGTGGTGCGCAATTCACTCTGGGTGACGGGTCCGTGCGATTCATCACTGAAAACATTAGTTTCTCACTGTTCATCGCTCTCACCACTCCTGCCGGTGGTGAAGTTGTCGGTGAATTCTGACTGGCCCGAAACGGTTCGCCCTCGCGCACGCACAAATGCCGACGGTACCTTTGAAGTCTGGACGTGGGAAAAAGGCGATGGCGCTCCCGCCGGCACCTACAAGGTCACACTGGTCCACCACGAAGTCGCAATCTCGAGGGATGCGGTCGTGGCAAAACCAAACGATCTGCCCCCAAAGTACGAAAGACACGTCACCAGCGACATCAGCATCACCATCGTCCCCGGTGAAAACCAAATTCCAGCGTTTTCTTTGTGATGCCACGTCCACATCGCCGTTTCTGCCGGAATTTCAATTGACACCATCCCCACCGATCGCTAAATCACGACTGAGGTGGTGTTTAATTACGAGCCAGCAGTCGGGAACCTGCGATGAAACTGTCAAAGAAATCGGACTACGCCCTCCGCGCACTCTTCACACTCGTTGAACTCCGCGGGCGCGGTCCGGTCTCCATCCGCGAAATCGCCGAAAAAAATGACATTCCCCGACGCTTCCTCGAACAAATCATGCTCGACCTCAAAGCCCGCGGCTGGGTGCTCAGCATCCCCGGTCGCATCGGCGGGTTCGAACTCGCCAAAGATCCCTCCGAAATCACCATGGGGCAGGTTGTTCGGCACTTCGACGGTGTGCTCGCACCCATCCCCTGCGTTTCCACCTCTCACTACGAACCCTGCTCCCAGGAAGGCGCCTGCCGCTTCCGACGCGTCATGCTGGATATCCGCAACTATGTCTCACGCATGATGGATTCCGCCACCCTTGCCAAAGTCTTCTCCGGAAGCATCGTTCGCCGCGAAGAAGTCTTCTCTCCCGAAATGACCTATGGTGACGGCATCTGAATGCCGCCCTTTTTTTCTCAATAAAAATATCACAAATCAGGTAGTGAATAATATGTTGAAGCGTTTGAGTCTCCTCCTGAACACCGCCGCACTGCTCCTCGCCATGGCCTCCGTATGCGGCTGTGGCGGGAGCGGCGGCGGTGCAGGGCAGGGCAACGGAACCCCGGCCGCCGTTTCCCTCCTGAATGCGTCTTATGATCCCACACGGGAGCTCTGGAAGGACGTCAACAGCGCCTTTCAGAAGTCAGAAGCCGCAGCAGGGCGGGAGGTGCAGATTCGTCAGTCGCATGGGGCTTCCGGCAGTCAGGCCAAAGCGGTGATCGATGGGCTGCAGGCGGACGTGGTGTCACTGGCGCTGTGGTCAGACACGGATCAACTGCGGCGAGCGGGAGCGTTGAAGGAGGGTTGGGAACAGGTCCTGCCCAACCGCAGTTTGCCCTACACGTCGACGATCGTGTTTGTCGTGCGGAAGGGCAACCCGAAGCAGATTCGCGACTGGCCCGATCTGATCAAGGACGGCGTGGAGGTTATCACACCGAACCCGAAAACCTCGGGCAATGGCCGTCTGTCGTTTCTGGCGGCGTGGGGGAGCGTGATTTTGAGCGGTGGCACGGAGGAGCAGGCGCGGGAATCTGTGCGAAAGCTCTACGAGCGTGTGCCGGTGCTGGACACGGGCGCTCGGGGCGCAACCACAACGTTTGCTCAGCGGGGCCTTGGGGACGTGCATTTGACGTGGGAGAGCGAGGCATTTCTTGAATTGCAGGAGTCAGGTGGCGAACTCGAGCTGGTGTTTCCATCGCGAAGTATTCTGGCGGAGCCGCATGTGGCGGTGGTGGACCGGGTGGTGGACGAGCGTGGGACACGAGAGGTGGCGGAGCGGTATTTGAAGTTTCTCTACACGCCCGAGGGTCAGGAGTTGATTGCGAAGCATCGTTACCGGCCGACGGATGCGGCGGTGCTGGAGAAGCATCGGGAGCAGTTTCCGGCATTGAATTTGTTCCGCGTGGAGGACGTTTGCGGAGGCTGGTCGGAAGCTCAGCAGAAGTTCTTCGCCGACGGCGGTGAGTTTGATCAGATTTATGTGAAGTGAGGGATGTGGCAGCGGGCGGTTATTGGGGAGAGAGTTCGATGAGTAATCGAGTTGAGTCGGGAACAGAACAGACTCCGGAGGAGGCGGAGGTGCTGACGCAGGTGCGGGATGCTCTTCGGAGTCTGCGTTATGGTCAGGTGACGGTGGTGGTGCACGACGGTGCGGTCGTCCAGATTGACCGTCTGGAGCGGCGTCGCGTGCAGCGGAGCGGTGGCAGCAGCCGTCGCGATTGAGGCACATTTGGGCCGATTGGACCTGGGTTTGTTGGGAGTAAATGAATGGTGCGGCGCGGAGCTGGACCGGGCAACCCGTTACCGGGATTCGGTGCAGGGCTGACGATCACTGTGGCGTGGCTGGGTGTGTTGCTGATCATTCCGGTGTTGGCCTGTGTGGCGAAGGCCGGAACTCTGGGGGCCTCTGAGTTCATCTCGGCGGTCTGGTCAGTTCGTGCGCGGGCAGCATATGGACTGACATTTGGCGCATCTGCGATCGCGGCGGTGCTGGATGTGATTTTCGGCACACTGCTCGCCTGGGTGCTCGTGCGTTACCGATTTCCCGGGCGACGTCTGATGGACGCCGTGATTGACCTGCCGCTCGCCCTGCCAACAGCAGTGGCGGGTCTGGTCTATTCGGGGCTCTATGTGAAATCAGGCTGGCTCGGGCAGTTCCTTGTGCCGCTGGGGATTGAGGGAGCCTATTCGAGGCTGGCGATTGTGCTGGTGCTTGCATTTTTGGGTCTGCCGTTTGTCGTGCGGACGATCCAGCCGGTGCTGGCAGGTCTGGAGCCTGAGCTGGAGGAAGCAGCAGCATCGCTGGGAGCGGGCAGGCTGGAAACCTTTCGGCGAGTGCTCCTGCCGAGTCTGCGACCGGCCATGGTGACGGGCGGAGCCCTGGCTTTCGCCCGGGGGCTTGGCGAATACGGGTCTGTGGTGTTTGTCTCCGGCAACATGCCGCTCCGCACCGAGATTGCGCCGGTGCTGATCGTGCAGAAGCTGGAGGAATTCTCCGTTGCGGAGGCCACCGCAATTGCCGTGGTGCTGCTGGTGGCTTCGCTGCTGGCTCTGGGTTCGATCAGCTGGCTCGAGAGCAGGAGGCAGACAGATGCACGTTAGTGGCGGCGGGGGAATGGCAAACGGTCGGGGCCTGCGTGCGAACGGGGACCCGCTGTGGCTGCGAGTTCTGCTGATCGGAATGGCGATGGCGGTCACAGGCGTGCTGATCGTGATTCCGATCGTGTATGTGTTTGTTCAGGCATTCTCAGATGGTGTGGGGGCATGGTGGTCGCAGCTGACTGAAGATCCCGATACGCGACATTCCGTGCTGCTGACGCTGTCTGTCGCGCCGACTGCGGTTCTGGCGAACACGATTTTCGGACTGGCAGCGGCATGGACGCTGACGCGATTCCGTTTCCGTGGTCGACTGCTGCTGCTAACCCTGCTGGATCTGCCATTTGCCGTCTCCCCGGTGGTCGCGGGTCTCTGCATTCTGCTGATCTATGGTTCCCAGGGCTGGCTGGGGCCATGGCTGAAACAGGCTGGAGTGCAGGTGGTCTTTGCGTGGCCAGGTCTGTTTCTGGCCACCACCTTTGTGACGTTGCCGTTCGTCGCTCGGGAACTGATCCCGCTGATGGAATCTTTGGGAGCTGATGAAGAACTGGCAGCGGTGAGTCTGGGGGCGGGACCGTGGCAGCTGTTCTGGAGAGTGACCCTGCCGAATATTCGCTGGGGGCTGTTGTTCGGCGTGATCCAGTGCCATGCGCGGGCGATGGGCGAATTTGGAGCAGTGAAGGTCGTCTCGGGCGGAATTTCCGGACAGACCGACACGATGCCGCTGCGGGTCGAGAAGCTGTTTCAGGAATACAACAACCCGGGTTCATACGCGGTCGCCTCTGTGCTTACGATTATGGCTCTGGCAACATTGACAGCAGCGTGGGCGCTCGAGCACTGGACGAACCGAAGACCAACTCCATCCGGTAAGGAACACTGAGATATGTCAATTACAATCGCGGGTGTCAGTCGCCGATTTGGCGATTTTCAGGCGTTGTCCGGAGTCAATCTGCAGGTTCCGGCCGGAAGCCTGACAGCCCTGCTGGGACCATCCGGCTCCGGCAAGACAACGCTGCTGCGGATCATCGCGGGTCTTGAGTCGGCGGATGCCGGGCAGGTGTTATTCGATGATCGCGACGTGACTCAGCTGGCAGCTCGGGAACGTGGTGTGGGCTTTGTCTTTCAGCATTACGCGCTGTTTCGTCATATGACCGTTGCTGAAAACATCGCGTTTGGTCTGCGCGTCCGCAAGGCGGCCGCTGCCGATGTGAATCAGCGGGTTCAGGAACTCCTGCGACTGGTGCGGCTGGAAGGACTGGGACAACGACTGCCCACGGAACTGTCCGGTGGCCAGCGGCAGCGGGTGGCACTTGCCCGCGCACTTGCGGTCCGCCCGCAGATGCTCCTGCTGGACGAACCCTTCGGTGCTCTCGATGCCCGCGTTCGCCAGGAATTGCGCGGCTGGCTCAGACGCCTGCACCAGGAAATGCATGTCACCACGGTCTTCGTCACACACGATCAGGAAGAAGCCTTCGAGATGGCCGACCAGGTGGTGGTGATGAATCAGGGGCGAATCGAGCAGACAGGTTCGCCGCAGCAGGTGTTCGATCATCCCGCAACCAGTTTCGTGATGGACTTTCTCGGCAATGTGAACGTGTTCCACGGTCGCGTGACAGCAGGACGCCTTGAAGCCGGACCGATTCGCATGGCCTGGTCCGGCTACACTCAGGACGAACCACGGAATGCCACCGCGTATGTCCGCCCCCACGAACTGGAAATTGATCGCCATGCAGAAGCAACCGCATTGCAGGCCACGATCCTGCAGGTCACTCCGGCAGGCTCCCTCCTCCGCGTCCGACTGCTCGCCGAAGGCTACGGAGTGGAACTCAACGTGGACGTTGTCCGCGAACGCGCCGATCAACTCCAGCTGCGACCCGGTGAACAGATCTTCGTGCGGCCGAAAACAGCACGCGTGTTTATGCCGGAACCGGAGTATGTCATCTGATTCATGTTCGTCTCGGCCAGACGTCAAGACACCAGTTCTCTGCGGAGGGCGTGCCCCCAATGGCCTTGAAGTTCTCAACATGACCGCAAAACAGCGGGCAAGGCGAGCAGTGGATGTCAATCCCCCGGTAACGGTTCGTGCCCGCCCGGCCGGCGCCACGCCAGGAGCGCACCAGGAGCGTTACCGGCCGATTGACATCGACCGCTCGCCTGGCATGATCGGTTCGAGGCGTTTCAACGGAGAGCGAGTCCTCCAAAGCATCCGCACCACCAGAAAGTCAAGGCCATTGGGCGTGCCCCTGGTTCGCTGTTCGACGACGCAGGCGAACCGGGGCAAGTCCCCGCACATGCTGGGGAAGCAAATCGGGACTGATTTCTCCGTCTGGAAACGTGACAGGGAGTGTGACCAACTTCTACAACTGGCAGAAGATCCTCTTCGAGAGGGCGGCTCAGCTCTTCGATCGCGAGCCGAATGCCGCCAGCGTTCGCAGGCAGGAAGCTGCTGCAGAGAAGAAAGTCGAAGCGCTGGAGGCGAAGCTCCTTCAGAAGAACGAGGTCATTGCCGAACTGCTGAAAGAGCACGTGCAGCTAAAAAAAGCCAAGGGGGCTCCTTAAGTCGACGCTGGGTCCCCCACGACACCCACGATCAGATCGTCGACTCTGTGAACCACTGGACAGTTCACATGGCCAGAAGGGGATTCATGAGGAACGTGATCGCAAGCTGGAAGAAGCTCGGCGAACACGAGCAGACCGCCGACGGCAGGAAAAATCTTCAACGCCACGAAAAGCCTCGCGACAACCGCCTGACCGGGAAGTCTCTTCAAGTGTCTCTCAGGAGGACAGGGCTCTGCTGGGAAGCAAGCCGAGCGTCTGAGCGATTTGATGGCCCAAAGCGATAAATTCCGGGGGTCTGGGGGCTGGCCCCCAGCATCCCTCCAAAGAGCTCCCCGCTCGCGAGGTGCGGCCAGATAGTTTGGACACAACTTCTCAGGCGAAGATCTCTCGCACCACGTTACCCTCGACGTCAGTGAGTCGAAAATCACGTCCGCCATAGTTGAATGTCAGGTTCTCGTGATCGAGCCCCAGCAGAGCCAGCAGCGTTGCGTGCAGGTCTGTCGTGTGCATCCGCCCAAACTCACTTCCGAATAACACGAGTGTGTCGTCAAGCAGCCCCCGCTGTTCAAGGTCCGCCAGCAAAGCCGCTGTGGGCTGGTCCGTGGCTGCAGCACCTGCCTGAAGACCCTTGTGCAGGTTGTTGTGATGGTCCCAGCCACCGTGGCGAATCTCAACGAAACGCACGCCGGCTTCACACAGCTTTCGTGCCAGCAGACACTGCCGCGCAAAGCTGCCCGCTGCCCCCGGACGAATGCCGTACGCGTCCTGAATGTGCTGTGGTTCAGTAGCCAGATCCAGCAGCTCCGGGACCTGCTGCTGCATCCGGAACGCCAGTTCCGACGATTCAATAATCCCCTCCACCGCCGCAGGAGCGTCCGGCTGCTCTGCATAACGCTGATTGAGCCGCTGGACAAAGTCGAGCTGATGACGCTGCAGAATCGCCTGCTGACCACGCTTCAGATTCGGCAGATGCCCTGTATCTGTTATCCTGGTGCCCTGATAAAAGGCCGGCAGAAACGCCGTACCGTAGTTGATCGCACCCCCGAAATTCGGCGATGGATTGATCGTCACATAACCCGGCAGATCCTGATTCTCGGTCCCCAGACCATACAGCAGCCACGCCCCAAGCGAGGGGCGAGTGAGTGACGCAATTCGGGCACCCGTGTGCAGCTGAATCACTGCCTGCGGATGCGCCGGCGTGTCCGTGTGCAGCCCCCGCAGAAAACACAGCTTGTCAACGTGCTGCGCCAAATTCGGGTAGAGCTCCGAGATCCATGTACCGGTTTGGCCGTGCTGTGCAAACCGAAATCGCGACGCTGTCAGTTTCCCGCCGCCCGGACCCGACTGACCGTCACTCTGCTGCAGCTTCGGCTTGTACTCAAACGTGTCCACATGCGACATCGCCCCTTCCATGAACAGGAAGATAATCCGCTTTGCCCGCGCCGGAAAATGACCTGCCCGCGGAGCCAGCGGACCCGCCGACGAACTCCCCACCGCCGTGTTCGGCACTCCCGCTGCCCTGCAACTGCCGTTGCGGCCAAACATCCCAGCCAGCGCCAGCCAGCCAAATCCGGCTCCGGCAGAACGCAGCAATTCCCGCTTTGACAACAATCCCAGCTCAGAAACACTCATCGAACCTGCTCCTGAAAAAAATCAACCATGCTCCTGCCCGTTACGGGATGTAACGAAACTCCGCAGAAATCAGGACCGCATGCACAAGGCCATACCACGCGGCCACTTCACCGTTACCCGCCACCACCGGGGCAGGCTCCCGAGTCGCTTCCTCCTGCGCCACGTCGTCAGGGTTGACCAGTTGCGAAGTCTGAGCCTGTGCCGCCGCCACCGCCGCTGCACTCGAATCAATCAGCACTGCAGGTTCCGCGGCAGCAGATCGTGCGGCAAACTCCGCAGACAGGTGCGATTCCGCCAGCGATCGATGCTCATGCAGAAACTCCAGCGAACCCTGCAACTCCTCAGCCGCAGGATACCTCGACAATAGTCGCAGCCAGATCTGAGTCACCCGGTCGCCGTCCCCGCTCTCACTCTGACTCAGTTCCTCCGCCAGATGCAGGGCCTGACGCTGCACAAATTCATTGTTGAACAGATACAACGCCTGCGCGGGAACCGTCGTAAACTCGCGAGCTCCCGTGGTCATGCCCTGTTCCACCGGATCAAATGCCTGAAGCACGGGTGGAGTCAGAGTTCTGAGCTGCGGCAGATAAATGCTGCGATGCTGACTCAGTCGCGCCGACTCAAGAATCGCAGCCGCCTCCGGTCCGTTGTTTCGCAGTTCGATCACTCGCAAATCCTGTGCAGGCGAACCCGTCACCGGTATTCGATTGAGCGTTCCGCAGCCGGCAAGCTGGGCATCACGCAACTGCTCTGAACTCAGACGCACGGGTGCATGTCGCCACAGCAACCGATTGTCCGGATCCGCCGCAAACTGCACAGCTCCGATCTCACTGCTCAAACGGTAGGTCCTCGACAGCACGATCGAACGAATCAGCGACTTGAGCGACCAGCCACTGCGGATGAATCGCTGAGCAAGGTGGTCGAGCAGTTCAGGGTGCGAAGGCACATCGCCGGTTACGCCGAAATTGTCCACACTCCTGACTATCCCCGCACCGAACAAATGATGCCACACGCGATTCACCGCGACTCGGGATGCCAGCGGGTTGGCCGGATCGCTCAGCCACCGCGCCAGCTCCAGTCGTCCACTCGAATGTTCCGGAATCACCGGAACTGCGGGACCCTGAACCACCGACAGCACACCACGCGGAATCTTTTCACCCAATGCCTCCGCTTCGCCGCGATACCGCAGCTCTGTATCTGCCGGTTGCGACACATCACGCACGCCCAGCGCCACCTGACCCGCCGCTGCCGGATCCGTCAGCGCCGTGTATTCCGCCTGCAGGCGATTCCACTTCTGCCGAGCCAGCTGCCGCAGGGGACGGCCATTCGGACCGGGCTTCTCAGCGTCCGCACTGTCCCGAACTCGCTCAAACTCCGCCTTCGCCTCCTCCACCTGCTGCTTCAACTCCTCAATCTTCTGCTGCTGCTCAGCCGTTAACCCACCAGTCGCCGAAAGGATCACGAGCTTCTTCGAGTCGTAGTATTCAAGACCGCCGCCTCCCATCTTGTTCCGCAGCCCGGCACACAACTCCGTGCTCTGGAAAATTCCCGCCAGTGCGTAATAGTCACGAGCTGGAATCGGATCGAATTTGTGATCGTGGCACCTTGCACAGCTCACGGTCAAACCCAGAAATGCCTTCGATACCGTATCAATCTGCTCGTCAATGTTGTCCATCTCAAATCGCACCCGGAATCGCTGGTTCACATCCTTCACTCCCAGCGCCAGAAAACCGGTCGCAATCAACAGCTCACGCCGCTCTTCAGGTGTTGCGGCGGGCAACAAATCACCCGCGATCTGCTCCTGCACAAAGCGATCCCATGGCTTGTCCCGGTTGAACGAATCAATCACGTAGTCCCTGTAACGCCACGCATGAGGATATGGCAGATTTCGCGCAGAACCCGTGGATTCCCCGTAACGCGCCACGTCCAGCCAATGACGACCCCAGTGCTCGCCAAACGCAGAACTCCCCAGCAGTCGCTCGATCGCCGCCTCGTACGCCGCGTCAGACGGGTTCGCCGTGAATTCCCGAACCTCGTCCGCCGTTGGCGGCAAGCCGGTGAGCGCGAAAGTGACACGCCTCAGGAGTGCGGCTGGCGATGCCAATGGCACTGGATCCAATCCCGACTGCTCCAGACGCGCGAGCACAAACCGGTCCATATCATCCAGCGGCCAGCTGCTCTTCTGCACCTCCGGAATCCCCGAACTGCTCAATGCCTGCCACGCCCAGTGCCCGCTGCGCAGAGTCGCATACTCCGCATCCATCAATCCCAGATCCTCCGGACGGTTTGCCTCCGGCCACACCGCTCCATCCGCTATCCACCGCTTCAACACTTCGATTTCAGCCTCGCTGATGCGGTTGTCCGGTGGCATCTTCAATCGTGGATCCACATGCTCCACCGCCTGAATCAGCAGACTCCCCGCCGCGTCTCCCGGAATCACTGCCGGTCCCCGCCCCCCTCCCGACAACACTCCCCTGCCATCGTCCAGTCGCAGCCCGCCTGCCGCCTTGTTGTCGGCCGAATGACAGTTGTAGCAGTGATTCGCCAGAAGCGGCCGCACATGCTGCTCGAAATACTCCAGCTTTCCAGC
>JBEIEK010000126.1:0-15196 GCA_040382995.1 Planctomycetaceae bacterium
CCTCGCGGAGCATGGCGTAGACAGCGAGCAGCAGTACGACGGAACTGGCTGCAAAGACTGCGTGCAGTTTCTGCTGGTTCCAACGAAAATGGTCTGTTGCTGGCATGATAGCCGGGCCTTGTAATTGAAAAACTGGATGAGGAAACGGAGGTCAATCAGATATTGAAGAACCACTCTGGAATACCGACAATGTACTTCAAAGCAAACGCCCATCTGAGGAGCATCTTGATTGGAAGAATTGCCATCCAGAGAATGAGATTCGAGAACACAAGAAATCGCAGGACACCCATCCGGACAAGGTAAGTCCGAAGGAAGGTGAGTCCCATGAGGGGGGGCAGCACAGCGAAATAGCCGATGATCAGAATGATTCCGGGTGCCTCACGAAGCAGGATTGTGGCAAGTCCCGAGCCCTTTGGCAGTCCCTGCCCCAGTCCGTTCCAGAAGAACTCGCTGAGATTGACGTTGTTCGCGGCTTCCACCTTGTGAACATCCCAGAACTCGTAGATGCCAAAGAAGTTCCAGTTCGGCCCACGCAGAAAAGTGCCGAGCACAATCAGGGCGATCCAGAGCGGAAAGAACCCGAAGAGAAAGGTCGTGACAGCGAAGGCCCTCTGCTTGAAGCAGTAATAGCCGTTACCGACCTTGTTGAAGTCGATGTACGGAATGGCCATCAGCCCCCCGAGAATGATGGTGGGCAGAACAACACCGGCCAGCCATGGGTCGAAGTAAACCAGCATTTCCTGGAGGCCAAGGAAGTACCAGGGAGCTTTGGAAGGGTTCGGAGTTTTAACGGACGAACCGGGTTCTTCCAGAGGTGCCTTCAGCGCGATACCCCAGAAAATAAGAACAGCGGTGAGCACCACCATGCAGATCAATTCGGTATAGACAAGGTCCGGCCACACCAGCACTTTCTCGTTGTTTTCCTGTTCAAACAGAGGACGCCCCTGTTCGATGCGGCGGTCATTATCAACAGCCCGGCGGAAATAAATCCACGTGCAGAACGCCACGATGAAGAGCATGGCAACAATCGGCACGTTGTCAGGCTTGCCAACGATCTGCCGAAAGTCGAAGTCAGTCAGGCTGAGCCCCATAAACAGCAGGGACAGGTTCAGCAGCACAAAGGCCACTTTGGGCTTCGTCCACCATTCACGGAGGGCGATCATGGCCCAGAGCCCGACTGTGGAAAGGAAAAAGTAGAGCACCGGGTTGGAGAAGTAACGATCGAAGGGCGCTTTGAACGCTTCCGGCAGGATGATCAGAAATCCTTCCGGGGGATACGTGAAGTGGTAGAGCGATACCATCAGCAGCACGGAGCTGTAAGTGGCCCAACCGGCAGCGATGGGGATGCCGCTGCGGGTTTCGCCATCTTCACTATAGCTGCGGAAGGTCCACGCCGCGTTCATCAGGAACATCAGCAGGTAGTACCAGCCGAGCCCCGTGAGCACGCTGGCTGTGAGATCGGGATGGGCATCTAACATCGAACGCTGACTCTGCTGGAAGGCTGCGGAGAAGGAAACAGGCCGCTGTGATCTGGAACCGAAACAAAGCCTAGAGAGGCTGACTGATACCACCGTCCTTGCGAACACGCCAGAAGTGAATGGCGATCAGCAGGCTGACAACGAGTGGAATGGCGACGCAGTGAAGAATGTAGAAGCGGTTGAGTGTGGCTTCGCCGACGAAACGTCCACCGAGCAGGATGAACTTGGCGTCCGAAGCGTTGGTGATGAGTTCGTAGCCACTGGTGTTGAACACCTGAAAGCCGGGACCTTCTACCCCGAGGAACGGGGTGGCCTTAGCCATATTGGCGCCCACGGTGATGGCCCAGATTGCCAGCTGGTCCCACGGGAGCAGATAACCGGTGAACGACAGCAGAAGCGTGAGCACCAGCAGCAGCACCCCGATCACCCAGTTGAATTCCCGCGGAGGCTTGTAACTACCCGTCAGGAAGACCCGATACATATGCAGCCACACGGTGATCACCATTGCGTGAGCACCCCAGCGGTGGATCTCTCGCATGATGCCGAGCGTCTGCACGTCGCGGAGAGCCTGAATGTCATAGAAGGCCCATTCGAGGGTGGGCCGATAGTAGAACATCAGGAGCACACCGGTGATTGCCTCCACCAGGAACAGGAAGAAGGTGATTCCTCCCATGCACCAGGTGTATGACAGCGCGATCCCCTGTTGTTTGATGGAAACGGGATGCAGATGCAGAAAGAAATTGGTGAGCATCACGACGACGCGATTACGGCGGTCGGTCGGTGCCGGATGGCGGAAGACGCTTTTCCAGATCTGTGAGTTTCGAATGTAGTCGCCGACTGACACGTCAACCCCTCAATTCACGCAGGAGAAAAGGCAGGAAGCCAATTGGAATTTACGCTGCCAGCGGCAAGCCGGCGTTGTGAGTTCAGCCCACACCGACGAAGGACGAACCATTTGTCCACTGTCCCAGCTCACGCTGGAATTTGACACTTTTATCCACTTCCAGCATGCCGTCTTCAGCGAGCCTGAGCCCAACTCGTTCAAGCGGCCGCGGTGCGGGGCCTTCAAAGTTAATGCCGGTCTTGTAGAAGCCCGAACCATGACATGGACACTTGAACTTCTGCTCGCCCTCAAGCCAGTTGGGGGTGCATCCGAGATGGGTGCAGACTGTACTGAGAGCGTAGATACACCGCACACCATCAACTTCGTTATTGACAACCCAGATGTTGAACTGGGCCTGCCACTTTGTGGAGACGGTGCCGGGCGAATAGTCTGAGGGTGGGCCGATCTTGAATCGCGTTGGGGGCTCTACAAGCACGTTTGGCATCATGAAGCGGGCGAGTGCAAGCGTGGAGGCAGTGACTGTGGCCGCGAAGGATGTCCAGGCGATAACAATTGGACTGAGCAGCGTTGCGGCGATTGCGGCGATGGCTGAGCGTCGTTCGATGGCCGGGGCGGCAGCGGCTTTTGGAGCGACAGCCGGGGCTGCTTTGCCCGGGAGCGGTTTTGCGGGAAGCACAACTTTGGGAGCAGCAGGGGCGCCGGATTCTGCCGTGCGGGCCGCCCTGATCATTTCTGCGGGGGAGAGGCCGACCGGTTTTGCGACTACTGCGGCGGCGGGGGCTGCTTTGGGAGCGGCCGCGGCTGTCGGGGCGGCTGCTGCGGCAGGTGCAGCAGCACCACCGGCTTTGTTTGAGCGGATGGCAGCCATGATATCCGCAGGGGATTTTGCGGCCGCGGTGCCGGCCGATGCCGCAGGGGCTGCCGGTTTTGCGGCTGCGGGAGCGGCCGCTGCTGCGGGCGTTGCACCGGCAGTCTTGTTGGCGCGAATGGCAGCCATGATGTCGGCTGGGCTTTGGGGGGCTGCGGCAGACGCAGCGGGTGGAGCGACCGGTGCAGGGGCGGTTGCCGGTGCTGCAGCGGCGGGTTGCGAATCGGAAGCTTGAACCGGTGCGGAGGAGGATCCGGCTGCCTTTGCCGCACGGATTTTGTCCAGGATGCTGCCGGAGGAACTTTGGGAGTCTGTCATTCCGCTGTGCCGACCGTTGTGAAGAGGGGAGGAGGGGCCGAAAAGCCACCTGAAAGAAGACGCAAATCGTTGAAAATTCATGATTTTCGACGCGATCCGCGCAGGCCGCCGGATTGATTCTGTCTCTGCAGTTTCGGACTGACAAGCCGGGCAAAAGTAGCCGGAATTCTTTTCTCAGAGGCAGGAAGGAGAACACTGCCATTCCCCGAGGGCGGGAACCGAATTGCGCGATTTGACCGTTGCAAACGGGCAAATCAGGCAGCAGTTCAGCGCTCGGCCGCGGTTTGCAGAGACCTCCACGCGTCCGGGAGGCAGGCGCTGAGATCAGAGGCGATCATGGCACGGGGTGTGAAGCGTGCGGCGGCCGCATCACCTGCAAGACCGTGCACGTGCACGGCGATCACAGCAGCCTCGAACGCCGGGAGCTGTTGTCCGAGCAGCGAGGTGAGGATACCGGTGAGCACATCGCCACTGCCGCCTGTTGCCATTCCTGAGTTTCCGGTGGTGTTGAGAAACCAGCGGGTGCCGTCGGTGACGACGGTGCGGTGCCCCTTGAGCACAACCACGACGTTGTGATCGCGAGCAAATTCAGCCGCAAGTCGCTCCCTGGCCGCTTCAATTTCTCTGACCCCAAGCCCGGTCAGCCGCGCAAATTCGCCCGGATGCGGAGTGATCACGCAGGGGGTTGAGCGGGATTCACGGAGGTGCTCGGGAAGCTCCGGCTGGAGGGTATCGGCGTCCAGCACAAGCGGGCAGTGGGAGGCCTTCAGCAGGGCGGCTGTCCATGCGGCAGCGGCAGAGGAACGGCCGAGTCCGGGACCGACGCCAACGGCATCGCGATGGTCAAGGATGTCTTCGATGAGTTGAGTTGTGGGTGGCAGCAGGCCGGTGATGTCATCCGGGAGTCCCTGAGTCATGACGCAGGGTTCGTGGGCAGCGACAAGAAGCTGAATGGAGCGGGGAATGCAGGCGGTAACCAGCCCGGAACCGGATCGCAGGGCGGCGACGGATGCGAGGCAAATGGCTCCGCTGAGCCCCACCGAACCACCCAGCAACGCCACTTTTCCGAACGTTCCCTTGTGACCATCAGCGGGGCGTTCCGGAAGTGCGGGAAGGCCGCAGAGCACGAGGTTTGGCATGAGAATCTTCCTTTGCGGCTGTGCACAGCGTCTGCTTTCTGAGTGACTTTTGGGGCATTTTCGCAGGAAATGCGACTTCGGGAATGCCGAATTGGGTGAAACGGCCTCCGAATTGGATTTCCCTGGGCAGCGCGGTTGCGTTTCCAACCCTCGCCGGAGACACTGCCAGTCGGACTTTTGGCACCGGACATCATCCGGACCAGACCATCAGCTGGGCTGCAACCATCGGCTGGGCTGCAATATCGTCAGTATACGGAGCATCGCGGGTGCAGATTCTGGGGCTGGACATCGGGGGAGCGAACATCAAGGCTGCGACTGCGGATGGGGAGTGTCGCAGTGTGCCCTTTGCGTTGTGGCGAGCCCCGGAGAAACTGACCGAGCAGCTGCGGGGACTTCAGCTTCCACAGCAGGGACAGCCTGACCTGGTCGCTCTGACAATGACCGGCGAGCTGGCGGATTGTTTCGCGTGCAAATCAGAGGGTGTGCGGCGGATCGTGGAATCGGTCGAGGCCGCATTTCCGGGCATTCCTGTGCGAGTTTGGCTGACGTCCGGTGAGTTCGCGGAGCCGGCGGACGCTGTGGAGCTCTGGAATCTGGCGGCCGCGGCGAATTGGCACGCACTGGCCACCTGGGCCGCTCGTGCCGTACCCTCGGGAGCCGGCCTGCTTGTGGACATCGGTTCCACGACGACCGACCTGATTCCGCTTCTGGATGGTCAGCCGCTGATGGCTGGGCGAACGGATCTTGAGCGTCTGGTGTCAGGCGAGCTGATCTACACGGGTGTTCGGCGAACACCCGTGTGTGCCCTTGCCAGCCTGGTGCCGTTGCGGCTTTCAGGTGTGGAAAACGCTCCGCACCAGATACCGCTGGCAGCCGAACTCTTCGCCACAGCGCTTGACCTGCATCTGCTCACGGGTGACACGGCGGAGGATGCAGCGGACTGCGACACGGCAGATGGCAGGCCGGCCACGCGAGCATGTGCGGCAAATCGCCTTGCACATCAGGTTTGCTGTGACTCGTCTGAGCTGGAGCCGTGGCAGTTGCGAGAGCTGGCGGAGTGGCTGGCGGAGCAACAGGTGCAGCTGCTGGAGTCCGGGGTGCGTCGGCAACTGCAGGTACTGCAGCGGGAACTCGTGGCTCAGGGGCGGGATGAGGAACAGATTCAGCCGCTTGTGAGTGGCAGCGGTGGCTGGCTGGCCGAGCGGGTGCTGGGAGTGGCCGGGCAGCGGCTGCATCCGATAGCGGACCTGTCCGGCATGTTTGTGCGGAACATCAGCGTGTGTGCGGCTGCGTTCGCTGTGGCGCGGCTGGCAGCAGAACGCTGTCTGGACGATCTGTTGCCGGTGCTGCAGGAGGTCATCTGATGGCAGACCGTTTGGTGCAGATCCCCTGTGAGGGGCGAGGCCTCGTGCCGTTTCATCCGAAACGCGTGCCACACCTGTTTACTGACGTGCTGATCCTGGGCGGTGGCATTGCAGGAATTCGTGCGGCGCTGGCGGTGGATGAATCGCTGCGGACCGTTGTCGTCACCAAGGATGTGCTGCAGCAGTCGAACAGCGTGTACGCGCAGGGGGGCATCGCCGGAGTTCTGGATCCGCTGGATGATTTTGCCAGTCACGCAGCCGACACGATTTCAGCTGGAAAGGGCTTGTGCCACACCGGCATAGTGGAACTTGTCGTTCGGGAGGCTCCGCAGCGAATTCAGGAGCTCGTGGGGTTTGGTGCGGAGTTTGACCGAGTGGGCGACCATTTGGCGCTCACACTGGAGGGCGGTCACAGCCACGCTCGCGTTGCGCATGCTCTGGGGGATGCCACGGGGCAGGAGGTGATGCGTGCGATGACGCGGCTGGTGCAGTCCCGTCCGCACATCGACTTCTGGGAGCGGACCTTCATTCTGGATCTGCTGACGGAGGGTGGCAGCTGCCGCGGGGCACTCGTTTGGAACGCCAATCACGGCCGCACGTTTGTCTGGGCGAAGCAGACAATCCTCTGTACGGGCGGTGCCGGAGCGCTGTATCGGGAAACGACGAACCCGCTGATAGCCACGGCTGACGGTCATGCGGCCGCATTGCGTGCAGGCTGCGAACTGCGGGACATGGAGTTCATGCAGTTTCACCCGACAGTGCTGTACATCGCCGGAAGTTCGCGGCATTTGATTACAGAAGCTGTGCGGGGTGAGGGGGCTCATCTGGTGGACTGCCGCGGTCACCGCTTTATGCACGATTTCCATCCCTCAGGAGAACTGGCTCCGCGAGACGTGGTGAGTCAGGCGATCACCGAGCAGATGTCCAGAACGGCTCATCCCTGCGTGTACCTGGATCTGTCGCCGATTGGTCGTGAGCGGGTGAAGCTGCGGTTTCCCCACATCAGTCGTGTGTGTGCCGACTTTGGACTTGATCTCGCAAGGGACCGGGTTCCCGTGCGTCCGGGTGCACACTACATGATTGGCGGTGTGATCACGGACGAGGAGGGGAGTACGAGTCTGGAGAATTTGTGGGCTGCCGGGGAAGTCACCAGCAGCGGCCTCCACGGTGCAAACCGTCTGGCCAGCAACAGTCTGCTGGAAGGGCTTGTGTTCGGGCTACGCTGCGGGAGGAATGCATCGGCTGCAGCCCAGGGCATGTCGGATCGGTTCTCTGTTCCGGCCGTGGAATGGCAGGGCGAGCGTGCGGTGCCGGTCGGCCACGAGCAGCTCGACATCCCCGACCTGAAAAACTCGCTGCGAAGTCTGATGGGCAGAAGCGTGGGCATTGTCAGAAACGAGCAGGAACTTGATGCTGCGTGCCGGCAGCTGGATTTCTGGACGGGCTATGTGTGTCGCCGCGATCTGAACGACCCCTCCGGCTGGGAACTCCAGAATATGCTCCTGGCCGCCCGGGCCATGGCAGCAGCAGCGCTGGAACGTCGTGAGAGCCGCGGTGTGCACGCTCGCAGCGACTTCCCTGAGGCTCTGGAAAGTCAGCGAAATCACATTGTGGTGCGACGGGAGCAGTGAGGCTGAAAATGGCGCGGGTGCTGGTCACGGGAGCAGCGGGATTTATCGGTATGCACACGGCTCAGCGACTGCTGGACCGTGGCGACAGCGTCACCGGCATCGACAACCTCAACGACTACTACACGGTGCGGCTTAAGCATGACCGTCTGGCACAGTTGTCCGGTCATCCTGAGTTTCATTTTGAGCCGCTGGCGATGGAGGATCGAGGCGGGCTTGAGCGGCTGTTTCGGGAACGCAGCTTCGACCGCGTGATTCACCTGGCCGCTCAGGCCGGCGTCCGCTATTCGCTCACCAATCCCCACGTCTACGCCGACTCCAACCTCACCGGCTTCGTTAATCTGCTGGAGTGCTGCCGACACCAGCGGGTTGAACACCTGACCTATGCCTCATCCAGCAGTGTCTACGGCGCGAACAGGAAAGTGCCGTTTGCGGTGGAGGATCGGGTGGATCATCCGGTGAGCCTGTATGCTGCGACGAAACGCGCCAATGAACTCATGGCTCACACCTACAGTCACCTGTTTGGTCTGCCGACCACGGGGCTGCGATTTTTCACTGTGTATGGCCCGTGGGGGCGTCCGGACATGGCGATCTGGCTGTTCACGGAGGCGATACTTGGTGGCCGTCCGATTGACGTGTTCAACTTTGGCCGGATGCGCCGCGACTTTACTTATATCGATGACATTGTGGAGGGCGTGATTCGGACCAGTGACACGCTGCCGGTGCCCCGCCCCGACGCCGGCGACTCCACCGGAAGTTCCCCGACTGCTCCATGGCGGCTGTACAACATCGGCAACAACCAGCCGGTTGAACTGCTGCGGCTGATCGAGGTGCTGGAAGAGACGCTGGGCTGCCGTGCCGAAAAACGTCTGCTGCCAATGCAGCCTGGCGACGTCGAGGCCACCTGGGCAGACATCGATGATCTGCAGCGTGAAGTGGGATTTGCTCCGCGGACCCCGATTGAAACCGGCGTCCAGCGATTTGTGGACTGGTACCGGCACTGGAAACAGTAGGGCGTCAGCGGGCGTTGATTGGATCCACATCCACTGCCAGCTCCACATCCTCAGGCAACTCCAGGTGTTCCTCCACTTTCAGCCAGAGTGTGCGGATGAGTTCCGGAGTTGGACCGCAGATCTGCAGGTGGAAACGCCAGAGGTTTCGCAGGCGGACAACGGGAGCGGGGGCGGCTCCAAGGATGCGGAGGTCTGCTGTATCGCCTGTGCGGGCGCTGCGCAGTCGATCGGCCACGGCGATGGCAGTTTCCCGCGTTCGCTGCTCATCCGGCCCCCGCAGAATAACGCGCGTCACGCATGTAAAGGGCGGCGCTTTGGATTCGTTGCGTTCTGTGAGCTCATGCCGGGCGAAGCCAATATAGTCATGGCGGGCGGCGAATTTCACGGCCGGGTCGTCTGGTGTGGATGTTTGCACGAGGACTCGACCACCGCGTTCGCCGCGTCCCGTTCTGCCGGCGACCTGAGCGATCAGCTGAAACGTGCGTTCGGCCGCGCGCAGGTCGGGCTGCCGCAGCATCGTGTCGGTATCCACCACACCCACCAGCGTCACGTTTGGAAAATCCAGTCCTTTGGCGATCATCTGAGTCCCGAGCAGCACGTCGACTTCACCACGACGGAACTTGTCGAGTGCTTCATCATGACTGCCGGGCTGTTTCATGGAGTCGCTGTCCATCCGCAGGACGCGCGCACCCGGAAACAGGCCCTGCACCTCTTCGTCCAGCTTCTGCGTGCCGGTTCCCAGATAACGCACGGCATTGCTGCCGCAGGTCGGGCAGTTCGCCGGAGGATCTGTCTGGTATCCACAGCTGTGACAGACAGCTTTGGCGGCGTCACGGTGCCAGGTGAGCGAGATATCGCAGGCTGAGCACTTGATGCCGGCTCCGCAGGTCGGCACCAGACCACCGGGGAATAACCGCGAAGGTTCAGAAACAGGATGACCTGGCCTTTTTCGAGGAGTGCTTTCTGAATGGCGGAGTGGAGTGAGCGACCGATGCTGAAGCCACGTTTGATCCGCGGATCTTCGCGCGTGTCGATCAGGTGCACCGGAGGCATGGGGCGATCGGCCACGCGGCTGGGCATGGACACCAGCGCATCGAGCCGCCGATGGGCGCGGAGCCACGATTCCAGTGTGGGTGTGGCGGATCCCAGAATCAGCGGGATCCGCAGGTCTTCGCAGCGACGTCGGGCCACTTCCCGGGCGTGATACCGTGGCGTGCTGTCCTGCTTGAACGACGGCTCGTGCTCCTCATCGATGACAATCAGTCCGAGATGCGGGGCGGGGGCGAAGACGGCACTGCGGGCCCCGACCACCACGTCCACTTCGCCGGCAGCAATCTGCTGCCACTGCCAGTGCCGATCCGCATCGCTCATGTGGCTGTGCAGCACCGCCACCGATCGAAAGCGACTGCGAAATCGCCGAATGGTCTGAGGTGTCAGGCTGATTTCAGGCACCAGCACGATCGCCTGGCGACCGTACGAAACCACTTCCCGAATGGCCTGAATGTAGACTTCCGTTTTTCCGCTCCCCGTCACGCCGTGCAGCAGGAGCGTTTCGTGGCGACTTTCGCGCAGTGGTCGCAGGATCTGATTCAACGCCTGCAATTGCTGCAGGCTGAGATTGAGGTCAGTTTCGTCCGCAGGCTGGGCGCTGGCCGCACCGGTGACGTCTGAGCGAATGCGGAGGACCTCGGCCCAGCCTTTTTTTCGCAGTGTGGTGAGCGGGCCGGGTCCGCAGCCGGCACGTTCGCAAAGTTCTGCAGCAGCGATGGGTTCCGCTGACTGCTGCAGCAATTCCAGCAGGGCGCGCTGCTGAGTGCTGAGCCGTCCACGGCCAGCGATCGCAGCCAGGCCAGCCGCGGTGAGCCGCACGTGCTGCACTTCCCGTGTGCCGCTCTTGTGACGCACACCAGCCGGAATCACGCTGTCCAGCACCTGGCCCCAACCGCAGAGATAGCGTTCGCCGATCCAGCGTGTGAGGCTGAGCATGGCGGGATCGAGGAGTGGTTCCGGGTCGAGCAGTCCCAGCAGTTCCTTGAGTGGCCCGCGATTCGGCGCTGCCTGGGCAGGACGCACGTCGACGCAGTATCCAGTGCTGGAACGGTTGCTGCGGCCGAGCGGCGCGAGGACGCGCTGGCCCGGCTGCAACAGTCCTCGCAGCGATTCAGGAACTTTATAGGTGTAGGGACGTTCAAGCGGCAGGTTGAACACCACGTCGGCCAGCTGCACATCCTCCTGCGCGGCAGCCAGCCATTCGGGTGTATCGGCAAATCCAAAGAGTCCCTGAGACACGGAAGAACCTGAGAAGGTCGAAGGTGGAGTAAGGCGAAGAATCGCCCATTACTGTTTTGCAAATGAATCTGCAGCGGTTTTGTGCCCGAGCTCTGCGAGCACCGACTGCAGTCCCTTGAGGTTTTGCAGGAGGCTTTCTTCGGCATCAAGTTGTTCGCGGTGATCGATGATGCCGATCGGGCCGTCGTATCCCGAGCTGAGAATGGTGCGGAGCAGGGGCTGATCATGCTGCCCTGAACCGATGGGGAGAATCTTGGGCTGAGCGTTGTCGTTCATACCGTTGAGATTCAGGCAGAGCAGCCACGGCTTGAGGAGTTCGAGCTGGGTTGAGAAATCCTGAATGTGGTCGTGGGCATGATGCAGGTTGTAGACAACACCGACGTGATCGGCCTGATGATGTTCTTTGAGATATTTGCAGACGTCCACCATGTTTCGTGGTTCGCCGCTCCAGCCACCGTGGTTGTAAAGTCCCAGTTTCAGCTTCAGGCGGGCGGTTTTTTCGACCATTGGCAAAAGTGCCGTGGCGGCGGCTTTGACGCGTTCTTCGTGGGGACCTTCGGGCGGTGCGGCAAACATCAGCCAGATCTGTGGCTGGATGCCGTGTTTTTGAATGAGCGGTTCCATGGCCGGATGCCAGCTCCAGAAGGCGAAGTATTCGATGCCGTGTTTTTTGTACTGCAGAATTTCTTCCTCGAATGTGGCCACATGGGATTCGCGCCAGTCATAGGCCACGCGGGTCATGCCGATGCGTTTCACCATTTCCGCGCGTTCGGCGGGCCCGCGCTGTTTGGCGTCGAAGGGCACAATGCACCAGGCAACCAGTCGGTCGCGGTGAAAATTGGCGGCGTGCGGGGGATCCGCGGCGCGGGCTGAGCAGTCGAGGAGGCTGAGGCTGGCGATAAGGCTGAGGCTGGTGAGCGTCAGTGCCGTGATGCGAAGGAGGCGTGTCATGGGAAACTGTTCGCGGAAAGTTGTTGTGGAATTCACGGCGGCACGCGGGTTTGGACGGCTGCCGAGGAGGCCCGGGTGACCGGGGGAAGCGAATCCCCCGGTCACACCGCACGATCAGCAGAAGTGGGCACCGCGTGTATTGACATAAACGGCGTACAGTGAGGTGCTGCCGGTCATAAACAGGCGGTTGCGTTTGGTTCCGCCGAAGCAGACGTTGCTGCAGATTTCCGGCAGCAGAATCTGGCCGATGCGGGCTCCGTCTTCGGCGGCGAAGACGTGCACACCGTCATAGCCGTCACCGACCCAGCCGGCGCTGGCCCAGATATTGCCGTGAATGTCGGCGCGAATACCGTCAGCAAAGCCGGCTTTGGTGGATCCATCGGCCATTTCCAGATTCATGGAGGCGAATTCGCGGCCGTTGGCGAGCTTCTTGCCATCGACAACGTCCCACACACGGATGTTCTTCGGAGCGTCCGGGTAATGGGACGAACCGGTATCAGCTGCGTAGAGTTTTTTGTAGTCGGGTGAGAAACAGACGCCGTTGGGTTTGAAGATATCGTCGGCGACCTGGAAGAGCTTTCCGGTGCTGGCTTCCCAGCGATACAGAGCTTCCTTCTGGTAGGGCTGAACAGAGCCGGTGTCGGCAAGCGTGCCTTCGTAGTCCATGAGTGCCCCGTAGCCTGGGTCACTGAACCAGATATCCCCGGTTTCCGGATGTACGACGCCGTCGTTGGGGGCGTTGAGCGATTTGCCGTTCCAGGTGCTGGCAAGCACGGTGCGGGTACCATCGTGTTCGTAGCGGGCGACGGAACGAGTCAGATGTTCAAAGGAGATCTGTCGGCCCTGCATGTCGAAGGTGTTGCCGTTGCTGTTGTTGGCCGGGTTGCGAATGACGGAGACGTGGCCGTCGTCTTCCAGCCAGCGATGCTGGAGGTTGTTGGGAATGTCGCTCCAGACGAGGTACTTTCCGGAGCCGTTCCATGCGGGACCTTCGGCCCAGAGCATATTGGGGCTGTGGTAGAGCCGCTGGACCGGGGTGTTGCCCAGCTTGAGCTTTGCAAAGCGTTTGTCGCGTTCGACGAGCCGGTAATCGGGGTAGCGCACGGGGCCGGCGTTGGGACCGTATTCGTCCTGAGCAACAGCCTGAGCCGCGGCGACGGCAGCCGCGGCGGCGGTCAGAAAGCCACGACGGGCGACGGAGGGAAGCATGGCGGAGGAATCGCTGAGGTGGGACATGACGGTGACTCCTGGGAAAGAATCGGAGGAAATCAGGAAGACGTGGTCGCGTTATTCTGACGAATTCCCGGGACAAGTCCCAGCCTGCCGGCCGACAGCGTCTTGCGATTTTGGCAGAAAACGGGACGGGTCCGCGCAGCCGCGGAACCTTGTGAGCCGGAAAATGGCCTCGGATTGCACCAGTATTCATGGCCACCGCCAGTCACGACACCACACCATGCGAAAACCGTCGCTTATGCGGGATGGAATCCCCCGGGGATCCTCTTGACAAAAGCGGAGTTGCCAGAGTCCATTTGATTCCTTCATCATCGCTTGACACTGCAGGATCAGATCCTGAGACTCAAGTTCGCCTGAGTGGCTTGCGATGCTGCATTCAACTGAATAGATGTCATGCGTTTCGGGGAAGGCATTACATGAAACCTGTTGCTGAACTTATCGAAGCGATTGCCACAGTGCTCTGGCCCTCCATGGCGGCCATTGTTCTGTTTTCACTGCGGCATCAAATTCGGTCTCTGATAGAATCGGGTGCCGAATTTGCATTTGAATTTATGGGCACAAAGGTTGCCATCACACCGGCAAAGGCTGACAGGATTCCGGAACACGACTTAAAACCAGTTGATGATGAAAACCCACTCTGCATCTCCGAGTCAGACCCTATTCCAGTTGACTACCTGTACTTGAATCACACTTCGTTTCTTCGCGAATCAATGCAGCAGGAATTCAAGGCAAGAACAGGGGTCAATCGGCCGCACTACGATATTCGAGTGATTGTCGATTCTTACTACCGAGGTGCATTAGCCCGCGTTTCCCGGGTCGAGTACATCCTGCACCAGGCATATCCTGAACCGATACAAGTCCGCAGCAATGCCAGAAATCGGTTCATGCTTAAAGAACTTGCGAATGGCGAGTATGTGCTTGTTGCCAAGGTGTTCTTAAGGGATCGAAAGTCTCCGTTAATTCTGCAACGCTACATCACACTGTGGAAAGAAGGCCCGGACTGGTCGCTGGCAGAGTAACAGGATCGGTCGAGCGGCCCGTTAGCGGCATGTTTGCGATCCACGTACTTCTGCTGAGGCACTCCGCGACTGACCGGAAGTCCGTCGCAGGGTTTTGGCCCTACGGACTTGTTGTTTTCTCGGTATACCGCTGCAGCCACTCTGCCATGCGTTCAAAAGCACTCTCGGGAATCGAATGTCCCTGGCGGTGGTTGAGCAGGGCCAGTCGCTGCGGGGGGCCGTAGAGTTTCCAGACGGGCATTGCGGCATTCAGCAGAACCCACGAACGATCACCATCAGCAGCCCCCGGACCGCTCTCGCCGCCGATCACCAGAAATGGACGGGGCGCGATCAGTCCCAGAAGCTGGTGGTGATTCAGCGGAAAATTCTCATCGCGAATTGCCGGTCCCAGATACCACGGAGCATCCCAGTTGGTGGAGCGAAAGCCAAGTCCGCCTTCGCAGGAGACGGCAGCGCGAATGCGTTCGTCGAAGGCCGCCAGATACAGAGCCTCCTTAGCCCCCAGCGAATGCCCGACGGCGCCAATGCGGTCCCTGTCCACAGATTCGAGGGATTCCAGAAGGTCGACTGCACGCCGCGCGTCGAAGAGCATCTTTGCCATGCCCGTGGTTTGCGGATGTCGCTGCCGATGCTGTTCAACCGCTGCGTTCAGATTTGCAGCGTCCTGCCACAAAAAACAGCGCGGGCAGAAAACCACGAAGCCCCGCCGCGCCAGCTTCAAACCAACCTGCATCGCATCCGGTCCGCTGACTCCCGCTATCTCATCGATGGAGGCATTCGTGGTCTGATGCAGTCCCACCAAAGCCGGCAGCCGACCAGACCGCTCACGAGGTTCCAGCAGCCACCCCTGAACGCGTAAACCTGGTTCGCCGTCGTATTCCACCAGCCGCCTGTCCACGGTGCCCACCTGCTCACGTTTGAGTATCTGCAGGTTGAGCGGTCCGGGCTGCGGCATTGGCCCCAGAAACTCCTGCCACTGAGCCAATAAATGCTGACGCTGCTGCTGCCAGTCGGCAAGTGTGGCAGTGGGGGCTGGCAGGAGCGGATCAAGC
>JBEIEK010000127.1:0-14874 GCA_040382995.1 Planctomycetaceae bacterium
AGCGGTCGATGTCAATCGGCCGGTAACGTCCCTGGTGCGTTCCTGATGCGGTTCTGGCCACGCGAGCACGCACCGTTACCGGGGGATTAACATCCCCCGCTCGCCTTGTCACGGTGGGGCGGATCCAAAGTACGAAATCAGGTGTTCTTATCACCGTTTCACCATCCCAGCTTCGCCCTCCCGGCACCCCCTCCTGCCAGACAGTCAACGCCATTGGGTGCGGGCCCGGTGCGACCCTCGCCGCGCGGGCGCACACCGTTACCGGGGGATTGACAGCCCCGCACGCCTTGCCTGCTGTTTTTCAGACGCGGGGTTGATACTAAACACCCGATGCCTCCACGCGTCCTCCACATCACCCGACAATTTCTGAAATCACATTTCCCCTCACCAGTGGAATCGGGCGGCCGGTTTGGTCGTGCAGGAGCGTTTCGGGTGAGTAGCCGAGGCAGTGGAAAATGGTTGCGGTGACGTCGGCGGCAGAGACGGCGTTTGCAAGGGGAAAAGCGGCGTGTCCGTCCGATTCACCATACACACAGCCGCGGCGGATACCAGCACCTCCGAGTGCGATTGAAAAGCAGTTGCCCCAGTGATCGCGGCCGGCGTTGCCGTTGATTTTTGGCGTGTGGCCAAATTCACCAATCCAGACCACCAGCGTTTCATCCAGCAGTCCTCGTTCCTGCAGATCCTCAAGCAGTGCTGAATAGGCCTGATCCATGCGTGGCATCAGCTGTTTCAGGTCCTGAAAGTGATTGTTGTGGGTGTCCCACGAGCCGTTGTTCCTGATCTCTTCCACCTTCGTCCAGTTGACCTGGACAAGTGACACTCCGGCTTCGACCAGTCGCCTTGCCAGCAGCACGGACTGGCCGAAGCGATTTCGTCCGTAGCGGTCGCGGACGGTCGAGGACTCCTGAGCAATTTCAAAGGCCCGGCGGGCTGCTTTGCCGGACAGCATATCGAACGCCTGGCGTGCGTGATGGTTGAAGCGACCTGCCGCTGCCAGTTCGGCCTGCTGACGTGCGGTGTCGAGCGATGCCAGCAGTTGCCGACGCGCATCGAATCGGGCGCCGGAGATTTCAGCCGGCAGTGATAAGTCGGGAATCTGAAAGTCCGGCTGTGCCGGGTCACAGGTGATCAGCCATGGATCGTACTGCCGGCCCAGCACTCCTGCGGTTTGCCCCGGCCAGAGAATCTCGCCGTCGTTGGCGATGGGCTTTGGAATGGTAATGGCTGAGGGCAAACCGTCCCGATCCGGTCGCAGGGCGCGCATGATGGCACCATGGCTGGGGGACAGATTCGGGGCCTTCGAGACGACGTTTTCCTGACTGAGCGGCTGGTGGGGCACACCGGTCAGCATCTGGTAGCCGCTGGACGAATGGGCCTGATCCTTCGTGACGACGGCGCGAAGCACGGACAATTTGTCGGTGTGCAACGCCGTCCGCGGCATCATTTCACCCACACGCAGCCCCGGTACCACCGAATCAATCCAGCCAAACTCACCCCGAATTTCCTTTGGTGCCAGGGGTTTGGGATCCCATGTTTCATGCTGTGGCGGGCCCCCCAGCAGCCAGAGCAGAATGACTGATTTGGCGGAACCGAATCCCGGTGACTGATCGTGTTGAGCACCATCGGCAGCCAGCGTCGCACGGCTGGCACTGAGCCCGGACAGATTGAGCCCCAAAGCCGAAAGCCCCCCGACCCGCAGGGCTTCGCGACGTGACCGACCATCACACAACGACAGCGGGGAATCCGTAAAGGACAGCATGGCAAAACTCCGGAGGGCTGAACGGTGGGGGCGGGCGGGCGGGGCGGAGTTGAAACGGCAGGGGCGGGAATCCCTGGTGGCTTGAGCTTTCAGACTATCTCAGAATGCGTTGCCCGGATCAAGAACCATCCCGAATCCACCGTTTGGAAGCCGGCAAAAATCGTCGCTGGAGGTGAGAAGAACCCTGTTCTTCGCCGACTGCCGTCCTGCTGACCGAGAACCTTGACCCAGCGGAGCCAATTCACCTGCAAATGCACCGGCCGACAGGCGTCGGTCCACATTTTGCAAACAGGAATTTGCCCGCAAACTCAACCCAGAACTCGCAAATTAACAATTTTGGGAACCAAAGTCCCGCTCCAGTGATTTTTATTTCCGGGAATCTGTGCTGTTCAAAGGGATGCCTGGACACAAGGTTGTCCAGGCACGGCCAGTAGGCTTGTGGGGGAGTCGTGGAGACTTCACACCGGCGGTGGCGGTGGAATCCCCGACCATTTCATCAGCAATTCTCTTGAAAGAACCGGGAGGCACACGTGAACGTGAGTCTGGTCCCGCCGGAGCATCGGGGGTATCGCGATTGGTGTCGGCGGCAGCGGTTGCGGGCGGCCGACAACCGGCCGCGAGATCCGATTGCACGTGATTACTACCAGCAGCTGATGGTTTGGGAGGCTGTGGTGCAACGGCTCCTGTCGGTGTCGGTCTCTGAGTGTGCGGCAGAGCGCATTCTGGAGTCTGAGGGTGGTTTTGGCGTAAGAATTCGCACGAAGTACAACGAGTTGGACTTTGTTTCGGGCAGCCATCTGGATCCGCGGGTCTTTGTGGAGATCAAGCTGCGGGAGCGATCCGAGAGTGTTGGGCGGACGGGCTGGAACCAGCTCAGGCGTTCGCTGGCATCCGCGCGGACTCGCTGGCCTCATCTGGGAGGGATCAGCGTCTGCGTGGCGATGGGGAGGATTCTGCAGACAGAGGAGCAGCTGTCGGTTTCCCCTGTGCGACCGGATGATTTGCGTGGTCGACTGGAGTCGGTGCGGTGTGCCGACGGTGAGGTGCTCTGGCTGGATGGACGGGATGTTGCTGATTACGGCGTCGCTGCACGGATGTTGACGGAGGAGGACGTGCAACTGCTTCCGGAGCTGCGGAAGGACATGTTGTACCCGTTGCGGGTGCTGGAGCGCCTTCGTCGGCAGGGGCCGGCTTAACGGCCGAGATCTTCCGGTAAAATCTCGATTGCGAAATTCCCCCGGCTGGTCGAATTGGGAAAATGTGCGATGATTTGCAGTGCAATTGCCATTCACCGCATTCTCATGTTGCCATCCGGCACGCAGTTACGGTTCGTCCATGTCGAAGCGAGACTACTACGAAACACTCGGGGTACCACGAGGAGCATCGGCGGAAGAGATCCGCAAGGCCTACAAGAAGCTGGCACGCACCGAACATCCCGATGCTCGGCCGGATGATCCCGGGGCGCAAAAGCGATTTGCGGAGATCACCGAAGCCTGGGAAGTGCTCAGTAACCCCGAGAAAAAAGCTCGATACGACCAGTTTGGCCACGGTTTCCAGGGGGGTGGCAACCCATTTCAGGGCGGTGGAAATCCGTTTCAGGGTGGGCATCCGTTTCAGGAATTCACGGGTGGTGGATCGGTGGATCTGGAGGATCTGCTGGGGGGAATGTTTGGCGGAGGCAGACGGGGAGGCGGCCGTGGGGGTGGTCGTGCGCGTCGGGGCGAGGACGCGCGGGCCGAGATTACGGTGGGTTTTGAGGTAGCGGCGGAGGGTGGAGAGCACGGCCTGACACTGCAGAGCGGGAGTCAGGTGGAGCACATCACCGTGAAGATTCCGGCGGGAATCGAGGATGGCAAGACGATCCGCCTGGCGGGGCAGGGTAATCCGGGCGCTGGTGGCGGGCCTGCGGGTGATTTACTGGTGACGGTGCACATTGCTCCGCACCCATGGTTTCGCCGAGAGGGCTTGAATCTGGTGGTGGACGTGCCGGTCACGATTACTGAGGCGGCACTTGGCGGCAAGATCGACGTGCCGACGTTGAGCGAGGGTGAGTTTTTGCTGAGTATTCCGCCTGGGACGAGCAGTGGTCGGCGTCTGCGGCTGAAGGGCAAGGGTGTCCGGAACGCGCGAACGGGTGAGCGGGGCGACTTGTTCGCGGTGGTCAGGGTGGCGATACCGGCGGAGCTGGACGAAGAATCAAAGATGCTGCTGCGTCGGCTTGCAGAGCTGCACCCTGAAAATCCGCGTCAGGGAATCTGGGATGCGGGTTCCCGGTAAGGGCAGCCGGTGCGGAATCGCTTTAGTTGGCGGGGCTGGTGCGCGGCAGCCCGCAGTCGTTAAGAAACAGCCCTCTGAATTCCGGGTCCGGGAGCAGGAAGGGATGCTTGTATTGTTCAGGGCTGCCACCTGAGCGTTGCAACCGTGATTGCTGCAGTGTTTTCCACGCGGCATCCGGGAGCAGGCAGGGGCGGACGGGTCCGAGTCTGCCGGAGCTGCGTTTATCCCGATATTCTTCATTGGCAGCGCACAGAAAGTGGTCGGCGGACGTCACGAAGTTGCTGACGAGTTGCGGTGGGGTGTCATCCGGCAACTGGAGGTAGAGCACGTAACCAGGGGGCTGGCCCCATGCTGGTGTGAGCGTGAACAGTCGGAGTGGGACGGTGTGATCGGCGGCTTGTCGGACGGCTTTGACGACCTGCGATTCAGAGATTTTTTCGCCGGTGATGCTGGCGATATGTGCGCCTTTGTGCAGGAATTCAAGGAGTGGAGTGGCACCGTGAAAACCTGTGCAGCGAACGACATCGCGGATGTGGTAGCGGCAGAGTCCGGAGCTGGTGGTGAGCAGGATGTAGTATTCGCCACCTTCCTGCAGTTCGTGAGCTTCGAGGACAACCGGGTTGGCTGAATTCTCTTCGCTCACCGGCAGAAACTCGAAAAAGTGAGTTTGAATTTCGAGGACGCCGGCGGAGCTTCCCGGCTGGAGCGGGAGAGTCATGCGGCCTTCGCTGGCGTGCAGTCCGTGGTCCCAGACAGGGATATTTTCGCAGGCTTCGCTGAGTCCCTGTTTCCAGGCGGCAGCGCTGCCTCCGGTCCAGACTCCGAGCACCTGCAGGCTGGGCCAGATTTCGCGGGGCGAGAGTTTGCCATGGCGTTTGAGAATGTTTTCGAGTTGTGCGGCGCGGGCTGGCTGAGGGCCAAGTTTGCGGCGGAGGCTGTTGGCAGTGACGCAGTCGGCGGGAATCTGATCGCGAAGTCCGTTACGCAGGTCGTGGATCAGTTCTTCTGAGTTATCGGCGATGTCCTGGAACAGCTGCATGAGTGTCGCAGGGTTGGCCGTCATGAACACTCCAACCCACGGATCCGCGAGAGCCAGCAGGAGTGTGAAGCGGCGTTTGAGTTGTTGCTGGTGGACTTCGGCGACGTCGGCGGAGACGGTGTAGAGCGACCTGACGACGGCATTCTGCATGGTAGCCACGAGGCCACTGATGTTACCGCAGGGAGTGCCTCCGGGGGTGAAGGAGCGACGGTGGCTGCTGGAAATCTGCACGATATTCAGGTCGGGCAGTTTGGGGAAGTGCTGGTAGACACCAACTCCCCATTGCTGCCAGCCTCTGCGATAATCGTGAAGGAAGCGGCTGGTGACGGGAATCTTTTTGCTGGCGTCTGTGGTACCGCTGGTGAGGGCGAACATCAGCAGGCGGTTGTGCGGCCCCAGCAGTGCTGCGTGATCGCCGGCAGCAGCGCGGTCGATCCAGGGGCGAAAGAATTCGTAGTCGGCGATGGGAATGCGGCTGCGGAAGTCTGCCAGCGACATTCCGGGATACAGCTGGTGGTGGCGAGCGAAAGCGGTGTTGGCATTCAGCTGCAGCAGATCGCGGAGCAGAGCGTGCTGGGTATCGCGGCAGGCGGCGTGAGCGGAGTGCAGAAAGCGAGCGCGTGCGGTGGCCAGTCGACGCCGCAGCGGTCTTCCCAGCAGGCTCCGGATCTTATAGGCGATGGGAATGGTTGGGGGTTGCATGGTTGCATTAGTGTCCGTCGGGACTTCCGTATTTGCGTGGGTCGGATCCGCCAAGCAGTCCGCGAGGAGAGCCTGCAGTGGCCTGAGTGGCAGCCAGTCCACCGCTTAATCGCAGCTGATGTCCTGTTTTCGCCATGTCATCCGCGATTTGCTTATGCAATGCCCGTTCCAGAAGCAGTTCATTGGGAGACCACTGATGGTGGAAACGCGGAGCGGAGACGGCGTCTTTGGGGGGCATGCGAAAGAGGATTTGATTGAGCAGATTCTGCAGGGTGGCGGTGATGATTCTGGGGCCACCTGAGGCTCCGGCGGAGATGACGGCTCGGCCATCTTCAATCACCAGAGTGGGTGTCATGCTGCTGAGTGGTCGTTTACCGGCCTGGATCGCATTGTTGGCGCTTTGCAGCAGTCCAAAGGCATTGGGCTTGCCGGGTTCTGCGGCAAAGTCATCCATTTCGTTGTTCAGCAGAATGCCGTATTGCGGCACGACCACAAAGCTGCCAAAGGCCAGATTGATGGTCTCGGTGCAGGCTACGGCGTTGCCTTCCGCATCCATGACTGAAAAGTGGCTGGTGCCAGCATCATCATTCAGAAAAAAACGACCATAGCGGGCGGGATCAAGCACCTTTTCCGGGTGGATCTGAGCGGCGATCTGAGCAGCATAGCGGTCGCTGAGCAGGCGTGTGAGCGGGACTTTGACGAAGTCGGCATCACCAAGGAATTCGGCCCGGTCTGCGAAGGCATGTTTCAGCACTTCAGAGACCACATGGACGTAGCGTGGCGAGTTGTGCTGGAGACTTTCGAGACTGGTGCCCGACCGTTTTTCCCAATGTTCAAGGGCCTGCAGGGACTGCAGGAGTGCAACCCCACCGCTTGACGGTGGTGGCATGGTGAGCACTGTGCGACCGCGGAAGGTACCTCTGAGCGGTTCGCGGATTGAGGGCTGGTAGCCCGCCAGATCAGATTCTTCGAGAACTCCCTGCTCCGCCTTCACGGTGTCGGCGATTGCAGTGGCTGCGGGACCCTCGTAGAAGGCTTTGGGGCCCTGCGCTGCGATGGCCTTTAAAATGGTGGCCTGAGGCGAGTAAAAGCGATCTCCCTGCTTCCATGGCCGGCCTTTGTTGAGGTAGAGGTCGATCAGGGTGGAGAAGCGTTGTTCGTAACCTGGAATGCGGCGGAGTTTATCGAGCGTCTGGGCCTGGACTTCGATGTCATGGGCATCAATGGGAACTCCGGATTCGCAGAGGTCGATGGCGGGCTGCAGCAGGTCTGCGAGTGGCAAACTGCCGTAGCGCTGGGCGGCAAGGCATAAGCCGGCAACGGTGCCAGGGATGCCACACGCAAGCCCTCCGCGGACACTGGGGGCCTCGGCCGTGGGCGGCCGGGTGCCGGCCAGATAAAGTTCCGGAGAACTGCGTGCCGGGGCACGTTCGCGGTAGTCGAGGGCCACAGTCGTTTGATCAGCGGCACGCCAGATCACCATGAATCCGCCGCCCCCGATTCCGCAGGAGGCCGGGCGTACGACAGACAGGGCGAAGGAAGTGGCGACAGCCGCGTCCACCACGTTGCCGCCTTTCTTCAAAATCTGGGTACCGGCCGCACTGGCTGCCGGATGGTCGGCCGCGACAACACCTCGGGCATATGCTGACAGGCTGTCGGCTGACTGGGCCGGCAACGGGTCTGAGCACAGCAGCAATCCGATGCAGGCAGTCAGCAGGGCAGCGAGCGTCCGCTGGGTGGCTGCAGGAGTGAATCGATCGGAGTGTCGGGTCATGATTCTGGCTGCACTACGACTGCGTGAAGAACGAGGGAAACCGGGGGGACAACGGGCAATGGCACTCACTTTCGCCGTGCGGAGCGGGGATAGTCGCCTTTCGCAGAGCGAAAGGCTACAAAGTGACGGCCATCGGGACAACGGGGCTGGGTAGGGTACCGCGGAGATCCACCAATACCATTCCAGCATACGCCGTTGTTTCGGTCCGGCACGTGAGAAAACGCCGATTGCAGACAAAAAGTACGGTTTCTGACGAATGGCAGACCGTGAGGTGTGGCGGGGCGGAGTGACTTTTCAAATGAGGAACGGCTAGAATTCTTCACAGGTATGGCTGTAACGGCATTGAGGGTTCATCCAGTCAAATCGTCAGCAGGGGATTGAGCGAAGTATGGCAGGGGTCTTGCGATGGTGTGTATGCATCCTGATGGCAGCCAGTTCGGCGTTTGCGGACGAACCTGCTGCGCCGGCTGTTGCAGACGTGTATGAGGCGAAGGTTTTCAAATCTCCGCAGGACGAATCGCAGGAACTGAAATATCGGTTGCTCATTCCTGAGGGCTACGACGTCGCTCAGGAGACTCGCTTCCCACTGGTGCTCTTTCTGCACGGAGCGGGGGAGCGGGGAGCGGACAACCGGCGACAACTGATCCACGGGGCTGCTCAGTTTTCAAAGCCCGAACGCCGTAAAAAACACGCCTGTTTTGTGGCCGCTCCACAATGCCCTTCCGGTCGCTGGTGGACCGATTCGGTGGAACCTGTCATGGAGCTTGTCAGGCAACTTCAGAAGGATTACCGGATCGACTCTGACCGGCTGTACGTCACAGGGCTCTCCATGGGTGGGTTTGGCACATTTGAACTCACAACTCGCTATCCGGACGTGTTCGCTGCCGCAGCCCCGATTTGCGGCGGTGGCGATCCGACGAAAGCGAAGACGCTGAGTGCACTTCCCGTTTGGGTGTTTCACGGCGACGCAGATCGCGTGGTTCCGGTTGGGTTTTCAAGATCGATGGTCAAGGCGATAGAGACTGCCGGAGGAAAGCCGAAGTATACGGAGTACCCTGGAGTCGGCCATGACTGCTGGACGGCAACCTATGCCGATCCCGACTTTCATGAATGGCTGTTTGCACAGAAGCGACAGCGTTAGCCGGATCCGGGGAGGAGCATTCGATATGGCCGACTTTCGCCGTTCTCGTCGCCATCTGGGGCTGCCGATCTGGAGCAGTGTGCTGCTGATGACGGTGAACATCGCGCTGATGGCGGTGCTGATTGTGCAGCTGGCAAGGCAAAGTTCGTGGGGCAGCCTTGTGCTGGGTTCGTCCGCGCTGGCGATCAGCCTTTTCGGGATCTCCTTTTATTCATTCCTGACGATCAAGGAGATTCAGCTGAACCGACGCCAGTCCAACTTTGTGGACAGCGTGACGCACGAGCTGAAGACACCGATTGCGGCACTGCGTCTGTACCTCGACACGCTGCTGCTGCGTGAACCCGAGGCTGCGGATCGGCGAGAGTTCTATGAAACGATGAACACGGAGCTCGCGCGGCTTGATCGGCTCATCAATCAGCTCCTTGAGGTTGCGCGCCTGAACGCGATCGGGCAGCAGTCAGATCCGGAAACTGTGCCTCTGGAACAGCTTCTGCGGGCCTGTGCCCGCGCTGCCTGTCTGCAGCATAAGCGGGAGGTCAGCGATGTCTTTTGCTTCGACATCATGCCACTGGCACTCACTTCCCGCCGCATGCTGCTGGAGATGATCTTTGGCAATCTGATGGACAACGCGGTGAAGTACGGAGGTCAGCCACCACGAGTCGAGGTGACTGCTGTGCCACTTGGGCTCAGTCGGGTTTCCATTCGCATTCGCGACAACGGTACGGGAGTTGCCCCGGAGCATCGGCGTCGCATTTTCCAGATGTTTGTGCGCGGAAATGACGAACTTCAGCGAACTCGCACAGGGACAGGGCTGGGATTGTACATTGTTCGCACACTGGTGAATCTGCTGCAGGGCCGGATCAGCGTGACCAGCGCCGCTGACGGTGGCAGCATCTTCGAGGTCATCCTGCCGGGACGCCAGCCCGTGACGTCACAGCCCGATGCGGATGAATCACAGAGCCGAGTTTCGCGGCTTGCCCTGTCAGCTCAGGAGAAATCCACATGAGAATCCTCGTGGTTGAAGATGAAGACGCCATCGCACGGGGGCTCCGGTTCAATTTCGAGCGCGAGGGCTATCAGGTGGACATCGCCGGTGACGGCCCAACCGCACTGGAACTTTACGAGTCCGCGCAGCCTCCGGTCGATCTGGTGGTTCTGGATCTGATGCTGCCGCAGATGAGCGGTTACGAAATCTGTCGATCGCTCAGACGCCTGGACCTCGATATCCCCGTGCTGGCACTCACTGCACGCACCCTTTCAGAAGACAAAATCCAGGCGTTCGACAGTGGCGTTGATCAATACGTGACGAAGCCATTTTCGCTCCCTGAATTGCTCAGCCGCGTCCGCAATCTGCTCGACAAACGTCGTCGCCAGCTGGACCGGGCAACGGTGCGGCCGACCGAGGACGTGGTGCGCTTCAGCGATGTGGCAGTGGACTTTGGTCGCTTCGAACTGCGGCATCGGGAAGAAGTTCATCCCCTGACCACACGCGAACAGGAACTGCTCCGCTACTTCCTCGAAAACGACGGCGTCGTCCTCTCACGCGCCCGGCTGCAGTCCGAAGTCTGGAAGGACTCACCGGAGATCTCCAGCCGTTCGGTGGACAACTTCGTGATGCGACTGCGGAGGATGATCGAAGACGATCCCAGCACACCCAAACACCTGCTCTCGATCCGCGGCACGGGCTATCGATTTGTACGCGAACCCGTTGGTGAAACTGGTTCGGGGGAATGAGCAGGTGTCCGGCTACATTTTTGCGGCCCTGGGGGCTGGTGGTCAATCGCGTTGACTTTCTGGCAGGAGTCGGTGCCGGGAGGGCGAAGCTGGGATGGTGAAACGGTGTGAAGGACGCCTGATTTCGTACTTTGGATCCGCCCCACCGTGACAAGGCGTGCGGGGGATGTCAATCCCCCGGTAACGGTGCGTGCCCGCGCGGCCAGAACCGCATCAGGAACGCACCAGGGCGTTACCGGCCGATTGACATCGACCGCTCGCCATGGGACGTTTTTGTGATTCGTTCGGGCAGTGCGGCCTGACGATAGCGGGGGACTGAAATATCCCAGTTTGTCTGTCTTACAACCGTTTCACCATCCCAGCCTCGCCCTCCCGAATCTTGTCCCGTCTTTTCAGAGGATTCCAGAGAACTTCAAGGCCATTGGGCTGGAGGTGGTGGCCAGGTGGCTGCCTGATCACCCAATTGCTTTGCCGCCCCGCTGTCTGCGATTGCGGCCCGTTGCCTCGTCATTCCAGCCCTGCCCCCCCCGTCCGCTGGAAAAATGGCTGGAATTCCCGGCGCGGGCTGGCGTGTCAGAATCTATGACGTAGAGTGCAGACGGCATCAGGAGTCCGCGTTCGTGCTGCGTGGGGCAGCGACAGACAGTGAAAGCAAGTCAATGGCATTTCCCAAGCCTTTTTTCCGCTGGCGGCCGCATCCATGGCACGGACTGGAAGTGGGCCCAAACCCGCCCAGTCTGGTGCACGCCTTCATCGAAATCTCTCCTTTCGACCTCGTCAAGTACGAAGTCGACAAGGTGACCGGCTACCTCCGTGTGGACCGCCCCCAGCGAACTTCATCTCAGCCCCCCGCGCTGTACGGGTTTATTCCCCGGACATTCTGCGGGCAGCGCGTGGCCGAACTCATGCCCAAAGCCCGCCGCGGCGATTCCGACCCGCTGGATATCTGTGTGCTCAGCGAACGCCCCATCACGAAGTCCGAAGTGATTGTCAACGTCCGCGTGATTGGCGGCCTGCCAATGCTGGACGGCGGCGAAGCGGACGACAAGATCATCGGCGTGCTGGCTCAGGACAACATCTGGTCGCATGTGGAAGATCTTGACGAACTTCCGCAGGCTCTCGTTCAGCGACTGCGGCACTACTTCACCACCTACAAAGTGATGCCCGGCGACACCACCCAACAGGTCTCGATCGACCACATTTACGACCGAGCCCACGCAGAGAAAGTCGTGCAGGCGGCGATTGCGGATTACGAAGACGAGTACGGCGGCGTCTGAATCTTCACAGGCTGCAGCCTGGACATTCCCAGCCTCCCTGCGTAGTCTGCGCAGACTATGCTCCAGTTCTTCACCAATCCCTGGCTGCTGATGGGTCTTGCGGGCATCGCCCTCCCCGTCATCGCGCACCTGCTCAGTCGTCGCCGCTTCGACGTCGTCGCCTGGGGTGCCATGCAGTTTCTGAATCCGTCCCGAAAAACCCGCCGGCGGCTCAAGCTCGAAGAACTCCTGCTGCTCCTGCTGCGGATCGGCCTGATCACCCTGATTGTGCTCTCTGCCGCGCGCCCCTGGATGCCCGGTGGCTGGCTCATGGGATACCGCTCGGCGGGTTCCCGCACTGTGGTGCTGGTGATCGACGGTTCCAATTCGATGTCGCGTTCGGATGGTGTCAGCAGCGTGCATCAGACTGCCATTCGCCGCGCCACAGAATTCCTGCAGACGCTGGGGACAGGCGACACGGTGGCTCTGATCGATGCCCGCGACCAGCCGCGCGCCGTGATCGAATCTCCGCTCCGCGACCACCGTGCCGTCGAGCAGCAGCTGAGGGCTCTTCCGGCACCCGCCGGTGCCTGTGCCATCCTGCCCGCACTGGAAAAAGCCCTCGCCATCCTTGGCCGCAGCTCCGCGTCCGCCCGTGAAATCCTTGTCTTCAGCGATCGTCAGGGCAACAGCTGGAGATCCACCGAAGACGCCGAATGGGCCCGTTTCGACGAACTTATCAAGCTTCCGGCAGTGCGACCCCGCGTCTGGGTGGTCGACGCGTCAGCTCAACTGTCCACCGCGCGCCGCAATCTGGCCGTCGGTCGGCTGGAAGTGTCCCGCGAAATCACGGTGCCCGGATTTCCGCTGCGGCTGCGAACGATTGTCCGCAACGATTCCGATAACGCGGTTTCCGTTCCTGTCCGCCTGCTGCTCAACAACCAGCCGCTCGCCGGCGAACTGCAAACGCTCAACATCCCCCCGCGCACGGAAACTCGCGTGGAATTCGAGCACGCGCTGCGGCAGGAAGGCAGTCACCTGCTCAGCGTTGAAGCCGAAATTCCGGATGACGCCATTGCCGCCGACAACCGCAGTCACGCAGCCGTGCACGTGACTCGTTCACTCCCGGTGCTGCTGGTAAACGGCACACCCTCCGCCATCCCCGCGGAACGCGACACCTTCTTCGCCGAACTCGCTTTTGCCTCCACCGACGCAGGCGATCCGTGGGTGTCTGCACGCGTGGTGGATGCGGCTGAGCTGCGTCCGGACGACCTTCAGCAGGCCGCCACAGTCGTTTTCTGCAACGTCAGTCGACTGCCTCCTGCCGTTGCCGCGGCACTCCCGGAATTCGTGAGTCAGGGAGGTGGGGTACTGGTGGCCTGTGGCAGTCAGACGACGCCCGAAACCTTCGCCGCCTGTTTCACCCAGTCCGGACTGCTCAAACCCCTCACCGTACTCCGCAACCGCCAGGCTCCGCCGCAGGCCGCCGACCCGGTTCGCGTGGCACCGCTTTCCATTCAACCCGGCTGGCTTGAACGCTTCCGTTCAGACCCTGCCCGCAGCTTTCTCAAAACCACCTTTGCCGAATGGACGCAAATCCAGATCACAACAGCCCAGCCTGCCGCGAGCGGAATGGCCATCAAACCCGGCCAGCCGGTTGTGCTTGCCCAGCTGACTTCCGGTGACCCGCTGGCGCTGGAAGTGCCCGTGGGAGACGGCACCGTCATCGTGCTCACCGCAGCGCTCGACCGCAGCGGTTCAGACCTGCCCACGCGGTCTGACTTTGTCCCGTTCCTTCACGAAGCCGTCTTCCGGCTCGCTTCCAGTCGCAGCCGACTGAATGTGAACTGTGGCGACCCACTGCTGGTGCAGCACAGTGCACTGGTCAAGAACTCCGCAGCGCCGCAGGCTGACGCCACTTCCGCGACAACACCAGCAGATCCCGGCAATCCCCCCGCCCCTCCGGAAACGGCCACGGCCCAAAGCGAAGAGCCGCCCGAATTTCGCTGGACGCTGCCGGGCGGCACCGAAGAATCCACGACAGCCACCAAAGAAGGTTCCCTCTGGATCGGCACATTCACCGATTCGCTGGTTCCCGGCATCTATTCCAGCACCCTGCAGGCCCCTGAACTGCTTACAGAACGACTGGTGGTCAACTACGACCATGCTGAAGACCAGTTCGTGCCGCTGTCTCCTGACGACACAGCGCGACTGGCCACCAACGACCGCGTGCGTTTCACGGAATCGCTCACGGAACTGACCGAACGCATGTACGGCGGCGAATCCATCACTGAACTCTGGGCGCTGCTGCTGACACTGTTTCTGCTCTTCCTGGTAATCGAGCTCCTGCTCACCCGCCGTGCCATTCTGCGGGGCTACGGCGGTGAAGCCCTCAGCAACTGATGACACACTCCAGCAGCCGTCGGCGGTCACTACCACGAATCTGTTTCTGCACTTCCACGAATGCAATTTCGTCAAAACACAGTTACTGCGACTATTCGTGAAAATTCGTGCTGATTCGTGGTTCTGAATCCTTGCACGGCGTTCCTGTGCGTTTGACCACGAATGACACGAATTCACACGAATCAGGGCTTTGGTTTCGTTGATCTGATTTTAGAAGTGCAGTTACTGTGACTATTCGTGAAAATTCGCGCTGATTCGTGGTTCTGAATCCCTGCACGCCGTTCCTGTGCGTTTGACCACGAATATCACGAATTCACACGAATCAGGGCTTTGGTTTCGCTGATCTGATTTTAGAAGTGCAGTTACTGCGACTATTCGTGAAAATTCGTGCCGATTCGTGGTTCTGAATCCCTGTACGGCGTTGCTGGGCGTTTGACCACGAATATCACGAATTCACACGAATCAGAGCTTTTGTTTCACTGATCTGATTTCAGAAACACAAGTGCTGCCACTATTCGTGGCGATTCGTGCTGATTCGTGGTTCTGAATCCCTGCACGGCGTTCCTGTGCGTTTGACCACGAATGACACGAATTCACACGAATCAGGGCTTTGGTTTCGTTGATCTGATTTTAGAAGTGCAGTTACTGCGACTATTCGTGAAAATTCGTGCTGATTCGTGGTTCTGAATCCCTGCACGCCGTTCCTGTGCGTTTGACCACGAATATCACGAATTCACACGAATCAGGGCTTTGGTTTCGCTGATCTGATTTTAGAAGTGCAGTTAC
>JBEIEK010000128.1:0-14792 GCA_040382995.1 Planctomycetaceae bacterium
GAGAAATCGCGACCTGATCTGCGATCGTGCCCACACAGGTGATTGCGGCGGACGCAGCGGCTGATCGTGTGAAACACCTGCACATCAATTTCGGAAAAGATTTCCCTGCGATTCACGCGTGGCATAACAGACCTTTCAATAGCGTCCTCGCCAGTATAAACACAGACAATCCGTTGTCAAGGTGCATGGCACCTTTTGACCTATTTCCCAGGGACTGAGCAGGCCAGCCCTGCCCTGCTGATTGTCTTGATCCGGCCGTAGTTGGGAAGTTTGCCGGGGGCCGTTATTCAGTGGCTTGCTGGGGAGTTTTCCGGTTGTCGGTGATGCTGAACCCAGGCTGGCGGGAGATTGAGCCAGACATTGTCGCGTTGGATGCGGGTTGCCTGGCACTGCTGTGCAAGCCGTTGGTCGATTTGCGTGATGCGCTGGCGTTCGGGACCGCGGGTGAGTCGTTTGCGGACGGGGCGGACGTACATGTATTCGAAGTAGCTGAGTATTCCGCCGGGTTTGAGCAGCTGGAAGTAAGTGGAGACGAGTTCGTCGACGAGGGGGGCTGGGAAGTTATTGAGTGGGAGTCCGGAGATGATGAAGTCGAACGGAGTGGTGGCCTGAAACTGCTGGAGGGGCAATTGGTGGATGGTGGTTTGGTGCCGAGCTTTGGACCAGAGGGTTTCTGTGAGGAAGCGTTGATTGAGGAGGCTGACGAAATCGGGGTTGAGTTCGACGAGATGCAATTGGTCACCGGGCTGGAGGAGTTCGAGGATACGGTTGGTGACGGGGCCGGTTCCAGGTCCGATTTCGAGGATGTTGACGGGGTGTTGTGGGGGCCGTGCGGCAAGGAAGCGTGTCATGGCAGCAGCGAGGAAGCGGCTGCTGGGGGCGATCGCGCCCGTGGTTTCGAATCGTATTCGGAACTGGGAGAAAAACGTCAGGTAATTTTGGAGGGTGCCGGGCATGTGTGTGATTCACGAGGCAGCTGAGAGCAGTCTGCGTTCGAGTTCATCGAGAAGGTCAGTAAGGGAGCGGCAGGAGAGGGCCACGGGGAGTCCGATGGGGGAGCCGGCAGCGAGTTGTCCATTGACGCGTTTTTCGGCGGCGACGACGGTGGAGTGATCACGTCCGCCAAAGTAGTTGCCGATTTCGCGGTAGGCGGATTGAGTCAGTTTGCGGGCGAGGAACATGGCGATGGAGCGGGGGATGGTGACTGCTTTCCGGCGTGAGGGCGAGCGCAGATCGGTTGCCGTGACGCCGAAGATTTCGCAGACGAGTTTTTCGATGTCACTGATGCGAACAAGTCTGCGGCATTCGTCTTCCATACCTCCGAGGAGGGTGCGGACGACGGTGGCGGTAATGCGGCGGCCGGTGAGCAGGAACTGGCTTTCCAGCTGGTTGACGGCACCCTGTAGTTCGCGGATGTTTCGGGAACAGCGTCTGAGAATACAGTCGAGGGCGTCGTCGCTGAACACGGCTTTGGAGGCTGTGCAGAGAGATTTGAGGAGTTTGCGGCCGGTCTCTGGATCTGGTGGTTCCATGCGACAGACGAGTCCGCTGAGGAAGCGGGTGGTGAGTTCTTCGCGGTGTTTGGAGAGCATTTTGGGATGTCGATCAGCGGAAATGACCACCTGTCCTCCGTGATCGCTGACCTGGACGATCGTATGCAGGAACTCTTCCTGGGTTGCGCGCTTGTTGTCGAGGAATTCGATGTTGTCGATGAGGAGGATATCGACGTTGCGGAAACGCTGTCTGAATGAAGGAACAGTGCGTGCTGCGAGTGCGGCAGTGAAGCAGTTTGTGAAGGCTTCGCTGGTGAGGTACATCACGTTGCGGCCGGGAAAGGTGCGGCGGGTTTCGGAGCAGATGGCTTCGAGCAGATGAGTTTTCCCAGTGCCGGTGCTGCCGTAGATGAAGAGTGGGTTATAGCGATCACCGGGGGAAGCGGCGACCTGGCGGGCTGCGAGTGCGGCAAGGTTGTTGCATTCGCCGGTGATGAAGGAGTCGAAGGTGCGGAATCTGCGGCGAGCGTTCCCGGCGAGTTCATCGAAGTGAGGGGAGGAGGACGGGTTTGACGTGCTTTTGGGAGAAGTGCGGCGCGGAAGAGACCGCACAGCCTGGCCAACCGGGAGGGTTTGGGTGGTCCCGCCGGAATTCGCTGAGTCGCCCGCGATTGCCAATGCTTCGGCAGATGCGACTGTGAGAACGCCCGCATGCTCCGGGCCGCCTTGAGCCACCACAGGGGGATCGCTCTGTGCCTGGAGCAGGCTGTCGTCCACCTCGAACTGGCAGCTTGCGGACGCTCCCAGCAGTCGTCGTGCGGCCTGTACGAGCGGCGTGCGGAAGCGTTTAAGCATCCAGTTAAGGATGAACGGGTTGGGGACGTGCACGACCAACTGGTCACCGGAGACGCTGAAACGACAGCGACGCTGGAACCAGTGCTGATAGTTCTGATCGCCTACGGTGGCCTTGACCGCAGTCTCGAGTGCATCCGGGGAGTGCACATGGGTGTGCTGCTGGCCGGCGACCGGATGTGCGCTGTGAAGGCGCATGGGGTATGCAGATAAATCGTCATCGTGACCGCGGGGCTGCGTCATGCGCCCGATCTCCCTCTGCCTGCCAACTGCGCGCAACCACACCTTTCGGCACACTATGGCACACGGCGATGCAGAAATTCGCTGTGGGCTGGATGTTTCCGATGAAGGCTGGTGTCAGGAGCGAAATTGGACAGGAATTCTGGTGACAGGTTAGAGCGTGGACGGTGCAGAATTCCGTCCACGACAGCTCACTCAACGCCCCCGATGTTACTGGCCACGGGCGAACTGTCAAACGACCACGGGACGATTTCTGTGGGCTTCGCAGCGGCGTTTTTCGACAGCTGATTTCGCGAAGAGATTCTCATTGAAACGCCGCTTTTTCCGGGATTTCTCAAGAGAGTTCGGCAGCTGGGTTGACATGTACAAATGTGTCATAGAAGCCGCTGCCACCGCCCCAGTCGGTTGGTTGTTCGGGGGTGAGTTGATTGACGTGTGAACGACGCCCGAGGGCATCAAGAAGGCCGCCGAACGGAAGCCTCGCAACACCGCGACCGACCTTCAGCGAGATGCGGCACCAGGCAGCAATTTCGCCCTGTGAGTTGGAAACAATCACAAGCTGTCCGTCCTGAATCCCGCGATCAGCTGCGTCGTCGGGGTGCAGGTCGATCTCCAGCCTGCCTTCACGGCGGGAGTGGAGGTCAATGTGGCTGTAGCCGGTATTGAGGAAGTGCAGGGTCTTGTTGGAGATCAGCTGGAGCATGCCAGGGGGAGCCTGTTCGATATTGCCCGGCCCCGGCAGCGGATCGACGTTGAACTCTTCCTGCAGTGACGGCGCGTACAGCTCCGCTTTTCCGGACGGCGTGGGGAATCCGCCGTTGGCGAAGGGACGCCAGTCGTCAGGGTGATTGAGGTGCATCCAGCCATGAGCACTCAGGGATTCGAACGTGATGCCCTCGAGCATAGGATGTGATGAAGACAGAGCGGTGCGAATGAGTGTTTCGTCGGAGTCCTGCAGCCACGGTTCGGTGCGTCCGAGTGCCACGGCAAGTCGGCGAAAGAGTTCAGTATTGGCAACGGATTCGCCGCGTGGGGAGATGGCTGGGAGGTTCAGCGTGAGATAGTGGTGTCCCCAGGCCGGCACAAGGTCGAGGTGTTCAAGCTGACTGGTTGCCGGGAGGACGATATCAGCGCAGCGGGCGGTATCGGTAAGAAACAGGTCGTGAACAACGGTGAACAGATCTTCGCGGAGCAGTCCGCTGCGGACGAGTGGCTGATTGGGCATGGTGGCAGCCGGGTTGGCGTTCCAGACCAGCAGGGAGCGGATTGGCGGACTGAGTTTTTCGCTGCAGAGGTCGCGTCCAAGGTCGCGCATGTTGAGTGTGCGAACGTCGGTCCTGTGCGTTTCCGGCATGAGCAGCCGATCGATGTTCAGCAGCGAGTACTGGAAGGCGCCGGTGGATCGCGACAGGCCACCACCCAGATGTTTCCACGCACCTGTCAGTACGGGGAGACAGGCAATGGTGCGGAACATCATGCCGCCGTTGCGGTGATGTTCGAGTCCGATCAGGGGACGCAGCAGGGAAGGCTGTATGGTCGCATATTCGCGGGCGAATTGCTCAATGTCCGCTGCTGACAGCTGCGTGATTGCAGCGGCGCGAGTCGGGGACCACTGCTGCACTCGCTGAGCCAGTGCTTCGTATCCCGTGGCATGTCGATTCACGTAATCATGATCAACGTGCCCATCGCGAATGAGCACATGCATGACGGCGAGAGCAAGGACCGTATCGGTGCCGGGCCGGATTTGCAGGTGCCAGTCGGATGCCTCTGCCGTGCGGGTGCGAATGGGATCGATACAGACAATCCGCGCACCGCGTCGTCGCGCTTCGGCGATCACGGGCCAGAGATGCAGATTGGTGACGATGGTGTTGGTGCCCCAGAGCACAATCAGTCGACTGTGCACAAGATCTTCGGGGTTGATGCCGACGCCGTTTCCCTGGGTCGCTGCGAGCCCGGCGTGTGCGACGGCGCCGCAGATATTGCGATCCAGGCGGCTGGCGCCCAGCAGCCCCAGCAGTCGCTGGTCGAGCGATGAGTGATGGATCAGGCCCTGATTTCCCGCGGAACTGAACGGCAGCAGTGCTTCCGCCCCGGATTCGTTGATGATTCTGCCCCAGCGTGCGGCGATTTCGCCGAGCGCTTCGGACCATGAAATCGGGCGAAAGGTGCCCTGCCCTTTCGGGCCCGTCCGGCGGAGCGGCTGCAGAATGCGGTCGGGATGGTAGACGCGTTCGAGGTAGTGATTGACTTTGGCACAGAGTGTCCCGCGGGTGAAGGGGTGTTCGGGGTCACCGCGAAGTGACAGAGCCTTTCCTTCAGAGACCTCGACGAACCACGCACAGGTATCCGGACAGTCATGCCCGCAGGCACCGCGAATGATGGAGAGCGGGGAAGACACAGCGGGAGCTCCGAGAAGATTTCAAGTCAGCTGCCAGACAATTGTGAGCAGGCCAATGATCAGGCACCAGCCGGCAAACCAGTGGAGCCGGTTTGCCTGCAACTGTCGAATGAGCCAGCGGAGGCTGAGCGTCCCCACAAGAAAGCTCACACAGGCACCGACGAGGAGGGGCAGCCATTCCGGGCGGGCGTTATCGCCGCGCGTGAAGACTTTGATGGTTTCGAGGAGTGTGGCACCACCGATGGCCGGGATGGCGAGAAAGAAGGAGAAGCGGGCTGCCTCACCGCTTTTCAGTCCACACACCAGCCCTGCTCCGACCGTACTGCCGGCTCGGGAGATTCCTGGCAGCACCGCAATGGCCTGGAAGACACCGATGAGCAGAGCGGAACGCAGCGGGAGTGCGTCGATGGGGACGGTTCCGGACTGCAGGCGTCTGGCGACGAGCAGGATAGTGGCGGTGACCAGCAGGCAGCAGCCGGCAGCAAGCGGGTTGTTGAACTGGGCTTCGAGGGCATCCTTAAACCCGAGGCCGACGATGGCCACGGGGACGGAAGCGAGTACCAGCTGCAGCAGCAGTCTGGGCTGGCGGGACGCAGCAATCAGTTCGCGGCGGTAGACGACGGAGATAGAGCACAGAGTGCCGAAGTGCAGGGCCACGTTCATGGTCATGCCCTGGAGCCATTCCGGGAGTGGCTCGGAGGAGAACTGCAGCAGCAGTGCCTGAGCGATCACGAGATGGCCGGATGAGCTGATTGGCAGAAATTCGGCGATGCCCTGGACGATTCCGAGCAGGATGGCGAAGAGAAGATTCATGGTGTGGATTTGGCTGAGGAAAAAAAGCGAGTGAGCAGCAGGTTACTCCAGAGTTCGGCAGCGTTGCGCTGACCGAGCGGGCTGAAGTGGCGACGTGACCCGGGACCACCGCGGTTTGGGCCGGTGAGCGAGTCGGTATCGGGGCCGCTGCCGAATCCTGGAAGCCTGCTGACGGTGGCAATTGCCGCGCGGATGCGCCCTTCACCTGCGGGGTTGTTGTAGACTGTTGGGTGATGAGTGGACTGTGCGCACAGCCAGACTGGTTCGAATTTCCAGGCACTGACGGCGGCTGCACGGATGGCCTGCAGTCGCGTGACGTAGTCTTCCGCGGAGGTTCCTTCGATGACGTCCGATTCCCCCTGCTGCCAGAGAACCGCTCGAAACCGGCCAACGCTCTGCCCTGCCCTGTGCAATTGTGCGGATAACGGGCCGTCCGGCGACCATTGTCGAGTGGAGGTGCCTCCAACGGCGACATTGACGAAGCCGATGGGCACATTGAGGACCTGAGCCAGGCGGTCGCCGACAGGGGGCCAGATTGAACCCCCGTCGCTGCGATCGGGGGCGGGCTGCGGATCATCTGCAAGCTGCCAGTGACCGGTTTCCCAGTGATACGCGGAAACTCGACGACGGCTGTCGGTGACCTGCAGACGCTGGTCGTTGGTATTGGTGGCATAGGATTGACCGGCAATCAGGAAGACTTCACCGACGCCGATCGGTTCCACGGACAGCACTTTTGAGGGGCCGGCGGGGGGAGTTTGCAGTCGAACTTCGAGGCGATACCAGCCACCTGCGGGGAGGGTGAGCGAGGTTGTGGCGAGGCCTGGATCCGGTGGCGTGACCGATTGCAGCACAAGGGGCCGCCAGGTGGTGGACACCGTGGCCGGTGTGGCTGTTGCCGGCAGGGACGAAGGAGCAGCCGCTGGAAGCAGGCGATACTCGGCCAGTGTGCCGTCTGCCAGCCATGCCTTTCCGCTGAGTTTGAGTTCGACCGTGGCCGTGCCGGATTGTTCGGCTGAGGCGACGTCTGTGCGCGCACTTTCGCCGATTCTTTGCAGCACCTGCCAGGGCTGAGGTGACAGAATTGCAGGATCTGTCAGGAGGAGTGCAAGGATCAGCATGCTGGGGGCTCCGGATACCGTTTGAGCGGTGATGGGCGTGCGGTGTGTGGCAGGCCTTTGTGGGAATGTTAGACTGCCGGGGGGTGTCTGTGCGAGGGAGGTTTGGAGGGGTGAAAAGGGGGAGGATTCATGGTGGGTGCGGCAGGTCGAGAGATTGTTGTGGAATTATGTGCGGGGGGTATTGAAGACGTGGAGCTGGCTGCGCGACTGGGGGTGCCCCGGATCGAGCTCAACAGTGGCATGGCTCTGGGAGGTCTGACGCCATCAGCGGGGCTGGTGCGTGAGGCGATAGCGGGGTTTGGTGGACAGGTGATCGGAATGGTGAGACCGCGTGAGGGGGGATTCAGTTACAGCGAGCGGGAGCTGCGGCAGATGTTTCGGGATGCTGAGTGGATGCTGGGCGAGGGTTGTGCGGGTCTGGCGGTGGGATTCCTGGATGGTCAGGGGCGGGTGGATGACCGGTTATGTGGTCGATTTCGAGTGCTTTGTGACCGAGCCGAGTTTGTCTTTCACAAGGCGTTTGATTGTACAAGTGATCTGCGGGTGTCGCTGGAGCAATTGGCGGACTGCGGTGTGGATCGGGTGTTAAGCAGTGGTGGAGCGGCGACGGCGCTGGAGGGAGCGAGGACACTGCGGGCCCTGCGTGAGCAGTCACGTGGGCGTGTGCGGGTGCTGGCGGGGGGCGGCATTCGGTCTGAGAACGTGCGCGATGTCCTGCAGCGGAGTGGCTGTTCTGAATTGCATGCTGGCCTGCGTGAAGTTGTGGACGCGGAACAGATTCCCGGTCTGCTGCATTTTGGACTGCCCGGACATGGTCCGCGGAGCTATGGGCAGGCGTCTGCTGCGGCGCTCGAAGAGTTGCTGGATGTGGTGCGGGGATTGGCTGTGGGATTGGACGGCGAGAGTGGGAGAGGAGGAAAAGGTGGAGAAGCATGAATTACCGGCATCGTGGCGGGAGTTGCAGCGAGCTGCGCGGGAAGTGCGGCAGCGAGCATGGGCTCCATATTCGCGTTTTGCGGTCGGAGCGGCGTTGCTGGCAGCGACTGGGGATGTGATTACGGGCTGCAACGTAGAGAATGCCTCGTGGGGGCTCACGATTTGTGCGGAGCGATCGGCCGTGTGCCAGGCTGTGGCGCTGGGCCATCGTCGGTTTCGGGCGATTTGTGTTTCGCTGACGGGGTTGGCTGTGCCCTGTGGCGCTTGCCGACAGTTTCTGATGGAGTTTGGCGGCGAATTGCTGGTGCTGCTGGACGACGTGGCCTTGCCGGAGGGGACGCCACCGGAGGTCGTACGGCTGGACGAGTTGCTGCCGCGTGCATTCCAGCTGCTTTCGCCTGGGGACGGGAATCCTGGAGGGTGACGTAACCGGGAAAGGCTGTAATTACCGTGGGGGCCGTTTGCGGCGTGGTTGGGGGGCGTGCTGACGCTGTGAACGCGACTGTTGCCTGCCTGAGTGTTCGGATTCGAGTCGATCAAGTTCGAGGAGTCTTCGGTCGGCGTTGAATACGGGGAGAGGCAGGGCTTCGGCGAGTCGGACGGCTTCGGTGGGATCGAGATCGGGACGAGCGATGCCTTCGCCGCGGAAGATGGGAAGTCCGCGCTGGCGGGCGATGATTTCGCGGCGGGTGATGCCTTTGGGAGCATGCGGCCACGGCGTCTGGATTTCGGTCCAGTTGAAGAACACTGGCAGGATTCTGAGCATGTATTTCCAGTAGCCCGGGTGGTCGGTTTGGAGGACAAGTTTTCCGCCGGGCTGGAGGGCGCGGTGCACCAGCAGCAGAAACTCAGGGGTGATCAGTCGCCTGCTGATCTGATCGCGTCGGTACCACGGTTGGGGGTGGTAGCAGTGAATTTCGGTAATTGAGTTTTCGGGTGTGTGGCGGGCGAGGAGTTCGCGACCGCCAATGACGGCCCAGCGGGTGTGCAGCAGTCCGCGTTGATTGGCGCGGCGGGTGGCGTAACGAATGACGACTGGCAGCACGTCGACGCCAAGGCCGTTGTATTCCGGGTGGGCGATGGCGAGATGCAGCAGCGAGCGTCCATTTCCGCAGCCGATATCGAGAACAACGGGGGCATCGCGGCCGAAGAGCGACTTCCAGTCCAGCAGTCCCTCGGGGAGTTGTTTGAGTGCTGTGCGGGCCCACTGTTCCGGTGGCAGGATGACGCCAGGAATCGGAACATTGAACTCAGACTCAACTTCGCCTGGGCCAGGGAGAGGCATGGGGAGTAAATTCCGGGGGAACAGGGTGTTACTTTTTCGCCTGAAATTCATAGAGGGAGAAAGCGAAGTGGATGAGGAGCACCGCGAGAGTGGACCAGAGGATGGAGCGGGTGATGGATCTGGAGATATCTGAGGAGGAGAGCTTGGGGGTGACGGCCTGCTGCCAGGAAATGGAGCCGATTGCGGCACCGCAGGCGAGGAGTTTGGCGGCCAGCCACGGGGTGCCATTGTAGAGCAGCCCAAGTTGCGGACGCAGTTCGCGGTGAAAGTGGGCATCCCAGAATGGAAGTCCGAGTTCGGGATGTGTGAGCAGAAAGGCGAAGGCGGCGCTGAATGCAGCGACAAAGTAACCGAGCAGGCAGAGGGCTGGAGTTCCAATCAGGAAGGCCCACATCAGCGGGGTGCGGAGCAGGCGTTGGGGGTGGGCATTCAGCGTCTGCAGGGCGTCAAACTGGGAGGTGTAGACGCGACTGCCGATATCTGCGGTTGCAGCAGCACCGGAACGGGCGGCGACCAGCAGTGTGGACAGAATGGGAACGAGGAAGCGAAAGAGCGAGAAGCCAGTGGCGTGCAGCAGGTTTTCTGTGATCAGCGGTTCAGAGAACTGGCGGAAAGGCAGGTAGCGGAACACAAAATCCTGAGCGACATATCCCAGGATGCAGCAGGCGGTAGCGACATACAGGCAGGCTGAAGGACCTGCGACGAGGAGCAGGTAGAAGCGGGAATAGCGAAGGCCCCAGGCAAAGTTGTTCCAGAGCGGAAGCAGGAGCCAGGGCAACAGCAGCAGATTTTCGGCAAATTGTCCGGAACTGCGCAGGCTGTGAGTGAGCACCTGAGTGGCGGTCCGGAGTGGGGATGTGCGCTGGTGGGGGATGAGCAGCGTTTGGGCTTCCGGCGGAGTGCCGATGCGTGTGCTGAGGGACTGCCATTCACTGCGGGGCAGATCATGCAGCTGCAGTGACTGGTGGTCAAATAGGATGATGCGGTCAGCGATTGCCGCGAGGGTATGATAGTCGTGGGTCACGACGATCGAAGTGCGGCGATGGCGATCGTGGGTTTGCCGGATGAGTGTGGCAACCTGTGCGGCGGAGTGGACATCGAGTCCTGAGGTGGGTTCGTCGTAGAGGATCAGGGGGCTGTTGGGAGCGATGGCGCGGGCGATGGCCAGTCGCTGCTGCTGGCCACCACTGAGCACACTGACCGGGCGATCGGTGGGGACTCGAAGTTCGCTGAGCAGCGCGAGTGCGGCAGTGTGGCGGGCTGCCGGGGGGAGTGGCTGGTTGGGGCTGTGATCGATGGCAATGCGAACATTTTCGGCGGGGCTGAGTTCATCAAGGAGGGCAAAATTCTGGAACACAACGGCCGGATTCGGGCGCTGAGCAGGTGTGGCAGTGGCGGGAGCGGTGGAGTCGAAGAACTGCAGGTTTCCGGACCAGCGGATTGTTGGGTGATCCGGGGGAATGAGACCGGCGAGAATGCGAAGGAACAGGGATTTTCCGATGCCACTGCAGCCGAGTATCAGCGTGAGTTCGCCGGGGTGAAAGGTGGCGGCTGCATTTTGAAGCAGCGGGCGACTTCCGACGGCGAGATTGAAGTCCGTAATCTGTAGTTCGATGCAGTGGGGCTGTGATTCCGTCGCGGCAGAAGGTGTCACGGCGAAGGGTCCTGGAATGGGTCAGTGGCATCACCGACATGGGAGCGGGGCTTGCACCAAAGCGATTGCAGTACTTCGCGGCGGGGGCAGGATTGTTTGGGGAAATGTGGAGTTATCTGGATTTTGAGGAAGTATCCGGAGGTGACGTTGAGGTGGGGGCCTGATCGGGAGCGGTGGTGGCTGGTGCGGCTGGGGCTGCGGCTGGTGCAGAGCCAACAAGTTTGTCGTATTCCTTCTTCAGTTTGGGGGCTTCAGCAATGGTCGCGAGCACCCCGATGGTGAGAAAGAAGCAGGCACCAAGAACAAGGGCGACGCGTTGCCAGAGTCTGGGACGCAGTTCGCGTGGCAGGAGTGTGGTGTTGATCACGAGTGTATGCAGACAACTGAAGCCCAGAGCGTAGTTGTACATCATTCCGGTGGCGGTTGTGAGCAGGACATCGCCACGGACAAGCAGGAGCATGGCGAGCCCGACCAGCATGTAGGCACACAGCACTCCGAAGTAGAGTTTGCCGATATGTCGGGGGTCCCAGTTGCGGACGAATGGGATCGCGGTCCAGAAGACATCGACCCAGCGGCGGAGCACGCCGTCGGCGGTGGTGACCATGCTGCTGGCGAGAATGAGGAAACCACAGAAGAGCGTCAGGTACCAGAACGTCTGTCCCCAGCTGGCACCTACGACATCGCGGACGCTGCCGGCGGTCATGCTGGCGACCAGCCACTTATCGCTGAGATTGGTGCCGCGGGGGAGAAACTGTACGGAGAGCATGCTGGGGAGAGCGAGGCCGATAAAGCAGGCTGGGAGCCAGACGAGGTATTGTTCGCGGCTGACGTGTGCCATCCAGCCGCGCCAGCTGGCTCGGGATTCGGGGGTGGGGATAAAGACCTTGCCGGAGTGAGAGAGTTCGATGGCGTGTCCACCCACCATGCTGGGGATAGCGCCGACGTGCCGTCCCATCCCCCAGCCCTGGTCGCGGGTGAAGGAGCTGATCGGGGTGTTGGTCAGGCCACCATTTCCGGAGATGGCCACCATGGAGGCGAGGAAACCGACCAGGGACATGTCGAATGCGAGGCTGCGTCCGTTGAACCATGCGGAGAAGGCGTTGTCGATATTCTGGTGCGGTGCTTCGTCGGCGTCCTGAGACCCATTTTCATTGGTGTCTTCAGCGGGAACAACGGGGACGTTGCCGAACTTGAGGAACCCGGTGCCAATTTCCTTCCACGTATCGACGGTGGAGTACATGAAGGCCAGGTAGATCAGAAAGGTCAGCACAAACACCAGCTTGAAGTACATGATGGCACGGATGGAGTTGTAGATTTTGCCACCGATGCAGAGTGGAATGAAAACAGAGACGAAGATGAGGCAGCCGAGGATTTTGAGGAGTGCGCCGTCGGTGACGGGATCCGGGATCTTCCCACGAATCAGTGCGCCGAGCGGAATGGCGGCGTTGGAAGCGAGGTAGGGAAGGATGGAACCGAAGTCGAGGACGAGATAGATGGCGACCCAGAACAGTGGGTGCGGCGGGATGCGAAACTTGCCGGTGAAGATTGGTTCGCCGCTGTACAGTGTGTAGCGGCTGATTTCCACGTTGTAAATCACTTGAAACAGTACGCTGAGCGTCGCCAGCCAGAGGAGAGCGCCGCCGTAACGGGCGGTGACGGCGGGGCCTGTGAGCCATTCACCGCCGCCGATTGCGGCGCCGCCCATGACAAGTCCGGGGCCGACCATCAGCAGGAGTTTGTTCCAGGCGAAGATTGGTGGTTTGGGGAGTTCGGCAACGGTCCATGGCGGCATGTGTCGCGTGCCCGGTTGCGGTGAAAACACCGGCTCATCGTTTGCACGCGGGGCCGCGGCAGTTGTGGGGGCTGCATGACCAGAGCCCGCTGTCACTGAGAATGGGTTTGGCTCGGTCATGAGGGCGTTCCTGAGAGTGGGGTGGGCGGGGAGGGTCTGGTGCAGGGTCAGGGGAGGCTATTGTGCAGGCTGCCGAACAGGATGCAAGCGCCAGCGGGGGAACTGGAGTCTGTGCTGTTGCGAAAAAGCGAGGCGGCGTTAAACTTAACTGCACGTTCCGTGCTCTTCGGCGAAAGTGACCGTGCTCCCCCCGATTGGTGTTGCATTTGCATCGCGTTGAAGCAGGAATGCTGCTTGTTAAGGCGTTGCCTATCGCACGGAACTGCAGCTTTCAACCCAGGACAGGCATCCTGTGATTCGGAAATCGGCCAGAGAAACTCGATTCTTCCGCAGCATCTCAGCACTGCTGGTGATCGCGCTGTGCGGACTTTTCGTGTTTCCGATTCCGATCATCGAAGTGGGTGGCGTATTCGGTGACCGTGCTGGCTCCGGAAAGGACACGTCTGTTCCGTTTCCCTGCATGCTGAAGTCGTGTGGCTGCCGCAACGCCGAAGACTTCTGGCGTGGTTGCTGCTGCTTCACAAATACACAAAAGCTGGCGTGGGCCAGTAAGAATAACGTCGACGTTCCGGCATACGTGGTCGATGCTGCTCACAGGGAACAGCAGTCCTCCGATTCCTCCACCAGCCACGGTGGCTGGCTGTCTCTGCTGGCTACACTTTTTGCTCCCGTCACGTCTGCTCATGGTGCCGACTGCTGCTCAAAGTCTTCAGATTCTTCCTCCCCTGAAGGAGCTTGCTGTACGGTCCCGGCTGCGGGTTCCCGGGATGTGACGCTGCGGCTGGTTTCAACCGTGAAAGCACTGCAGTGTCGCGGGCTCAGTCTGACGCTGGCGCTTGCGTCCACCATGCTGGTCTCCACTGGCCCGCAGGTTGAAATCGGACGCCAACTTCCAGACGTTGTCGTCTCGATCACCTCTGAAACGCTCCCGGACGCCACGCTGCGTCCTCCTGTGCCTCCACCACGATTGCGTGGTGTTTGAAGGCTTATTCGGCTCAGCGTGAAGCGGGTTGTGCTGGTGTTGCAGCACTCGATGTGCTTTGCGACGTTCATGCTGGTGCCGATTCTGTCCCTGAGTTCTGCGGTGAAATAGCGGTGGCTACGGCTGCGCCAGGGGTGTTCTGACTCGTTGTCATCCAGCGGACTTCAGGCGATCGCGAGGCCGCGGCCTGCGCCGGTCATCTGGACTGCTGTTCAAACTGAGGTGTTGTCATGTCTTCGCTGCGTCGTGCGCGCGGATTTACGTTGATTGAGCTGTTGGTGGTGATCGCAATCATCGCCATTTTGGTGGCCTTGTTGCTGCCTGCGGTGCAGCAGGCGCGTGAGGCCGCGCGGCGGACATCGTGCCGCAATAATCTGAAGCAGTTCGGCCTGGCCCTGCACAATTACGAGGGAACCTTTGGGATGTTTCCGCTGACGAACGCTCAGAACTACCTTCCCAATGTCCAGGGCTTTTCGCCACAGGCGCGACTGCTGCCATACATGGAGCAGGCCAACCTCCAGAACCTGCTTGACTTTACTCAGCCTGCATTCACTGGTCCATTTAATAACCTGGTGCCCAACCCGCAGTTTGCGGCAGCTTTCGCGACGCCGCTGCAGGTCATGCTGTGTCCCAGCGATCCTGCTCTGACGATCAATCAGGGAGCGGGCGGCGCGCTTTACGCGGGCGTGAATTACATGCTCAGCTATGGCAGTGGCAGGGACGCCAACTATGACCTCCGCTGGCCCACTGACGGGCTGGTGTTTGAGAATTCCAGTGTGCGACTCCGAGACGTGACTGATGGCACATCGAATACGGTTTGCATGAGCGAGTCGATTCGCAGTGTGGGTCCTGACGTAATGCTGCCGGCTGGAGTGCTGCCGAAATTCAATTACCAGATGACGCTTAATGGGTCTGCGGGGGTGAGTGCGAATCTGCTGTCTGTACAGGGGTTGGCAGGGTCGGGCGGGGGCTGGGTGAATGGTCCGGGGGGAGTGATCATGAATCCGGATTTGTCGCAGGTTTGGCCGCAGAAGACAGCGTGGCGTGGGGCATCGAGTGCCGCGCTGCGGGGGCGCGGAGTTTCCTGGGCGCATTCCGGGGCCGTGAGC
>JBEIEK010000129.1:0-14709 GCA_040382995.1 Planctomycetaceae bacterium
AGTGCTGCTGCTGGGGGGAACCGTGATGACTCCGGGCTGGGCCATCATTCCCGGCATACCGTATCCCTGCTGACCGGGATAAGGCTGATTATAGTACGGGTTCATGCAGCCGGTGATTCCGGCCAGAACGGTGGCAGCGGCAAGCGCTGGTGAGCAAAACCTGGACATCCTGTCGGTTTCCTGCACTGTGAAGAAAAACGCCCGCCCCGCTCCGCGAAGCCCGGCAGAACCACACAAATCACCGCGTACAAACTGGTTTGCACTTCGGCAATTTCAACAGCCCCGCAGGGCCTAACTGCAGATTCTGCCGGAGAAGTTATCAAACGTGAAAAATTCTGTCCAGAGCAGTCTTCCCGATCTGCCCGAGCAACGCAGGTTCTCAGAGTGGAGTTCCGCCGCAAAGACGCTACAGCGAGGACTTCCAGCGGTTGCCGCGCCGCGGGGCGTTGGACTGAGGCTTTGATTCGGGACCGGACGGGATTCCCTGAAACACTCGCTGTTCAGCGGCCCGTCGAGTCGCAGTTCGGGGCCGATCGTAGCCCCGCGGGTTGGTTTCCGTGGAAGGACCAATGTCAGGGTCCGGAAACGGATAGCGCTGCTCGTAAGCCTGATGTTCTGCGGATCGCGACCATGTCTGCAGTGTGGGCAGACGCGTGAATTGAGGGTGGAGACAACCGGCGACGCAGCAGAGCAGCAGCGACAGCAGACCACGGACGAATTTCGCCCGTGGCTGCCGTCGTGGAATTTCACGAGTATCCTGTTGCTGTTGCACACCCACCTCCGTGCCGGAATTCGGCAGGGCTGAGAATATCAGCAAAATCTGCCGGAGTGCAACAGGAGTTTTGTGGGGCTGCTGTTCAGGCGAAGTGACGCCCTCACATCCGAATCTCAAATCCCTTGCGATTTTCACGGCCGCAGAGTGCTGTGGCCTGGGGGTCGCCAATGACTTCGCGCTTGTCGGCGTCCCAGCGGAGGGCCCGGCCGAGTCGCATGGCGATGTTGGAGAGGTGACAGATTTCCAGCATCCGGTTGTGAGACCAGACGTCGGAGATGGGCTGTTTGCGAGACTGCATGGCTTCGATGAAGTTGGCCGTATGGTTCGCGCTGACCTTGCCACCATAAACCGCTTCAATGGCGCCTTCAGGAAGCGGTTTGGATTTGAGCTCTTCAACGGGGGCTCCGCTGATGCGGCCACGATTGACGAAAAAGCGACCGGCGGTGCCCTCGAACAGAATCCCGTTGTCGCCTTCACTGGTGATCAGCATGGTGACGTCGTTGGGCATGTCGGCCTGAATCAGAAACTCAGTGGCGGCGTTGTACTGATCCGCTTTCTGCGGGTGACCATCGCTGCTGTAAGGCACAGGCAGCGAATACTTAACAGGGGTGATTTTTGAGGGACCAGTGGCAATGGCATCGATGGCCCAGCAGGCAATGTCGACGTGGTGAGCACCCCAGTCGGTGAGCTTTCCGCCGGAGTATTCGTGCCAGTTGCGGAAGGAATAGTGGGCGTTGCTGAACAGCGGCACGCCGCCACCGTAGCCCTGCCGCATTTCCGGAAGCGCCCGGTAGGGTACTTTGGGGGCGGGGCCGAGCCACGTGTCCCAATCGAGTCCACTGGGGACAGGAGCTTCGGGAATGACCGGGGATGCTTCCATACCGTTGATCCCGCAGGTGATCTTCTGAACCTTGCCGATGCGCCCGGCACGGACCAGTGCGACGGCCTGCAGAAATCGCTGGTCACTTTCGGTGCGCTGCATGGTGCCTACCTGAAAGACACGGCCGGTCTGTTTGACGATCTTTTCGATGAGCTTGCCTTCGTCGATGGTGAGCGTCAGCGGCTTCTCACAGTAGACGTCTTTGCCTGCAAGCATGGCTTCGACGGCGATTTTGGTGTGCCAGTGATCGGGGGTGGCGATCATGACGGCGTCGATGTCCGCGCGATCCAGCACTCTGCGGTAGTCAGCAACGCCCTCGGGTTTCTTCTTCTGAGCCTTTTCAAGGCCTTCCACGTTGCCCGCCAGTACGCCCGCGTCCACGTCCGCCAGCGCGGCGAAATCGGCGAATGCGAGCGATTTGCTGGTGATGTGGGCGCCCTGATTCCGCAGGCCAATCGTGGCAAACACCGGACGTTCGTTCGGCGAACGATAACCGGCGGCCCGCAGGCTGGACGGAGCAAATATGGCAGCAGCAGCGACGCCGGCGAAGGCCTGGAGGGACTGGCGACGGGACGGACGATGGGCAGCGGTCATGGGAGTGCTCCAGGGGTGGGGGGGGGAGGTTGGGGACGAGTATAGTCAAATCCCGGCGGAGTAAAACAGAGTCCGGTGGGCTTAATTCGGTCGCGTGAGCACTGCGAGGCAGGCGGCGGCCGCGGTGGCGACGTTGAGCGAAGGAACGGGGCCAAGCGGCGGGAGTGAGGCGAGCTGGTCGCAGCGTTCGCGGCTGAGCCGTCGCATGCCGGAGCCTTCGTTGCCGAGCACGAGCATCCAGGGGCGATCGCGGGGAATTTGGTGAATGCTGGACGTTGCGCGCTCGCAGGTGCCCAGAATCCAGATCGCCGCCTCGCTTGCCCGCTGCAGGCTTTGAGCAAGGTTGGCGACAACAGAGAACGGCACGTGTTCGACGCCCCCTGCTGCTACGTCACAGACCGTCGCGTTGACCGGGGCGCTGCGGTCTTTGGTGAGCAGAATGCCGCGGACGCCGAAGAAACCGGCCAGCCGAAAGAGGGCGCCGAGATTTTGCGGGTCCTGGATCTGGTCGAGCGCCAGCCAGAGGCCGTTGGGGGATCTCCGGGCTGCAGGAGCTGTTCGAGGGGGATCGGGGAGGGCGGTTCGAGGATGGCGGAGCCGGCGCCGGTGCGTTCCGTTTCGCGGCGGGGTGCCGAACCACGGCGATCATCGGGGCTTTGAACGGTGATTGGAATCGATTTTTGTTGGGCGATTCTGGCGAGCGCATCCCACGGCTCCGGGGGGTGGAGCGACTGCAGCCGGAGCGATTTGACGGCGCGGGGGCGGCGATGGATGGCAGCCAGAATGCTGTGTGGGTTACGGAGTTCCAGCATGCGATTCTCGGTGACCGCGCAGGAAAAAACGCGGACGCTGTTGAGCATCCGCGTTGGAAATTGGCTGAGAATTCAGCAGGACGACCGTTCAGTTGACGGAGGCGGGCACGACGTTGATGCGACGACCGTTTTGGTCGAAGAGGACGGTGCCATCGACGAGGGCGTAGAGCGTGTAGTCGCAGCCGACGCCGACATTGCGTCCGGGATGCCACTTGGTGCCGCACTGGCGAACGAGAATGTTGCCGGCGATGACGGCTTCGCCACCGAACTTTTTGACACCACGCCGCTTGGCGTTGGAATCGCGACCGTTGCGGCTTGAGCCCTGACCTTTCTTATGGGCCATGACAGATCCTTTTTCAAGATACGGGCGGGATGGGAAATGTTCCCGGCCATTGTTGATGTTGGGGCAGATGCGATCTGCAGGAGGCGGAGTTTGACGGTTTATCGGGATTTTTCAAGCGTTTTCCGCAGTCGGAGGCGATGATTCCCGAAGAAAAGGCAGCGACTGCCCGGTTGCCATCTGCGAACATCCGGTGGGCTTTTCTCGCAAAAAGCTTGCCATTCGCTGTGCGCGCAGGTATCATCCGCGTTTCGTTTTTCCCCGGGCAGCCGTCGACAACCCCGTCAGCAGCCTGCCCAATCAGCCGGTTTACGCCGAATTTGCTCCGGCTCTCGCCGTTCTACAGGCCCGCTTCATCCGTGTTCGAATCCATCTCACAAAGTCTTGGCCGCGCCTTCAGTGCCTTCCGGGGAACCGGAAAGATCACCGAAGCCAACATTCGCGAAGGCATGCAGCAGGTCCGCTCCGCCCTGCTCGAAGCCGACGTGGCCTACGACGTCGTGCAGCAGTTCGTACAGACGGTCACAGGCAAGGCCATCGGCGAACAGGTTCTCAAATCACTCCGGCCTGAACAGCAGATCGTCGGTATCGTCAACGAAGAACTCATCAGTCTGATGGGGCCCGTTGATCATTCGCTGCCCATCCGCCGCGATGGCACATCCGTCATTATGATGTGCGGTCTGCAGGGTTCCGGCAAAACAACCACCTGCGGAAAGCTCGCCACCCGCCTCAAGGCTCAGGGTGTCACTCCGTTTCTTGTCGCCGCCGACCTCCAGCGCCCCGCCGCCATCGAACAGCTCAAAGTCATCGGCTCCCAGGTTGGCTGTGCCGTCTACAGCGAAGATCCCGCCACCAGCAACCCGGTCCAGGTCTGCCGCAACGGCGTCAGGGAAGCCAAACGTCTGGGTGCCAGCGTTGTCATTCTCGATACCGCCGGTCGTCTCCACGTCGACTCGGCACTCATGAAGGAACTCCAGCAGATCGACTCCGCAGTCAGCCCCGACCAGGCACTGCTCGTCTGCGACTCCATGACCGGCCAGGATGCGGTCAACAGTGCCAAATCCTTCAACGAAGCACTTGAGCTCGACGGCGTCATCCTCACAAAGCTCGATGGCGACACCCGCGGCGGAGCAGCCCTCAGCGTTAAGGCTGTCACCGGAGTCCCCATCAAGTTCATCGGTGTCGGCGAACAACTCGATCGGCTCGAAGACTTTCACCCCGATCGCATGGCCGGCCGAATTCTCGGCATGGGCGACATTCTGTCGCTCTACGAAAAAGCCCAGCGCGAATTCGACCAGGAAGAAATGCTCCGCCAGCAGGAGCGGATGCAGAAGGGGCGCTTCACCCTCGACGACTTCGTCAATCAAATGCAGCAGGTCAGGCGGCTCGGTTCCATCCGTGACGTCATGAAAATGATCCCCGGCATGGGGGGCATGGCAGACCAGATCGGTGATCTGAATCCTGAAAAGGAAATGTCACGGATCACTGGCATTATCAATTCCATGACCCCGGCCGAACGCCGCAACCCCGAAATCATCGACCGCAGCCGCAGGACTCGCATCGCCCGCGGCAGCGGTGTCCAGCATGGCGAAGTGAATAAACTGCTCAAAGACTTCGCCTCCATGTCCCGCATGATGCAGGATGTCAGTAACCTCGGCATCCGCGATCGGCTCAAATTCATGCAGGGGCTCGCCGGCAGCGGGATGCTGGACCCTTCGGTTGACCTCGCGGAAAAAAAATTAAGAATTCAGCGCCCCGCTGCCGACATGGACGCGTTGCGGGAAAAAAAGAAAAAACAACGCAAAGAAGCTCAAAAGGCCAAAAAACGCAACCGGCGGCGATGATTCCCCGTCGGCCCAACTTCCTGAAATCCACTTTCACCGTCCTCAGTTCTGGTCCGGAGTTCCAATGGCTGTTCGCATTCGTATGAAGAAGATGGGCCGCAAGCACCGTCCGTTCTTCCGCATCTGTGTTATGGATTCTCGCGTGCAGCGCGACGGCAAAGCCATCGAAGAAGTCGGGTTCTACGACCCGATGGTTCACGACAAAGCAGCCCGCGTGAAAATGAACATCGAACGCGTCGACTACTGGATCTCCGTTGGTGCTCAACCCAGCGAAAAAGTCAACGCTCTCATCCGCAAAGTGAAGACCAATCGCTTCGGCACAGCAAAAGCGCCCCCGCCGATGCTCCCGCCAAAAGCCCGCGAAGAAGCTGCAGCGGCCCCCGCAGAAGCCGCAGCCGAGTAACCCCAGCCCGAAGTTGGCGGTTCTGGTCATCCCACCACCACCGCCCCGCTCGGACCATTTCAGTCAGGGCAGGATGCGATGCCGCAAAATCACGTGCAATTCGACATCCTCACCCTCTTCCCCGAAATGTTCCACAGCTACCTCGGTCAGGGACATCTCAAAAAAGCCATCGATCGTGGCCTCGTCAACATCCAGCTGCATAACTTCCGCGATTATGCTCCCGGCAAACGCCGACAGGTCGACGACAAACCCTTCGGCGGTGGCCCCGGAATGCTCATCATGTGTCAGCCCGTCTTCGACTGCGTCGAAGCCGTCCAGGCACTCCCACCACATCCCGGCCGGCTGCTCATGATGTCCCCCTCCGGACAAAAACTCAGCCAGTCACTCGTCGAACAACTCGCCAACGAACCCAGACTGCTCATCCTCTGCGGCCGCTACGAAGGTTTTGATGACCGCATCCGTCAAGGTCTCAAACCCCTCGAAGTTTCCGTCGGTGATTTCATCTGTAACGGTGGCGAAGTCCCCGCAATGCTCATCGTCGACTCCGTAATCCGCCTCATCCCAAACGTCCTCCACGACGAAACCAGCAGCCGCTACGACTCCTTCAGTCACTCCGGGCTGCTCGAACACCCCCAATTCACTCGACCTCGGGAATTTCGCGGCATGCAGGTGCCCGAGGTGCTTATTCAGGGAGATCACGCAAAAATCCAACAGTGGCAGCTCGCCGAAAGCCTCCGACGAACCCAGGAACGACGCCAGGACTTGCTCGCAAATCCCCTATCAGCCTCTCCTGACTCAAACGTCGCACCCGGCACTGCAAACCCCGCGTGACCCCCCCTATTCGCCAACCACAAACACTCAACCTCACCCTCCACCCAAGGATTCTCTGTCATGCGTAACCATCTTCTGGAAGCGGCTGAAAAATCCAGCCTCCGCGAACAACCCCTGCAGTTTGCAATCGGCGACACCGTCGACGTGCACACCCGCATTCTGGAAGGCAGCAAGGAACGCATCCAGAAATTCAGCGGTGTCGTCATCGCCCGCCGCGGCTCAGGCACCCGCGAAATGTTCACAGTCCGCCGCATCGTTCAGGGCGAAGGCGTCGAACGCACCTTCCCGGTCAATTCACCCAAAGTCGCCTCCATCGAAGTCAAACGCCACGCCCGCGTTCGCCGTGCCAAGCTCTTCTACCTCCGCGACCGCGCCGGCAAAGCCACTCGCCTTCGCGAACGCGCAGCTCGCCCCTGGGAAGTACAGGTCAGCGAATCCGGCAACTGAACCGCTCACCAGCGAACCGCAACAGATCCACACCAACCGCCGCCGCTCCCCAAACGGAGCGGCGGTTTGCATTTCCGCCGCACCGATCTCCGCTTTTGTGAATTCACAGCCTCGCTTCGCTGGATTCCCTGACCCAATCCCGGCAAAATGATACCGGGTCCCCAGTCCCCACAGTTCCCGCAACGCCACTCAATCCCCCTGCAGCCCCCCGGCGCAACGCCTCCCCATGACTCCTCTGCAAATTGTCCCCCACCCCCACCCCGCCCTCAAACGCAAGTCCCGTGAGGTCCAGCGCATCGATGCGGAACTTCACGAGATCGTGCGTCAGATGTTCCAGCTGATGTACTCCGCTCGTGGGGTTGGCCTCGCGGCAAACCAGGTGGGCCTGCCTTACCGGCTCTTCGTCATGAACCCCGAAGGCGACCCCGAGCAAAAGGACCAGGAACTGGTCTTCCTCAATCCTCGAATCACCAAAAAAAAAGGCAGTGAAGACGACGAAGAAGGCTGCCTCAGTCTGCCCGAGATCTACGGCCCCGTGACGCGCGCCACAGAGCTCACCGTCGACGCTTTTGATCTCTCCGGCCGCCAGTTCGAAGTCAAACTCACCGACTTCGCCGCCCGGATCGTGCAGCACGAATACGATCACCTCGACGGAGTGCTCTTCATCGACCGCGTGCAGCCCGCCGTCCGCAGCAGCCTGCAGCCACTCATCACCGACCTCGAAAAACAGTTCCAGGACCGCCAGCGCGACGGACTCTGGCCCTCCGACCAGCAACTGCTCGATCAGCTCGATGCCCTCGAAAAGCTCCGCACCTGACACACACTTCTTCCGCACACTTCTTCCGCACAAAGTTAAAAAGATCAAGGGTAGTTCATGAGCCAGTCACTGTTTGATTTGTCCGGGGAAACGGCGGTCGTGCTGGGGGGCACAGGCGTTCTGGGGGGCGCCATGGCATCAGCACTGGCAGCTGCCGGGGCCACCATTGCCGTCGCGGGCCGCAACGAAGCCCGCGGTCAGGAACGCGTTCGTCAGATCGAAGCCGCCGGCGGACGCGCTCAGTTCTTTGCCGCCGACGCGCAGAACCCCGAATCGCTCGCGGCCTCCCGTGACGACATCATCCGACAGCTCGGACCGGTCACCATCCTCATCGCTGCCGCCGGTGGCAACCGCCCGGATGCCACTCTGCCTCCCGGCGCCGACTTCTGCAAGCGTCCAATCGCGGCCTGGAACGGGGTCTTCGACCTGAACCTCGTCGGCGGATCACTGCTGCCCTGCCAGGTCTTCGGCGAAACCATGCTGGCTCAGAAAAAAGGCAGCATCATCAACATCGCCTCCATGGCCGGCATGATTCCGCTGTCCCGCGTCGTAGCCTACTCCGCCGCCAAAGCCGCCGTCATCAACCTCACAAAGTTTCTCGCCCGCGAATGGGCCACTCGGGGTGTTCGCGTCAACGCCATCAGCCCTGGTTTCTTCCCCGCCGACCAAAACCGCGCTCTGCTCTTCCGTGAAGATGGCAGCTATACGGAACGCGGCGCCCAAATCATCGGCCATACTCCCATGGCCCGCTTCGGCGACTCCCACGAACTCGCCGGTGCCGTCGTCTGGCTCGCTTCCCACAAAGCGTCCTCGTTTGTCACCGGCCAGAACATCGTCGTTGATGGCGGCTTCTCTTCCACCACCATCTAAGCCCTCACCGGCGTCAGCAATCCGCTGACCGCCTCACCACCGCAGATCAGGGATGATCGCCTCCGGAAATCACAGCGATCATGCCGACCTCCACAGCCACCGGACTTATTCGCAGTATTCCTCTCAGCCGCGCGGCCGAGCCCAAAATCCACGACGCGCTCGCCGCCGGTCGACTCGGCGCTTTCCGCCGAGCCTGGCTTGCCGCACTCTCCAAACCGCGTCGTCGTGCCGGCCGTCGACTGCCTGCCAAAACGTGGCTGGCTGCCTGGTCCGTCACCACCGTCGACCTCAGCGAACGCGAACGTCAGCTCGCCGCAGCGCTCGAAGCCTGGTCGCCACTGCGTTCCTCCAAAAAGAACGCTCACCGCAACAAAAAGTCCTCCCGCTCAGCCCCTCAATCCCTCAATCAGTCGCTCACCCAGTGGCATTCGGCCGTCACCGGACGCCCCGCAGCCTGGGAAACGCTCGCCGTCGCTGAAGTACTCTTCCGGGTCGGCGAACATCTCGAAGCGGACACCTTTGCCAGCTGCCTCGCAGTCCTCGCACGCAGCTTTGGCCGCACCTCTTCAGCTGACGCCCCCGGCACTTCCGGTGGCGATTCCCCGTCCACCGCAGCCGCGGCGCTCGACTGCGAACTCCCATGGGTCACCAGCCTGCTGCTCTCACCGCTCAACGGAGCCGCAAGGCTGCAGCGCAGCGGCATGCTCGCCCTCCAGCAACTGCTCCGCGACAGCACCGATCCCCGCGGGCTGCCCACCGGCACCGCTCTGCGCCTGCTGCCCGACATTCTTCGGACTTTTGCCCGCAGCACCGCATGGGCGCGAGTCTTTCACCAGTCGCTCTGGAACGACTTTGAACCGCATCTGCAGCGATTTGTCGAAGCCGCTGTGCTGCTCCAGACTCCTCCCCAGCCCGTCGCTCCGGATGCCACCCGCGACGTGCCTTCAACACCCGCCTCCAGCCTGCTCCCGGTCCTGCAACAGTTACTCAACGATGGTCCCGGCGACCACTCCGCCCGCCTCGATAAACTGCTCAAAAAAGTCCGTCGCCCAACCACCAGAATCCGCAGCCCCAAACGCTGGCGTCCCGCTCCCGAAGCCGACACCCAAACCGAATCGGACGCAGACACTGCTGAATCCGGCCCATCAGCTTCCGCAACCGCTGACGCCGACGCCTCCTCGTCCACCGCCGACACCCGCTCCACTCCCAGCGCCCACAGCGACAGCTCCGCCACAGCCTCCGTGCTCGCCGGATCCGCTTCAGCCTCGTGGCAGTCCGACGAAGGACGACTTGCACTGCTCCGCAGTTCCCCGGACGCCGACGCCGATTTAGTGCTGGTCGACTGGCATTCAGGAGCTGTGCATCTGCAGGTGCATGCTGCAGGAACACAGGTGTTTTCCGGTCAGTGGCACTGGTCCGCACGGCTCAACGACGAAACCGCTGCCGGCCCCGCGGCATGGCGCTGCAGCTGCTGGTTCGACGACGCGGAATGCGTCTTTCTTGAGCTTGAAGCCGACTGCGGAAATGGTCTCCGCGGCGTACGACAAATCATGCTGGCCACCCGCGAACGCTTTCTGATGCTCACAGACAGCGTCACATCAGGCAGCTCGGAACCGCGCCTGCAGCTCACCACCGCACTCCCCTTCGCCGAAGCCACTGCCATTGAACCCGACCCGGTCACCCGCGAACTCCGGCTCGCCCGTGGCCTCGCGCATGTGCGGCTCATCCCGACATGGCTCGACGACGACCGCATCCAGCACACCTTCGGCCAGTGCCAGGCTCATGACGGTCAGCTCGAATCCTCAGCCCTCGGCGCCGGTGGCGTCACACTGCCACTCGTGCTCGACTGGCATCCCAAACGCACATCCGAACCGGCCGACTGGACCCGACTCACCGTCACCGAAGCGCGTCGCTACACCGGTTCACATGAAGCCGCCGGCTTCCGCGTCCGCATCGGTTCCTTCCAGCTGCTCATCTACCGCAGCCTGATTGTCGGCCGTGACAGTCGAGCTGTGATGGGACTGCACACGTGGGACGAAACCGTCTACACGCGTGTTCCCGGGCGCGATTCCGCCATGGAAGCTCTGGTGTCGGTCGAAGCTCAGGAATAGCACTGCACGTGTCTGCCATCCCCGACCCTTCACACCGCAAGGAATGTGCCGCATGTCCCGCCTCACCCCGCTTGCCGCTCTGCTCACTGCCATCCTCTTCTCTCTGCCGAATGTCAGCGCGACTGACTTCCCGGCACCCGCGGGCATGAAACTGGTCTACAGCCATGACTTTGAAGATCAGCAGACCGGCCGCTATCAGCCGACGGATGATTCGGCATGGAGTCTGCTGAACCAGAATGGCAATCACGTGCTGGCGCTGACAAAGCGCAACAGCAACTTCAGCCCCCCGTTCCGCTCACCGCTCAATCGCACCCTCATTCGCGATCTCGAACTCTCATCGTTCGTCATGGATCTGCGATTCCAGTCGACAATTCCGGACTACGGACATCGCGACCTGTGTTTGTTTTTCGGCTGTCAGTCCGATTCAAAACTGTATTACGTGCACTTTGGCAAGCAGGCTGACGACCACGCCAACCAGATCTTCATTGTGAATTCGGCCGCCCGCAAAAAGATCTCTCTGACCTCCACCCAGGGCACTCCCTGGACAGACAACTGGCACCAGGCCCGCATTCGCCGTGATGCGGATTCCGGAGAGATCTCAGTGTGGTTTGATGATCTGTCCAAACCCGTGATGACAGCCAAAGACACCACCTTTCGCAGTGGTCGCGTCGGCTTTGGATCGTTTGACGACATCGGCAACTTTGATGATGTCAGGATCTACGCACCCTGACAGCGGGCGCTGACGCAGGCTGTGACCGCAGCCTCAGGCAGTGCGCTTCAGATACCGTCGGCGAAACTGTTCAGCCCAGCCGGCGAACTGATTGTTCTCGATCGCCTGACGCATGCCACGCATCAGGTCCTGATAAAAGTGCAGGTTGTGGATTGTCGCCAGCGTCCCGTACAGGGGTTCGTCGGCAAACAGCAAATGTCTCAGATAGGCCCGGCTGAAGCCCTGACTGCAGGCGGTGCAGCTGCAGGATGTGTCGATCGGATAGCGGTCCTTGCGAAATGTCTTGTCCTGCAGACGCATTTTGCCGTCCCACGTAAATACCGTGCCCTCCCGGGCGTATCGCGTGGGAATGATGCAGTCAAAGATGTCCATGCCGCATTCCACGGCTGCCACAAGGTCTTCCGGCAGGCCCACACCCATCAGGTACCGCACCTGATCGGCGGGCATTTGCGGTGCTGTGTGCCGCACAACCCGCACCATCGCGTCATGCCCCTCACCCACGGAAACGCCGCCGATTGCATAACCCGGAAGATTGAGCGACGTCACCAGCCGCACAGCTCGCGACCGCAGCTCCAGCTCCATCCCGCCCTGAATAATCCCGAACAGATGCTGGTGCGGCTGCAGCGGGACGGCAGCACAGCGTTTCAGCCAGCGCTGGGTGCGATCCAGTGACTGCGCGACGTAGCCGGCTGGCATCCGATGGTCCACACACTCGTCGAATGCCATCACAATATCCGCGCCCAGGCGTCGTTGAATATCCATGGCGGATTCAGGGCTGAGCATCATCGGAGTGCCCTCGGTGTCTTTCTTTCCCGAACGAAACCGAAAGCTCACGCCCTCCTCGGTAATCGTCCGTTCCGGCAGACTGAACACCTGAAAGCCACCCGAATCCGTCAGGATCGTTTGGTTCCAGCGCATCATGGAATGCAGGCCACCCAGACGCTCCACCACCTGCGTGCGGTCGAGAATGCCGAGGTGGTAGGTGTTGGCCAGGACCACCTGAGCACCCGTGGCGGCCACCTGATCCGGCAGCACGCACTTGACGGCGGCCTGAGTCCCCACGGGCATGAAGGCCGGGGTCTCTACAGGTCCGTGCGCTGTGACAAAACGCCCCCGCCGCGCACGACCACTGGACGCCAGAAGACGAAAATGCAAACCCCCGCCGGGTGACCACTGAGGATTGTCAGAACTCATTGAAATCCAAACCTGGTTTACGAAACCCGCCAAAGCCGTCTGTGCAAACAATCCGGAAAGATACATCGAACGCGAGCGATTGTCGTGAAGCCCGGCCGGAGGATTTGGATTTTCCAGTCTGTGCCCCGGCACCACGCAATCCCCAATACAACCCTTTTCGCAGGCAAAAACCGAGATCTGGCATCCCGACAGGGGCGACATGCAGCTTCAGGCCCACGGACACTGGCCCCGCGACATGCACGCAGTCCTCAGCGGTAGCGGCATCCGTGCCGGTCAGAGCATCGTCAGCGGAGACCATGGCCACTGCTGGCCGAAGGTTCACCAATTCGCGAACTGTTCTGAACGCCTTCAACGCCTTCGTCGTCACGGGACAGTCGGCACAGCGTACTGCCGATTTCAAAGTCGCGACAGGCCTGCGGGCGAAATTCATAGTGCCGACAACGCAGCGTCGACAGATCCAGCCACACACAGGGCAGCAGCTCAAAGTGCTCGTCCCGACGGATGCGTTCGTGAACCGGTTCCAGCATCCATGTCGGCACGTTCCATACAGATTCCTCGCCAGGCTGAAACGGTGGAATGGGCGTTCGCCTGCAGCAGGCACCGCAGTGATCGCAGGAAAGGATCGGTGGAAGTGCGCGAGACATGCAGCGGCTTCCTCTGCTTAACGCCGTCCGCGCGGCGGTCCCGAACGATCACGAGCCAGCGGCAGCAGAAACTGAGCCACGAGGAACAGCAGCACCGGAGTGAACCAGAGGATGCGCGCGATCTGCCAGAACCAGTCCGGCAGATCCAGCAGCTGTCCGGCAATCAGCAGAGCGACCATGCTGAAGAGCAGCCACGTGAGCACTCCGCAGCCCATCGCTGTCATCAGACTCTTAAAGACGCTGCGTTCCGTACCCGCGTCAAAGTGCACGTCCACCGTACGACGTCGACGGAGCGATTTGGCGGCGGCCTCGGTGAGCTCCAGCGTGGTGGAACAGCTGTCCAGCCAGGCCTGACACCGCGAAATGTCTTCACAATACCAGCGAATCCGCGGCAGCTGCTCGACCGCGTCTGCTGTCCCCAGCGTAAACTCTCGCACCTCACCCGTGCTGAAGACAGCCCGCAACACGCCACCTGCAACAGGGCCAGCGCCGGGGCGAAGTGTGAGCGTGGCAGGGGGCAGAGTCAGTTCAGCCTCCGGCTGAGCTCCCAGAGTAACCAGCCGCGAAAGCAGGATGCCTCCCGGAGCTGCTGAATCAAGACAGGTGACCTGAGAATAGCGAAAACCGGACGCACACAGCACATCCAGACCACTCCGAGTTGCCTCAGCCAGACTTTCCTCGGAGTCACCCGGAAAGGTTAGGTCCAGCAGCAGCTGACGCACTTCGCCAGCCGGAAGCCCCAAATCCATCGCCGATACGGTAAGATCAGTCAACAACCAGCGACCGGCCAGCGGAATCACAGCCGCCCGGGATTCATCTGCGATCAGCTGCAGGTCAAAGACCAGGGCCGGGGAAGCGCTCAGCAGCGGCAGCACCACCACCACGTGCTGTTCTGCCTGAACCGCCGCACGCGCCAGCCGGAGAATCTCTTCCGAGTCCTCCAGTGCCAGCACAACGGCGTCCGGCTGCTGCTGCATCAACGCGTCTTCAGGGGTGGACATGAGCCGCAGTGGGATGCGACCGGCGGCCAGATCCAGCAGTGGCCCCGAGATGGCACATCCCGCCAGCGCAGCACCAGACGCACTGTGCAGTTCCTGCAGCAGCGGCCAGGCAGAAACACTGGAACCAATCACGGCAAATTTCATCTAACCCCTCGCCCCTCAACTCACTTCCCACTTCCCACTTCTCACTTCTCACTTCCCACTTCCCACTTCCCACTTCTCACTTCTCACTTCTCACTTCCCACTTCCCACTTCCCACTTCCCACTTCTCACTTCTCACTTCTCACTTCTCACTTCCCACTTCTCACTTCTCACTTCCCACTTCCCACTTCTCACTTCCCACTTCTCACTTCTCACTTCCCACTTCTCACTTCTCACTTCTCACTTCTCACTTCCCACTTCCCACTTCTCACTTC
>JBEIEK010000130.1:0-14468 GCA_040382995.1 Planctomycetaceae bacterium
CGAGCGCTTGGTTCTCCTCTTCCAGCTCACCCAGGCACTGGTTCAAAAGGGCACGCAGCACATTCACCTTCTCTTGGTCACCCTCGATTCGCGTGACGGGCCGGAGTCGCCGCTCACTGAAGAACGCCACAACCAGCTTGTCCGGGCAATTCTCTAACCACTCGACGAATGAAGCGGGCAGTCGGTTGAGGATCGCCAGGTATGTGCTGATAACTGGCTTGCTGACGCCAAACTTTTTCGCCGCCTGCTGGTAACCCAGGACCTCAGAGCGTTCGAGGAATTTCTGGTACTTGCGAGCCACCTTGACCGCGTTAACCACTTCGCCCTTCCGGACGCGAGTTCGCAGTCTCCGAGCGGTTTTGGGCTGCTCTTCAGGCGGTTTCCCGACCTTCAGCACTGGAGCGTAATCGACGCGAACCGTGTGGTAGTCGTGACTTATGCAAAGTCGCTTTTGGCCGTTTCTGGACCGACGGGGGACCTGCACGGGGAGCTTTTTCTGAGGTGCCCTGACGCTGACGACCTCACCCGTGGGAAACCTATCTCACAGGCGCGACCATGCTGCCGATTTCCTGAACAGGCAACGCTCAGGGAAATGCGGTCGTCACTACGCGTTCGTGGCCAGCCTCCTCTCTGGCTGGCGGGAATGCAGGGTCTGCGGCCGTTTTTCAGACTCAATCGACCGTCCATCACGCTCGCGGATCGTTAGGTTCCCAGGTTGGGAGCATTGTGTGGTCCCATCACAAGTCGCTGCCGGGTCTGATTCGGGCACCGGCCGGTCAAGTGCCGGGTGTTAGTTCACCCAGCTGAGACTCCCAGAAGGCGAGTTCTTCCCGAACGCCGTTGGCTGGATCCCGCACAAAGGCAGCCTTATCCGCGTATTGCCGAAGTTGTCCCTGTTCCATGCGGCAGAAGTCGGATCCGGCAGCCAGTGCTTCGCGGATGTCGTGCGTCACAAGGATGGACGTGAGCTGAAAATCGGCTGTCAGCCTCAGGAACAACTGCTGCATGGCCGTGCGGGATGCAGCATCAAGGGCGCTGAAGGGTTCGTCGAGCAGCAGAACGCGGGGACGGGCAAGGACTGCGCGGGCGAAGGCTGTCCGCTGCTTCTGACCACCGGACAACTGGTGTGACCACTTGTCGATGTGAGCGGACATGCCGACAGCGTTCAGCACCGGGAGGGCAGCGTCATTGGCGGCCTGTTCAGAGAGTCCCTGCATCCGCAGTGCAAAGGCTGCGTTGGCAAGCACGGTCAGGTGTTCAAACAGCAGCGGTTCCTGATCGAGGTACCGCACGCGTCTGTGTTCCGGCGGCAACCCAATAAGTTCGCTGCCATTCAGCTGAACGCTGCCCTGCTGAGCCGGAATCAGCCCGGCGATGGAACGCAGAAAGGTTGTCTTGCCGCAGCCGGATTCGCCCACCAGCACCAGTGTTCCGCCGAGCGGTACCTGACAGCAGACATTGTCGACGATGAGTGTGGGACCGCGACGAACAGAGAGGCCGTGAACCTGAAGTCCTGGTGAGGCAGGCGGGGAGTTGGGGGTGGAGGGCATGGGTTGAGGGGGCAGGACCGTGGGAGGGGTTTTTGCGGGACGATTTTTGCCCCTCACCCCCGGCCCCTCTCCCCTGGAGGGGAGAGGGGGGTTAGGGGAGTTGTTGTTCGAGGGTTTGTCGGAGTTGGCGGACGCGTTCGATGTCGACGCCGTCGGGCTGGGTGCGGATGAACCAGTCGGCGTCTTCGATGGCCATCTGGATGCGTGCGGTGCGGGCGCGCATTTCGAGGCGTTTGGCGCGATATTCGATGTTGTCTGGTGAGACGGTGGTGAGTGTTTCGAGGAGCGCGAGCACCTGGTCGTCATCGCGACGGCTTTCTGCGATGCCAAGCAGATTCATGAGCATGCGTTCGATGATTTTGGGTGTGCTGGCGGGTTCGCGGAAGCGGGGCTCGTCGGGGAAGCGGGCTGCAGCGAGGATTGCGCGGATGTCTTCTTCGCTGAGTCGTTTGCCGCGTTCAAAGACGTCGATGGTCTGGGGTGTTTCGGTGCCGCCGGGTTCATAGCGGACGACAAAGTGTCCCGGCAGCCCAACTCCGACCACATTCAGATTCAGTCGGCGGGCAAATTCCATGTAGAGGACTGAGAGCGAGATGGGGATGCCCTCGCGGTCATCGATCACTTCGTTGAGGTAGCTGTTGGAGGGAGATTCGTATTCCTGGCGGCTGCCGCGAACTCCGAGTTCCTGAAAAAGGAGTCGATCGAGTTCTGCAAGTCGAGCGGCTGGGGGAGCATCGGGGGGGAGTTTGCTGCGGACTTCATCGGCGAGTTGATCGAGTCGGGCGATGTAGACGGGAGGATCGACATCGGGGTTGTCGATGCGGGCGATGAGCAGTGCGCAGAGGAGCAGATCGGGGCTGCGATCCTGGACAGCGAGTTCTTTGGCCAGCTGGGCGCGGACGGTGGTTTGGTGCAGGTCCCGGGCGAGGCTTTTGAGTCGGCGGGATTTTTGTTCGAGACGCTGAGCTTCCTGGGCCATGAAGTCGACGGCGGCGTCGCCCAGCGGCAGGAGTGGCTGGAGTTCGGAGTCGAGTACCGGGCGCTCGGGGCGGACGGTTTCAGCGAAGGAACGCAGGCGTGCGGCGTATTCGGAGGCGTTGACAGTCGGGAGCAGATCCGGGCCGGTCTCGAACCGTCGAAACTGAGCCACAGTGCCCCGGAATGAGGCGAGTCCAGCCTTGCCGGGTGGCAGCGCGGTGTCGCGACTGGAGACGACGAGTTGGCCATTGACGTAGCAGTCGAAACGGTCGGGGAGTGAGCGGACGGTGAGGACGTTCCAGTCTTCGAGTCGGTAGGCAGGGTGCGGGGCGTTATGGAGGATGGTCCAGGAGTTGACATCAGGGCCGTCGAAGCGGGTGAGTCGCAGGTTGCCGTTGCTGGGGTAGAAGCCGTAATGTCGGTCGCCACCATCGGCATGGAAGACGAGTCCGGCTGCTCCTTCTTCGTTTTCCAGGCGAACTGCGACGTGCACATCGAAAGGGCGTTCGGGGAGCGATTTCTGGTGGAGGCAGAGGGTGCGACCACCGAAGGAACGACCTTCACCGGAGACGAGGATGCGGCCGGCGCGTTGTTTCCAGTTGCCTCCCATGAGGGGCTGCCAGAAGCGTTCGTCGAGGGCTCCGATGGTGGCCCAGCGGGCCATGGGAATCGGATTGGGCTCGGCCTGCAGATCCCGGAGCAGTCGTACGGGAATCGCGAAGCCGAGCTTGTCCTGGAGCGCTGATTTGCGTGTCACGATGCCAACGACGCGGCCCTGTCGATCGAGCACGGGGCCTCCACTGTTGCCGCGTTCGATGGACATGGCAAGCTGGAGCATTTCGACGCCGTCGATGTCCTGATATCCCGAAATGACGCCACTGACGATGGCATTGCGGAAACCTTCGGGGTGGCCGAGCGCTACAATTTCGCGGCCCTGGGGAGTGCGACCTTCGAGGGACAGCGGGAGTGGGGGCAGGTCCAGTTGTTCCACGCGAACGATGGCCAGATCCATCTGACTGGAGGAGGCATGCACGGCCGAGACTGGGAGTGTCCGTCCGTCGGCGAGTTCCACGCGAATTTCCCGGCCATCACCGATGACGTGCCAGGCTGTGGCGATTAGTCCATCACTGGAGATGACGAAGCCGGTTCCAAGCCCCAGATCACTGCCGGTGCGGTCAGTGGAGCGAATGACGACGAGCGATTTGGCGGCCTGGGCGGCGAGTGCTTCGGCGGAGAGGTTGGTGGATTCGTCGGTTGGGGGTGCCGACGGGGCCGTGCTGCTGGTGGGTTGTGGGGTGGCGTTTGAGGGAGGTTCGTCGGCGGCAGCGACTGAGGGGCACAATGAGACCGCGAGCAGGAGCGGCCGCAGGCTGAACAGGGAGTTGAAACGGGAGCCGGGAGTGCTGTGGCGACGGAGCAGCATGCGGGGGTGCTCAGCTGAGAAATTCTTTGGAGAGGTTCTGCAGGGTCTGCAGGTAACGGCTGGGCTGTCCACTGCGTTCGAGGAGTGCAGGCGAGGAAAAGTCGCCGGGCTGCCAGCCGGAAACGTAGATGCCCGTGACGCGTTCCTTGGAGAGGCACATCAGGAAGACTTGTCTGAGCCAGTTGTCGCGGGACTCTTCGGAGGTGGATTCGCTGGCGGCCTGAATGTCGGGCACGGAGATCATCACGTTGATGGGGATCTGGAAGCAGGACCAGTGATCGATGAGTTGTGAGAGGCTGAGCGGGTCACGAAGGAGTGTTCGCTGGGGCTGGCTGGAGACGCGGATATCCAGATTGATTTCCCCGATGCGGACTCCAGACCGCCGGATAGCGTCGAAGAACTGGATGGGGGAGAGTCTGTTTTGCGTCTGGCTGAGGTATTCGCCCCACGGCTGCACGATGCGGAGACTGACGAGGATGGTGTCGTCGACAGCCCTGGCTGCGGCAAGGATCGCCTGAAGGAGGTTGAAACGCTGTTCTTCAGAGAGCGGAAATGCACCGCCACGATTGGCTCCGGAGGCGATTTCCCAGTGTCGCACGCGGCCCATGTAGCGACCGATGACAGTTTCCACGTAATCGGCCGCGAAGCTTTGCAGGTTGACGGGGTCGTTGATCCAGTTGCGCATCCAGTCCGGAGTGCAGTCGTTGGTCATGTCGAAGAGCGGGCCGCCGATGATGGACAGTCGGTTGCGAGCGGCCCATTCGATGAGTTGATCGATGGGGTCCCAGTTGTAGCTGCCGCTGACTTGTTCGAGCAGGCTCCAGCGGGTGTCGAGCTGCACGGCGTTGAAGGTGCTGAGATAGGTGGCTTCGTCGCTGGGGACCTGACCCAGCAGGGCGCCGAAGAAGACGGGAATGCGTGAGGATCTTTGGCGGCGAAATTCGATTCGCTGCGCGGTGTAGTGGGCGCAGAGCAGATCGGCGGCCTGGGCTGACATCTCCATTGACCAGACAGCGGCGGCGGCCGAGGTTTCCGGGGATTCGGTGCGGAGGGCAGCGGAGCGAAAGAGGCGGTGCGATTCGCGGATCAGTTCTTCGAGTCGCGCGGAGGACTGTAAGCCGGCACCGTGCCATGCGTAGAATTGATCGCGGAGCCGGGAGAGTTGTCCACGGGCGAGTTCCAGTTCCAGTTCGTAGGGGCGGGACTGTTCGCGCAGGCTGGTGCTGTGAACGACGTGACGGGTGTGGTCAAAGCGGGGCCAGAGCAGGCGGAGCTGGCCACTTTCCGGGGTGGCGCGTTCGCAGCGGAGCAGTTTGTCCTGCAGGGAGACGCGAGCCGGCGTCACGCGACCGTCGAATGTGAGGAAATCGACAAGCGACGAGGCGTGGTTGACGGACAACAGGTCCGGGCGTTCCACGAGAAACTGAATGACCCCCATGCGCCTGTGGTTCCTGTGTTAGTGCCCTTTCCGGCTGTTTGCGTGACTGAGTACCAGGTGTCAGTTCAGGTTTTCGAGGGGGCCCTTGCTGTCACCGAGGGAGTCCATTGGGGCGCCCATGCGGTCCGCCATGGAAATGAAGAGGTTGTTGAGCGGAGTTTCCTTGGGGTATTTAATGTAGCGACCGGTCGAGATGGTCCCGCCGCCGCCACCGGCGAGCAGGATCGGGAGGTCGTCGTGGTTGTGACGATTGCCGTCGGAGATGGCGCTGCCGTAGAGGATCATGCTGTTGTCGAGCAAGCTGCGGCCACCTTCGCTGATGCCATTCAGCCGGTTGAGGAAGCCGGCGAACTGCTCCACGAGGTAGCGGTCGATGCGGGAGATTTTCTCCATTTTTTCCGCGTCGTTCTGGTGGTGTGAAAGTTCGTGATGGCCGTCACGGACGTCCACATCCGGGTATGTGCGGTTACTGCCGGCGTCAGCCAGCATGAAGGTGGCGACGCGGGTGGAGTCGGTCTGGAAGGCCAGCGCGAGGATATCGAACATCAGGCGGATGTGTTCTTTGAGTTCAGCTGGAACACCGTCCGGAAGCTGCAGTTCGGGGACTTCGCGGGGGCCCTGGTCTGCCCGGGCCACCCGCTGCTCGACATCACGGAGGCTGGTGAAGTATTCGTCCAGTTTCTGCCGGTCGGCGCCGCTGAGTGCTGGCTGGATGCGTTTGACATCGCCGCCGACGAAGTCAAGGATGCTGCGGCGGTCCCGGAGCCGGCGTTCGCGGTCGGCCGCCTGTTCCGGGTTGCCGAAGAGCCGTTCGAAGGCTGATCTGGGGTTGGATTCCTTTGAGCAGGGCGTTGCGGGTGTTTTCCAGGAAATGTTGGAAGAGTAGGAGCAGCTGTAGCCGGAGTCGCAGTTGCCGGCGTTGCGGCCGCGGTCGATCCCCAGTTCGATCGAGGGCAGTCGGGTCTGGCCGCCGATTTTTTCGGCAATCGCCTGATCGATGGACTTCCCGACACTGATGTCTGCGCCGGATGTTTTGCGGGGCTGAGCGCCGGTGAGGTAGGCGCTGGCGTTGCGGGCATGGTCCCCCGGGCCGTCACCGTTGGCACGGGCGTGGTGCTGGGTGAGCCCTTCCAGGACGAGCAGGTGGTTTTTGACGCTTTCGAGGGGCTGCAGGGTGGTGGACAGCTGAAAGTCCTTGCCTTCACCCGTGGGACGCCACTTGTCCATGATCGCGCCGTTGGCGAAGAACAGGCACGCCATGCGAACCGGCGCCGCTGCGGCCGGGCCAGGACTGCCCGCAAGAGCCCGTGCGGGGGTCATGGATTCGAGCAGTGGGAGCGATATGGCAGCGCCAAAGCCTTTCAGCAGCATTCGGCGGGGCAGAATCAGGCGAGCCATGGGGTGTCTCCAGATGGGTGTATGGGAGAGCAACGCGAATATGCGGAGGGAGAGTCCCGGGGGGAGTGTGGTGGGAACGCGGGGAAGGATGTCTGCAGGGTTCGCTATTGTTGCGGCAAATGCTTTGGGAAACAAGTCGGCAGTGAAGGAAGTTCAGGGGTTTGAGGCGACGGGGAGGGACGGAGTGCGACTGCTGCTGCGTTTGAGGAATGGATCGGACCGCACAATGCCCTCCACCAACACAGAAAACCGTGGCCCCTGCTGTTTCATGCGTTCCAGGATGTCGTTGACCGCACATCTGTCATAGTACTGCAGGCCGCGTCCGAGGGCATAGACCAGCAGCTTCTCTGTGAATGCCCGGTGGAACTGGTCCTGGCGACCGCGGAGGATGGAGACGAGTTCCAGCGGCCCCGAGAAATGTACTCCTCCGGGCAAATCTCCTGATGCGTCGACAGGCTGATCAGCATCCCTGTCTCTCCAGCGACCGACGGCGTCAAAGTTTTCCAGCCCCATCCCGAGGGGATCCATGGTTTGGTGGCAGGTGGCGCAGCCGGGGTCTTCACGGTGGATTTCGAGGCGTTTGCGGAGGCTGAGTCCGGACACATCCTTTGCGGCTTCTTCGAGAGCCGGTACGCCTGGAGGGGCTGGTGGCGGCGCCTGTCCAAGGATGTTTTCCAGAATCCATTTCCCGCGTTTGACGGGGCTGGTGCGGCCAGGGTTTGAAGTGAGAGTCAGCACGGCAGCATGGGTCAGCACGCCGCTGCGATTGGTGCCGGCGAGTGACACGCGGACGAAAGCGTCACCCGTGACACCGCTGATGCCGTAGTGTCGGGCGAGCCGTTCATTAACGAAGGTGAAGTCGGCACTGAGGAATTCGTCGATGGGACGGTTTTCGGCGACAATTGTATTGAAGAGCTCTTCGGATTCGCGTGCCATGGCGGCTCGGAGCGGTTCGTCGAAGTCCGGGAACACTTCGGGGTTGGGACGGACATCGGCAAGATTGCGGAGGTTGAGCCACTGGGAGGCAAAGTTGCGTCCGAGCGCAGCGGCTTTGGGATCCTTGAGCATGCGTTCGATTTGAGCCTTCAGGATCTGCGGGTCGAGCAGGCGATTGTTTTCTGCGAGCTGGAGGAGATCTTCGTCAGGCATGGAGCTCCAGAGGAAGTAGGAGAGCCGCGAAGCGATCTCGAATGCGTTGAGTTCGCGGACGGTTTGTCCTTCCGGGGGGTCAGCTTCGATGCGGAAGAGAAAGTCGGGAGTGACGAGGATAGCCTGGAGGGCGAGATACAGGCCGTAGTCGTAGGAGGCTTTGTGTTCGGTGATGGTGCGTTCAACGAGTGCCGCGTAGCGACTGACTTCTTCGTCGGAGACGCTGCGGCGGAAGGCGCGGCGGAGGATGGGTTTCAGAACCTGGGTGGCGGCCTGTGCCGGAGTGACTGATTCGGAGGGCCGAGCGGTGACGAACCGACGATGGGTTTCGTGCCAGAATTCTCCGCCGCCCTCCGGACCGATCACTTCAATTTTCCGGACAAACAGATTGCGGTCGCGGCGGCGTTCGGGACCTTCAGGGTTGTAGAAGTCGTTGAGAAATGCGGCGGCGATTTCGACTTCCCCCGCGGGCAGTTCCACCACAGCGGAAGTGGATTTGGGCTTCATGTGGCCGGGCACTTCGACTTCGGTGATGGTTTTGCGATCGGCCATCACAGCCATCCGTGCGGATTCTTCGCCCGCCTGAGTCGCGCGGGCTTCCACGCGGATTTCGTAACGTCCGGCTGCAGGAGTTTTCACGCGAACGGACAGAGTGCCGTTGGTGCTGAGCACCGCGTAGCCGTCACCATCCACGGAGGCATTCTGGCCGCCGCCGGAGGGCTGCAGGTCTGAGGCGGAGTAGGTGCGGGCCAGTCCCTTTGAGTAATCGGTGGTGTCGATGACAGCGGCAGCCACTTCTTCGGCGGCGTCGAGGTATTTTTCCATGAGCAGAGGTGGGACGCTGAGCACATCGCCGATGTTGTCGAAGCCTTCACCGACGTCATCCTGAGGAAACTTGTCGGCAGGCGTGAGGCTGATGCCGAACAGATCGCGAATAGTGTTGTTATATTCGGCGCGGTTGAGTCGGTGCAGGGTGGAGCGACCTGGGTGCTGAACGAGTTCGCAATCGAAGTTGTAGAGTTCGTCGTAGAGCAGTTTCGCGATGTTTTCGAGGGACTGTTTATCGGGCATCGGGCTGTGATCAGCCGGGGGCATGGCACCGGCATTCACCATGCGGTAGACCTTTTCCCAGCGAGTGTGGTCGCGGAAGAAGTCTGAGGGATGTTTGAGGTCGTTGACTTCAATCCCGGCTTCCTGGACTTCATCGCCATGGCAGGCGTAGCAGTGCTTTTCGAGCCATGGACGAATCGTCTGGTCGATCGCGGTCTGGCGTTTCCGGTCCTTTTCGGCAACGGCAGCGGCGGCAATCTGCGCGGCTGTGAGCACGGGTTCGCCCAGTTTCCGGGTGTCAGCGGCGGAGGAACCAGGGGTGGCACCGGCGACTGTGCTGGCCGCAGCGGCCCCGTCGCTGGTGGGGAATAACCACCAGGCGAGGCCCGCCGCCGCAAGCGTAACCGCAGTGAAGCCGGCGATGATCAGGAGCGACCGAGCGGAGCCGGAACCGGGTGCCGGCATTTTGCGTGTGGAGTTGGGATTGAGTTGGCCGGCGAGCCGCCGAGTGCGTTCGAGCCGGCGGCTGGAGGGTGTTGCAGACGCCACTGCCGCGGGTGTTTGTATCGGGGCGGGCGATGGGGCGGGCACAGCGAGTGGTGCGGGGGTCGCGTCAGCCGGCAGAGTCAGTTGAACCGGTTTGCCACAGGCGGGGTTTGGACAGCGAACCGTACGACCGACGTACTTTGCGTCGGTTCGGAAGCGAAAGCCGCATTCGGCACACTGAAACGCGGGCTTCATGGGGAGTCCCGGGGGAAAAGTGGGGTGGAGTGAGGCAGGTGCTGGCAGCAGATTGGGGGCAGGCGTCCGATGACGAATGGTGATTTTCGGCGTCCCTGATTTTACAGCGTTCGACAGGGGTGCGCCAACTTTATGCGATCGCGGATGTGGTTTCGCCAAAACGAGAGGTGGAAACGGGCGCGCCGTTGAGATAGAGGAAACCACCATGTTCCCCGGTCTCTGACGTGGCAAAATGTCAAAACTGCGAAGCCCAGGTCGCACGATCAGGCGGAGCCTGCCATAATTCCGGACCGCGCTTTCCCCCACACCGGCCACATGTTCAAAGTGAATCCATGTCTGGACGCTCCGAAGCCCGCCGATTTGTCCTGCAGATGCTCTATCTGATCGATCAAAACCCCGACGCGGATCCAGGCCGGATCCAGCGTCAACTGCAGGCCGAATTCACAGATCTGCAGCTGCGGGCTTTCGCGTGGGAACTCTTTAACGGCGTCCAGGACAAACGCCGCAGTCTGGACGACTTCATCCGCCGCACGGCATCCAACTGGCGGATCGAGCGGATGGCGCCCACAGACCGCAACGTGCTCCGCATGGGGCTCTACGAAATGCGTTACGCCGGCACGCCGCCTGCCGTCGTCATTAACGAATGCGTCGACATCGCCCGCGAATTTGGCACCGAAAACTCAAGCGCTTTCGTCAACGGGATCCTTGATAAACTCATCCCGGTTGCCACCGCAACCGATGTTTCCAGCGAAGAGCCGGTCGACGAACCGGCCTGAAAAATCAACATTCCCCTCGAACCCAACACGATACGCGGCGGGCACAGAAGAGCCGGTGTCATGATACCCCGCGGTCAGATCGCGTCACAAAGACGCCCTGTGGCGTGCGGTTGATGTTCATCGGCCGGTGCGGCACTGGGGCGTTTCTGTTGCAGGGTTGACCGCGTGGGGACGTGCCGTTGCCTGCGGATTGATGTCGCCCGCACGCCTTGGCGCGGGCGGAGTCCGGCCCCCAGCATCGCACCTCGCGTCGTGTTCTGTCGCTTCAGGGGATTGTCCCGCTGACAGCCCCCTGCCAGCTGATGTTCTGCAGCATGGCGTAAAGCACGATGTTCACGGCCAGTTTGGCGGCGTCTTCCTCGATATACCCATCGCAGGACAGTGCCGCCTGGTGCTCCAGTGCACAGCTGATGTCATGGCGGCTGTAGATCACCACATAGCGACCGTCCACTTCGATCCCTTCCAGAAGTGGTGGCCCCTTTTCGGTTTGCAGCTGCAGAGAGGCATTGCGTTCGACACTGACAAGGCGTCGGCGAGTGGCTTCGCGGATTTCGTGGCCGACCCGTTCGGAATACAAATCATGGTCAGCAGGAATCTGCTTCAGCTCACCCTCGGGATACAGCTGTCGCACAAAATCGCGAAAGCTGCGGTCAAACTGAGTGGCTCCGCAGCAGGCGTCGGCAAACAGCACACCGCCGCGATTGAGATATTCGCGGACGGCTTCGACCTGCTGCTGTGGCAGCTGAAACCGATAGCGACCGTGCATGCAGATGAGAGGGAAGCGGGTGAGTTCTGCGAGGGTGGCGGGGATGGCCTGCACTTCCGTCGAGGCCGTGAGACCCACGGTTTCGTTGAGTGCCTTCAGCAGGTTGCGGACGGCTCGGGGGGCCGTATCCCAGCCACCGTTGTGCCTCAGTCGGGCAATCTGCAGAAGTCCGCGTTCGATGCGTTCCTGACCATCTCCCGTGCGGGCTGTCGACTCGCTGAGCTTTTCCGGGGGTTCGCGGCCGGTGGCATAGGCCACGACGTTGACGCCGATGCGGGTGGCTCTGAGCACGCGCTGGGAGAGGTCCGCGTTGCGTTCCGGCGGCGCGTGACGCATCCATTTCTGCCAGTAACAGCCAAGATCTTCGGGGGAATACACAATCGAAGTGCGGCAGCCGAAGTCCACCCCCCACAGTTCAATTCCCTCCGCATTCAGCAGATATTCGCTGCGGAAAACCGGATGATCAGGCCGCAGCTTTTGCAGTGAGGCATCGCCTTCCGGAAACATCCGCCGCACGATTTCCCGGAACCCCGGATCAAAGCCCTGGCCGTCGCAGTTGGCTGACGCAAAGATGAACCCGCCGTTGTCGACGTAATCCCTGAGCCAGCTGATGTGCTGATCCGTGAGCTGCGGGGCATCACGGCCGGAAAGAAACAGCACCGGAGCCTGGTTGAGTTCTTCCACGGCGGACTCGGGCTGCAGTCGACTGAGCGTCACCACCTGGCTGGTGAGCCGCGGTGGCCATTTGGGGAGCGAATCAATAAGTTCCACAAGAGCGGGCACGTCCCAGGGATGTCGATTCCATTCTCCGAATTCACGGGATTCACCGTTGGGTGAGTTGAAGTCGAGTTTATTGATCACCACGCGTGACAGGCCGCGGGAGAGAAACATCAGGGCCATCGAGGTGTTCAGGATGGCATCGCGTTCAGTGGCGGATGAGGACAGCCAGTTGCCTCCGGGAAGCTGCTGCTCGACGAGCTGACGAGCACCCAGGCGATACCAGTCGTAGCGACCAAAGAAGCGCACGCCACTGAGTCGTCCCGCGCGTTCCAGACCATACAGATAATAATAGTACCATTCGCCGAATGCCGGGTTGCTGCGTACCGAGAAGTTTTCGGCCATCCAGCGACGACCGTTCTCCATCGTGGTATTCGGGGCTGGCTGAGCACAGCAGTCGGGGCGGCCCTGAGCATCCACGTCGGCATCGTTCTGCAACATCCGCGTGGTAATGGCGATGGTTGACAATCCGGCCACGGTCATGCTGCCGCGAGCCCCCTGTTCGCCGGGATTGTAACCCCAGCCACCACTGGGAGCCTGATTCCGTTTCCAGTAATCGTGGGACCGCTCCCAGGTGATGCGTGAAACGCGTGCTCCCAGTGCGGCCGCATCCCGCAGCGCCAGAATCGCGTACTGGCCGTTACTGGCGTCACCACCACCACGTCCCCCGTCGCCATCCGCGCGGAGCTGATAGCTCCAAAGCCCGGTTCCATTGCCCTCCTGAATCTGACTTTGTTCGATCACCTGGGCAAACCGCTGAATGCGGGGCAGATCAATCTCCGGCTGATCCGCCGCACACAGTGCCATCACGACGAGTGATGTTTCGTACAGTTGCGCTGGCCGACCGATGTCGTCCACGGTGAGCCTGCGCAGCCAGGCAAGGCCCTTCTGCAGTTCCGGGGAGTCGAGAGGTACGTCGCAGTTGATCTGAGCGAGCACGGCAAGGGCTGTGGCCCCCGCGGAATACTCGCCCAGACGGCCATCACTTTTCCACGAACCGTCTGCCTGCTGTGCTCCCCTGAGAAATGAACAGCCATTGTCCAGTGCGCGCTTCACGGCGTCGCGGAGGGAAACATCGTCGATTCCGGGACGCGGTTCCTGAGCGTCGGCGGTGGGCACGAGGCAGCGGAGGAGCAGGATCATCGTGAGGGTGAGGATTGAAACGAGCCATTTCAAACGACCGTTCGGGATCATCGTCGCACCTCCCCGCCGCGCAGACGCGAAACGGCCGCCGCAATTCGTGGCAACGCCCGCTCCACTTCCTGCTCAGTATTCAGATAACTCACGGAAAATCTTACCGAAGACAGGCAGAGGTCTTCCGGGACGCCCATAGCCAGCAGCACCGGAGCCGGTTCCACAGAACCACTGGCGCAGGTGCTTCCCAGCGAACATGCCACTCCCGCCAGATGCAGATTCACCAGCAACGCCTCGCCCGAGACCCCGGGAAAGGCCACATTCAGTGTATTCGGCAGACGCGGAGCTGAAATCCCGTGTATGACCACGGGGGAACAGAGTTCTTCAAGGCCGGCGGCAAGGCGATCCCGAACGGCTTCCATCCGCTGACGACGTGCATGTCGCTCCACATGCCAGAATTTCAGAGCGGCAGCCATGCCGGCGGCCAGTGGAACCGGTTCCGTGCCCGCCCGCCGATCAGACTCCTGATGGCCCCCGACGAGCAGTCCGGGAATTCGCAGGCCGCGTCTGAGCAGCAGTCCGCCGATTCCCCGCGGACCGTGAAACTTGTGAGCACCGAAGGCGACGGCAGCGGCACCGCTTTGACGGAATGAAAAATCGAGCTTGCCAACCGCCTGAACGGCGTCCAGCAGCAGCGGTACGCCATGGGTGCGGCATCGCTCGGCCAGCAGCGAAATGTCCTGAACCACTCCCGTTTCATTGTGGGCGAGAATGACGGCACACAGGCGCAGTTCGGACCAGGGGAGCTGGTGGATGGCGTCAGCGTCAAGCAGTCCCGCGGGGGTGACGGGGATTGGCTTGAGCCGCAGGCCGCGAGTGGCGGCCTGCAGGCAGGCTTCCCGCGTTGCCGGATGTTCGCCGGCGGTGAGCCCCACCATCCCCCGCCGGCCAAAGGTGAACCCGTGAATGGCCGTGTTGAGCGATTCTGTGCCGCCACTGGTGAAGATGACTTCGGCAGGGTCGGCATCGAGGATTTCGGCGATTTGTTCGCGGCTGTCTTCCAGTACGCGCCGTGCCGCACGGCCAAAACTGTGCTGACTGCCGGGGTTGGCAAACGCCGTATTCCACGCCGAGTGCATCACATCGAGCACACGAGGATCGAGTGGCGTGGTGGCGTTGTTGTCGAAGTAGATGGGATCCGACATCGTGGTCTCTGACAACCGGCCCACCGGAGCGGCAGCCGCCTGATCTATTCTTCTTCCTTGTCCGTCCGCACCCGCACCTGCAG
>JBEIEK010000131.1:0-14354 GCA_040382995.1 Planctomycetaceae bacterium
AGCTCCGGATTGATCTGCAACTGTCCCTCCCCCTTCATGTTCCGCGCCGTGTTTCCATCTCCCGTAACAAACATCCACGAATTCACCAGTCCGCGCATACTGGCCTGGCCGGGAGCATGCAGTCGCGCGTACTGCTCAAGACTTGCATTCTTCAGTTCCCCGAAGAATCGATACACACTGCCTGCAGCCAGGTTCACAATGCCGTCCATTTCGAGCGTTCCGCCGAACGCCTCCCCGCGCACGCGGGAATCATCCGACACCTTGCCCGGCTGCACACGCCCAAGAATCACCTCGCGATTCCCCAGCACCAACTCGTTGTCCGTCATTCTCCACGGGCCCTGAATTTCGGTAATTGCCATATCCAGCACTTCAGCGCGGCTCAGAGCCAGCTCGCCACTGTTTTCAAGACTCTGGCCATCCCAGACACCGCGTGCATGCACTCGCCCGACAATATGCTTCAGATCCAGACCGGCAGAGATTTCACAGTCATCCAGCCCCAGATTCAGATCCCATGCTGCGGTGACAGGCAATGTCGGATCGATCGTGCCGCGAAAATCAATTTCCGAATCCTCGACAGTCACACGACCGGTCTGCGCAAGCCGGGAAAGTGTCTGCCGCCAGCCGGCGGGAAGAGCTGCGCGCAGCTGATCGTCCGGCCGCAGATCCCTCGCATTAACAGTGCTCAAATGCAACTGCCAGTCGCCATTCGGGCTTGACTCCGCCCAGCCTGCTGCGGTGATTTCGGAGCCTTCGTGGTCGGCCTCCAGCGAATGAATCTCACAGTGCTGATTACCAGCCGCGCGGGGATCGTTCGGATCGTAACTCAGCCGCGCTGACTGAATCCGCATGCGATACGGAAACGGGCGCGGACAAATCGCCGCGTCGTAGACTTCAACATTTTCAAGACGTACTGTGGGCTTTTGTCCGGGAACTGCGGTCCACGAGATCACCGACCGCAGATTGCACATTCCCTCGGGATTGACAATCGTCCAGATCTTCCGCGAAGACTCGGGCAACGCATTGAACAGGTCGGAATCGATCTTCGCTCCGGCTGCTGTCACGGTCAGATCCAGCACTCCCGGAGCAGGCAACCCGCGGAATCGGCCGCTGCAGGTCAACTCTCCCGCACCATGCCGCCCCCGCACATTTGTGAAGGTCCACAACTTCTGCTTCGAGTCGAATTCCACATGACCGGTCAGGTTATCCACCTGGTAAGGGAACCCTCGGAATCGCAACTGCGAACTCGTAACGTCAGCCCGCAGCAGCAGGTCCGTCGGCAGATCCAGCCCGGGAGCGCGATAACAGGCAAGCGACACCTTTGCCGAACCACTCAGGTTCAACATCTCAATCACCCGCCGCCCCGCGTCGTCCAGGGCATCTCGAAAACGGCCGTCGAGCGGCAGATGCGGCGCCTCGACGTCAAATCGGACCTCCATCTCCGCCCCGGGTTGACGCAGCCACCCCTGCGCACGAACCACATCCTCACCCGCTGATCCCTCAGCCTCAACGTCGAAAATCACATCCCGCAGCGAAGTCGCATTATCTGCCATCGGCCGCTGGATGATGCGTGCGCTGATTCCTGTGATCGGGCGTCGGAACCTGTGAAACTGCATCGCGCCGTTCTGAGTCTGTCCCTGCAGAGACACCGGCAGCCACTGGCCACCCGGGAATCGCTGCACTTGCACTTCACCCGAGATTGTTCCGCCAGGCTGAAAATGATCGAAGAAACGCTGCGTCTTCGGCGGCAATAAGGGCTGCAGCTGCATCGTCACCGGGAAGTTATCCAGCTGCAGCCGGGCCGTTGCCGGAGTGGCGTCGCTGCCAAGCGGCAGCCGCAACTCTCCGGCAGCCCGCATTTCACCATCCCGAGCCTGCAGCAACTGCACCGTCGCCCGGCCATTGTCCAGCATCAGCTTCGCCGAGATTTCCCGCAACTGCCACGGCAGCGCTGCCGTGCTCATTGAGCCCTCAGTCAGACTCGCCTCCAGCCGCAGATCGGGCACGTCCGCGCCCGCATCCCGCCGTGCTCTGAAGTCCAGACTCAATTGCCCGGTGAGCCGCGGAGCCGCCCGACCCGTTCCGAGGACCAGCGCGCCCGCACCTGGTTCGGCGGCGTTCGGTTCGACTGTCCCCGCCGCGACATCTGCCTTCGCCGGGAGCATCTGAGTCAGCAGCACATCCAGCCGCTGACGCTGAGCCGCCAGTTGCGGAAAAGTGGTCACCGCCAGTTCAAGCAGATTCTGGTCCAGCCGCACATCACGGACAGATCCAGCCAGCGACCATGAGCGGTCGGAAAGGTCACAACCACCGCGAAGCGCCAGCAAACCGGCACCAGGAACACTCGCAGCCCCCAGAAAATCATAGTCCGTCGCCGATGCTGGTATGGCCTGAAATTCGGGTACGGCCGCCAGCAATTCCGCCGCTGGCAGATCCTCGCTGTGCTGCAATAACACCCGCGCACGCAGGTCCTGCACGCGAACCACGGGCGGAACAAGGCCATCACCCGACAGCGGGCGGAATTCGTAGTCCTGCCAGTTCCAGCGACCGTCCGCGTTACGCTGCAGCAGGACGTCCACATCCTCCGCCACGACCGACCGCAACAACAGCCGGCGGCGTTCCATCAGCTCTGCCTCGTCGATCTCCAGCTGAAGCCGACCAACCCGCAGAAGTGCACGTCCGGTGGCCGAATCCCGAACCTCCAGTCCCGTTAGACGCAAGGTGGACGTGCCCGGAAGTTCAATCTGATCCAGATACAGCACCAGCCCGGGTGCGACTTTGTCGAACGTCGCAAACAACTGATCCCGCAGCAGATCTTCCCAGCGACCGAGCAGCCAGGTGGCCGCAACGGCGGCGCCAGCCAGCGCCGTCGCTGTGAAAAACAGCAGCCACTTGATCGTTGCCGGTAGCCTCATGCTTCCCTGCCAGCCAGCGCTCCCTTAATCCCCGAAAAAACCAACCCGCGTCCGATACTGCCCGACTTACCGGGATCGACCAGAAACTGTTCCGGCAGCGGCAGGATTGGACCTCTGCAGCCAATCTTCCAAACCCCGACCGGCGAGCACCAGCAGCGGGAGTTCAACAGGCAAACGATAGCGAACAGAGCCAACAAAAACCAGATGAATCAGCAGAAACTGCAGAAAGGGAAGCCACAACAAAAGCAACGTCGGCCAGTCGCCAAGTCGCCACTGCAGCAAACTGCCCCGCAGCACCAAAACCCCCAGAGTGACGTGCCAGAGGACGCAAACGAGGGAGATAATTCCCATCGAAAACCCCTCTGCCTGCAGTACAGGAGACAGGAAACGCCCCGCTTTCACAAAGGCCAGTTCCAGCACCCGCAGGGGTTCAGACTTCACAAATTCCCATGCTCGCCGCTTGTACTCTTCATTCACCGCATACTCCGACATACTCAGTCCCAACTGCTCCCGGTCAAAAAACCGCATGTCGCTCGCCCCCGTGGCCCCCGCGTGCAGGCCATCATAAAGGCTGGGGCCTGACCACAGTGACGTGTAAACCCAGTGTCCGCAGATTCGCTGGTTTCTCCAGGCCCACGGCAGGAGCACCAGCCAGCAGCCAAGGCAAACGCCGGCAAGTGCCAGGCAGCGAATTCTCCAGCTGCCCCGCCCGGCAAAGACAAGGCAGGTCGCCACACCCGCTGGCCACAGAATCCACCCAGGGCGAACGAGCACGCCGGCACCCGCAGCAAGGCCAGCCAGCAATCCACGCAGGGCCACTCGCGAGGCTGGCTCCGGCGAATATCCCGATTCCGTGATCCCCATGCCCCCGGGCCCCCGCAACAGGGGCTGAACTCCCAGCAGGCTCAGAAGCAGCCAAAACGAGAACCAGCCTTCAGAGAGCACCTGCACACCGCTGCCGATGTGCAATGGTGCAACAGCAGCAAGAAACAACGCCAGCAGGGCCGCTTTCTGCCCTGCGAGCCTTCGCGCAAGTGCCCAGATCAGTCCGCAGCAGCCGGTGCCCACAACGGCCAGCAGCACGGTCACCGGAAACACCCGCTCCCCGACGAGACGCATGCAACCTGCCAGCAGCAGCGGAAACCCGGGGGTTCTGAGGATATATCGTGGCGGGGTATGGATGCAGTAGTCAGCACCTGACGCCAGCCTGTATCCGAGTTCCCAGTACCCGTTCGCATCTCCTTCCACAAGGAGCATGCGTCCTGCACTGCGCACGTGCCTGTCGATCAGAACTGCAGCGAACAGTCGCAGTCCGAAGGCCAGCAGCAGCAGAAGCAGCCAGCGCCGCATTGAAGATCCCCGAAGTGGTTCAGACACTTAGTCGGCCTCTCCGGAAGACGGCTGATCCGCGGAACCGGCGCCCGGGCGAATCAGCAGCACCACCACAATTGACACCGCAGCCACAAGAGCAAATGCCCCGAAGATCTGATTGAGTGGCACATTGCGGTCCTGCAGAACCCCAAAGCCCCAGTCCGCCAGACCGCCGCAGCTGATGCTCACAAGGTTCATCAGTCCATATCCCGTCGCACGCAATTCCGGACGCGTGATCTGACAGAGGATTGGCATGTTGTTGCAATCAAAAAAGCCCCAACCCAGCCCGAACAGGATCAGGCCGGCTCCAGCCATTGCTGCAGTTTCTGCGTTGCCCACAGCAAACAGAGCCGGCAGGAAACAGGCCATCCCAATCGCACTGACGTAAATTCTGCCCCGGTTGCTTTGCCGCATCCATCTGTCTGCCAGCCATCCGCCAACTGCGGCGCCCAAAATCGAAGCCGGATGCACCAGCGTGGCTACCACGCCGGCACGCCCCTGCCCAAGACTGAACTTTTCCTTCAGAATCGCAGGCATCCAGTCCTTGATCACCCAGCCGGCAATGGCAGGCAGTGTGAAGTAGAGAACCAGCAGCAGGAAGCCAGGGTTGGACAGCAGCGCCTTCAGCGTGGCAGCCGGCCCCGGCGTGGCCGCCAAAGCACTGCGAACCGGGTTCCGCAGAATCAACAGCAGCGGCAACGAATACAACACTCCCAGCATGCCACAGCCCGTGAATGCAGAACGCCATCCCCAATCCGGATGATCAGCCACATAGCCGGTGAATCCACCAAGAATGAGTCCCGTGTAAATGCCGGCCTGGTGCAGCCCCACCGCCCGAGAACGGGTCGACCCGGAATGGAAATCAGTGATCAGTGCCAGCGCCGCTGGAATGTAGAAGGCCTCGCTGACCCCCATCAGTGCTCGCAGAACCAGCAGTTGTTCGTAAGTTGTTACCCACGCCGTCGCCCACGTCACCGCCGACCAGATCAGGAGGCTCAGACTGATCACATGTCGCCTGCTGAAGCGATCAGCAACGTAGCCACCGAAAGGACTGAGCGCCGCGTAGACCCATTTGAACACAGCCAGTACCAGACCCCAGTTTTCCTTGCTTGAGATTCCTGGAATGTCATCCGCGATCGATGTCTTCATCGCCGCCAGCATCTGGCGATCCAGATAATTCAGCAAGGCAACTGGAAAGAGCAGAGCGACAATCAGCCAGGGTGAGGGCAGTTTCGAGTCCGCCGGAACCGGGAATGTTGATGCCTGCACTGCTTGTTGCTCCGCCACTGGAATCACTGTTCACAGAGAATTTCTGTATCTCCATTGTCAGCGGGATCCGCGGCCCAGTCAATCAAACGCCAACCGCCCGGACATTCCAGGGAATGCCGGGCGGTCAGAGGAGTGTGAGAAACCGCGACCTGATTTCTCAGTGGCCGGATGTCTGCATCACAAACCCATGATAGGCTTCATTACCGTGCTCGCCGTGGTCCAGACCACCAATTTCTTCGGCTTCCGTAACGCGGATGCCGAGCGTGTACTTGAGCACCAGCCATGTCACAGCCGAGGTGACAAGTGTCCAGCCACCAACCATCGCGATCCCCACGAGCTGGGCCACAAGCTGTTTCGTGCCGCCGCCGAAGAACAGCCCAGCGGCTGGACCACCGGTAACCGGGGTCGCGGAAAGGTCGGATGTGGTGAACAGGCCGACACAGATCGTTCCAAAGATGCCGTGCACAAGGTGAACAGAGATTGCACCCACCGGATCGTCGATCCTCAGGCGGTCAAACAACAGCACTGAGAACACCACTGTGACACCCGCGATGGATCCGATGATGGCCGAACACAGCGGGTTCGTGAAGTAGGCTACCGCCGTGATGGAGACAAGTCCGGCGAGGCAGCCATTCAGCGTCATGCCGATGTCCGGCTTGCCGAGGAACACCCAGCTGGTGATGGTGGCCGTCAGCGTGGCCAGTGCGGCCGCGATGTTCGTGTTGACCGCTGTCAGCGTTGCCCCCGCTCCTCCGTCGGCAGCGATTGCCATCGTGCTGCCGGGGTTAAAGCCAAACCAGCCCAGCCAGAGCACCAGACAGCCGATGAACGCCGCCATCATGCTGTGGCCGGGAATCGCATTTACCCTGCCATCCTTGCTGAATTTGCCAATCCGGGGCCCCAGAATAATGGCTCCTGTCAATGCCGCCCAGCCCCCGATTGAGTGCACCACGGTGCAACCGGCAAAGTCCCAGAAGTTCCACTCTTTCGCCAGGAACCCGAATCCCCAGATCCAGTGCCCAGCCACTGGGTAAATCACCACAGCCATGATGAAGGAGAAAATGATGAAGGAGTGATATTTGATCCGCTCCGCCACGGCACCAGAAACGATAGTCGCTGCAGTCCCGGCGAATACCAGCTGGAAGAAGAACTTGGTAAGCAGCGGGACTGTCGCCCACGCGATGGAGGAATACACGCCCTCATAGCCCGCGCCCGCCTGCTTCGGACTGTTATCGGCTCCAGAGACCATAAACGAGCCGGACTTGCCAATGAACTCCCCGTCACCCGACCCGAACATCAAGTCCCAGCCGATCAGCCAGTAGCCCAGCGTGCAAACCGCGAACACCACGAAGTTCTTTGAGAGAATGTTCACGCAGTTCTTGGAACGGCAAAAGCCCGCCTCCACGCAGCCGAAGCCGAGGTTCATGAAGAACACAAGCATCCCGCAAACCATCACCCAGATCGTATCAATACCGACGGCAAGTCTCGTCAAAGTCTCTTCTACTGTAGGTGGAGCCGGTGCTTCGGGGGCCGGTGCCTCTCCCTCTGACGCGGGCGCGGCCACTGTCGCATCCGGCGCCGCCACTGCGTCCTGAGCGATGCTGAGAGCCCCCGAGAATAAAACAGCTGCTGAAGCCAGCATCACAGCGAACGCCGTTCGCCAGCGAATCGAAAAATTCACCAACATCGCCCCTATCTCCTGTGTCTGTATCATGGGTTTTTCATTCACGACTTGACGGCATGCTTAATCAGCTGGCTGTGTCGCCCAGATTTAGTGCAGCCAGCTGTGACGTTCGAAGAAAATCATGCAACCTGCCAAACCACCACACACCGTCAGCAAGCGGACAATCACCTGCCCAACACGCGTTCACGTGCGCTAGACACCTGGCCACTGCCCGTTCCTACGGCAGAGGAGATGCAACAAGCGTGCCCGGATTGTGCGAATGACGCACTGGAATCTCCGTAAATTGTTTTGATTGCTTGACTTACAAAAAAAACACCAGCCTCTGTTTTTCCGCGGTCGTCTGCCAGAAAAAAGGACAGCACAAAAAATAGGCACCAGCCGCAGAGATGTGTCGGGTATTTAGGCAGGCTGACTCCGATGTCGTCCCGGCTGACATCCCAAAATCTCGCACAGAGAAACGAATTCCCGTTCGCTTTTGCCGGATTGCACCGCAGAATTCGGCGTTGATTTGCTTTCCGGCTTTTGCGAGGCGTGTGGTCAAATGCGGCAGTCAGCAGCTTTCATCGTCGTGTTCCCGGCCCTCGTCCTTTCGCTTGCGGTCAGCGGTGGGTTGACTGTCGCGGCGGACGATTTGAGGTATTCAGCGGCGGGCGATGGGACAACCAGCCTGTTTCAATTCCCCCCGGATACTCCGGAGGAACTGGTTGAAGCTGTGCGGATCGCCATTCGCCTCGACCGCCCCTCCGACGCGAGGGGTTTCCTGCGGCAACTGATCGAACGCGATCCGCAGGCCCCCGAAATGCTGGCGTATCGGCAACGACACGGCCTTGCAACCCTGATCGACTTTCGCCGTGACGCACGCCTGTTGCCGGAGTCTGCCCAGCTGCTGAAACAAATGCTGGGGGCACTGCCGCAGTTGTCCACCGCGGAACTTGCGGAGCGTGCCACGCTGCTGGGGACCGGGCTGTCAGCCGCGGACGCCGCCGAATTCGACCTGATGGCTGCAGGAACCGCGTCAATGCCCGTGTTGCTCAACCAGACCACATCCACCGCGTCAGGTCGGGCTGCAGCAAGTCTCCTTGAAACTTTCGCCTCCGACTGGCGATATGACCTCGCTGCTCTGCTCCCAGCCGCAGACGCCTCAACCCGGCTCCGCATCTACGCGTTGCTGGCAGGTTCCGCCGCGCATGACCTTGAAGAAATCCTGCTGCGTCAGCAGTTTACGGCCACTGTGCCCGCGGAAGCGGCCGCGGCCCGGGCCGCCCTCCGCCGGCTGGCCCGCGGTGCAGAAATCCCCGAAACAGCAGATGCCGCGGTCGAACACCTGCTGAAACTGGCAGAAGCGTCACTGCTGGAAGCAGGTACACGAACTCTCGCGCCTGATCCGGCCGTGGTTGCCACAGGTCAGCCAGCAGATGAATTGCCACCGATTCGACGAGCCAGCCTGCTGATTGAGCATGCGCTCGCGATTCAGCCTGCCCATCCACAAGGAGTGCTGCTGAGGCAGGTTATTGCTGCCGCCACTGCACCGCTCAACGTTCCGGCGAACGGATCCGGCACTGATGCCGGCGATCTGCAACTGGCCGTTCTCAACGTCGCTCTGGAACTGGGCCAGGCCCCTGCCGCAATTTCCATCCTGAAGACTCTTGACCCAAACACGCTGAAAGCAGGCAGCCTCGAAGAGCCGGCGGGGACTGTGCTCAGACAGGCGCTCGCCAGCCCGGATGCGCGCGTCAGAACTCTGGCGGCAGGGCTCGCCCTCCGCGCGGGACTGGAAAATTGCCTTTCCGCAAAAGCTGTCCGCAGACAGATTGCCACGGCCGCCAGCCGCGCCCCACGTCCCGAGGCCGTGGTGGTGCTGGCGGATGCTCAGCAGCGGCTGCGGTTCAAACACCTCATGGAAGACCAGGGTTTTCAGGTGGATGCAGCCGGAACGGGGCCGGACGGCTTCCTGGCAGCAGCCGCCCAGCTGCAATGCGAGTACGTGCTGCTGTCACTGCAGCCATCACAGTGGTCTCCGGCCATGACCATGGCAAATCTTCGCGCAGACCTCAGAACTCGGCTGGCGACGGTCATCCTTGTCGGGCCTCAGGCAGCGCGGGAACAGGCTGAAGGACTAATCGAAACCTATGGGAACGCGGTTTTCCTCGAAGAGCCTGTGGGACCTCTGACCTTCGCATCACGTCTGGGAAAACTCCGCCTGCCGGCGCCCGTTGTCTCAGCTGCTGAGCGGCGGCAGCTGAAACAGGACACCGGCTCCCTGCTCTCGGGGCGGTGATTCAGAGCAGGCTTCGGTCCAGCACGGCTCGGGCCCTGGCAAAGTATTCCTGCCAAACAATTTCCGGGCGCCCATCACGCAGGCAGTCGCGGACTTTCTGCAGCGTATTTCGAGCCATGTGGGGGCAACGGTTGCAGGCACAGGTCTGTCCAGTGGAACTCATGATCCCGGGAACTGGAATGTAGGTGTGCCAGGGCGCTGCCTTCTGCAGCGGATGGATCATGGTGGCCTCGGTGGCCACAAGGAACGTGGTTGGCGTCTTTTCCTGCTGAACGTGCTGCCGCATGCGTTCCGTACCGCCCACCACGTCAGCCAGTTCGAGGATATTCTGCGGGCACTCCGGGTGCGCCAGGACGCGACTGCCCGGATTGCTGCGGCGAATACGGATCAGATCCTGGATGCTGAAAACTTCGTGAACCATGCAGGAGCCTGGCCAGAGGATCATGCGGCGGCCGGTGACTTCCTGCAGATATCTGCCCAGGTGCTGATCCGGAACAAAGAGAATCTCGACATCGGTTGGGACGCGGTCGATGATTTCCCGAGCGTTGCCGCTGGTGACGATCCAGTCGCAGAGGCTTTTCACGGCGGCCGAGGTGTTGATGTAGGCAACCGTCTGGAAATTGCGTCCCTGCTCGCGGAGCTGTTCCTGAAACGCCTGAAGCTGATTCGGCGGGCAACTGTCGGCCAGCGAGCATCCGGCCAGCATGTCGGGAATGAGCACTCGCTTTTGCGGATTCATGATCTTCGCCGACTCGCCCATGAAGTGCACGCCGGCAAAAACGATGGTGGGGTTGGTGACGCGGGTGGCATCGCGAGCCAGTTTGAGGCTGTCTCCGGTGAAATCCGCAATGTCCTGGATCTCGCCATCAACGTAGAAGTGGGCGAGTATTGCGGCGTCCCGCTCGCGTTTCAGGACCTCGATTTCCTCCATCAAATCCAGGGGATCTTCGGTGGACGCGGACGGTTCGGGAAGCTGCACAAGACTCATGAGAAGGGCCTTCAGGGAATCTCCGGGATACAGGCTGCTGGAGATTCTAACGAAAATTACGGGGCAGCGGATTCAGAAAAAACGAGCGGATCCGGGGCGACTCGGGAAAATCCGAGGCAATTTTTGCTGAACATCGACCTGTGCGGCAAAGGTTAACCATTTTTCCGATTATCCGACTCCCCCCAATTCAGCGGAACTCCGGCCCGGAAACCAGAACCCCGCTTTCCCCGGTCTCACCTCAATCCCTATACTCTGTCCCCTGAACCCATGCCGTGCGGATTTCGTGGCTTCCCCGCAAAGTCCGCAGTCAGCCTTCCCGTTTCTCCGCCCCTTCCGGACTCGAATCCTGTGTACAGAACCCATACCTGCGGTGAACTTCGTCGTGAACATTCCGGTCAAACCGTAACTCTCGCAGGCTGGGTACACAGCTATCGCGAGCAGGGCAGGGAACTGGTCTTTGTCGACCTCCGCGACCGCTATGGAAAAACTCAGGTCGTCTTCAACACAGACGACGATGCCAAAATCGACTCGCTTGCCAGAAAGCTCCGCCGTGAGGATGTGATTCGAGTGACCGGGGAAGTGCGGTATCGCGGCGACGGCATGACAAATCCGCGACTGGCCACCGGGGAAATCGAACTGCGAGTAAAGCAGCTGACGCTGCTGTCACGCAGCAAAACTCCCCCCTTTGAAATTGAGGGCGGCGAACTCCCCAACGAAGAACTGCGGCTCAAGTATCGCTTTCTGGACCTCCGTCGCCCCGAACTCCAGCGCAGTCTGCTCCTGCGGCACCAGCTCACCCAGGCCACTCGCCAGTACTTCAATTCGCTGAACTTCCTGGAAATCGAAACCCCCGTGCTCGGTCGCAGTACTCCCGAAGGGGCTCGCGACTACCTCGTGCCCAGTCGCGTCCACCCGGGCAGTTTCTATGCACTGCCCCAGTCGCCGCAGCTCTACAAACAGATCCTGATGGTCGCTGGCTACGACCGCTACTACCAGATCGCCCGCTGTTTCCGCGATGAAAACCTGCGATCCGACCGGCAGCCGGAATTCACTCAGATTGACGTCGAAATGGCATTTGTTGAACGCGATGACGTGCTCAACACCATCGATGGGCTCGTGGCTTATGTGATGAAGGCCGTACGAGGCATTGAAATTCCAGTTCCGCTGCCGCGGTACACATGGCAGGACGTCATGGCTCGCTTCGGCTGTGACAAGCCTGACATGCGGTTTGGGATGGAAATCACGGAGATCACGGATCTTGCGGCTGCCAGCGAATTTGGTGTTTTCAAGGCTGCAGCTGCCGCTGGTGGTCACATCCGGGGGCTCAATGTGAAAGGCGGAGCCGAAAAGTACAGTCGCAGGCTCCTCGATGTGGACCTCAAGAATTTCATCGCAGAATTCGGAGCCCGTGGCCTCGCCTACATGAAGGTCGTCGGCGGTAAACTGGAATCGACTATTGCCAAGTTCTTCTCCGATGAGCAGCAGCAGTCAATCATCAGTCGGATGCAGGGAGAAGAAGGTGACCTGCTCCTGTTTGTCGCCGATTCATGGAAAGTCACCTGCGCCGCTCTGGCAGCACTTCGCAACCGAATTGCCAAAGAGCAGCAGCTCTACAGCCCGGATTCGTTCAGCTGCCTCTGGGTCGTCGACTTCCCACTCGTCACCTGGAACGCCGAAGAGGGGCGTTTCGATGCAGAACATCACCCGTTCTGTCAGCCCAATCCTGCCGATACGGAATTTCTGAAAACGGATCCGGGACGTGTCCGCGCGGACAGCTACGACCTTGTGGTGAACGGCTACGAGGCAGCCAGTGGCAGCGTCCGTATTCACGATTCAGAAGTTCAGCAGATGGTTTTCGACCTGCTGAATCTCAAATCTGAGGATGCCGAGAGGAACTTTGGCTTTCTGATGGAGGCTCTTCGCTTTGGGGCTCCTCCTCACGGTGGTATCGCACTCGGGCTCGATCGCTGGGTCATGCTGCTGTCGGGAAATGAGAACATCAGGGAGGTAATTGCGTTTCCCAAGACCCAGAAAGCCTCTGACCTGCTGACGGGTGCTCCGGCTGTCGTGGAAGACAAGCAACTGAAGGAACTGCACATTGAAGTGGCCGCTGCAGGCGAAGACGGCTGAGGCAAAGTTTTTGGTGCGGCAATAAAAAAAGGCAGTTCGCTGCATCCTGAGCGAACTGCCTTTTGTTTTTAAGAGGACTGATCTCCGAGCTGGAAGGAGCCTGCGTGTCAGATCGGATGTCCTGAGACCTTACTTGCAGGTGGAGCAAGCATGGGTGTGATGGCAGGGAGCCGGGTGCCATACTTTGCACTCGACTTCCTTCTGCACCATCTTGCACACGTGCACGTCAACTTCCTTCTTCTCGTGCTTCCAGGTGCATTCCTTCCAGGTGTAAGGCTCTTCGACCCATTCGTTGCGGCAAACCTTCACCTTGCAAACGCGTTCTTCTTCCTTGCAAACGGTCACATGGTACTTGTAGGGGACTTCTTCCTTGACGTATTCGCAAACGCGAACCTTGTGAGTCTGCTGCTCGGGCTTGCAGACGGTGACCTTGTAGGTGTAGGGCTCGGTCGTGACCTGTGTTTCGTGGCAGGTGTATTCGACTTCGGTTTCCACGAGGTTTGGAACCCAAACCTTGCAGACGGTTGTTGTGGTGCAGCCACCGCAGACAGTGCCACAGTTGGAAACGCAGCACTTCTTCTTGCCGCAGCCCTTTGCGACGACGCAGTGTTCCACGACGCGCTCTTCCCAGTGACCTTTGTCTTCACAAACCTTGCGCTTCTTGACGACCGGTACCACGTTGCAAACGTGGCGGACGCCGCTGCGCTCTTCTTCGTGGGCGACCATCACAGTGCAGGTAACGTCCTTCTCGACCCACACCGGCTTGCAGACGATCTTAACGCCGTCGCGTTCTTCGCAGGTGGGTACGAGAACCTTGTACTTGTGATCAACTTCTTCGCAGACAGTCTTGCAGACCTTGCGAGTGCCGGACTTTTCAATCCACTCGGGAACGCAGACGTCGATGATCCGCTTTTCAACGACGGTTTCAGGTACGCAGACGGTTCGCTTCACAACTTCCCAGGTGCCGGCCGGTTCGCAGGCAACGGCGCACGGGGTTGAGACGCAGGGGGCTGAGCAGCAGTGGCTGGCTTTCTTGCCAAAACAGCCGCCGGCTTCAGCAGATGCCGAAACGGCAACGGCGAGCACCAAGGAAAGAACGAGACGCATTCTTGAAAACTCCTTCTGGCTTTCATCCAAAGGACCAGGTTTTAAGCGCCTGACACCCGTCGCGACGCTTCGCGCTGCCGAGACCTCCTGAACACCACATTCAGTTTTTCTTTCCCAGACAACGCAATCCTCTTAGGTAAAACCAGCTTAGCACAGAAAAGTCTCAATGGGAAACGAAAAGTAAATCAATCGAAACAAATGGGGGCTTTGGCTAAAGTGCAGAGATGCTGAGAAATCCAATCAATAGGGATTATGCGACATGCCAGCTTGTGTTCTTTTTTCTGAGAAATTCTGGTGAGAAGCTGACGGTGGCCATGGGGTGGTGGGAAAGCGACTTTTGGCCATTTGCCCCGGTGCGAAGTGTTCTGAGTTGGGGAAACGGGGGCGAACCGTTACCATCCGCTCTGCAGCGACTCCACTGGTGCCCCTGCCCTTCACTCAGCCCCCCTTAACCAAACACAGTTTCTGCTCATGAAGTTCTGTCTCGTTGATCGCATCACCAGCCTCGTTCGTGGCGAGAGCATTCAGGCATACAAGCAGGTTTCGCTTGCCGAAGAGTACCTCCAGGACCATTTTCCCGGCTTTGCGGTGCTCCCCGGGGTGCTCATGGTGGAG
>JBEIEK010000132.1:0-14335 GCA_040382995.1 Planctomycetaceae bacterium
AGCTGGATTCCCTCGAACAGCCGCAGATCACGCAGGTGGCTCAGGTCTCGCCAGTCCTCAATCCCCAGCTGTGATCTGTCAATTGAAATCCGCCCCAGCTCTGGAACAATTTCATGCAGATTCTCTGGCTGCCCGGGTTCCCCCTGCGATTGTTCTGATGCGTTGCGCGGAAGAAACAGAAATCCTTCTTGCAATCCAAACCATAACGCCTGCTCTGTCCCGGAGTTCACCGCCGCTGACTGCACCTCCCGCCAGTCAAAGTGAGGCCAGACCAGTGCCCCGTCCGCTCGCTCGTAAAAAGGTTCCACCGCTGGGAATTGTTCTGATCGGAATGTGGGCCCCCAATCACCTGGCTTGTACAAAAATGCCAGCGGCCCCAGAACGGCCACCAGCAGCAGAAACGTGACCAGCTTCTGCGAAATCAAAACCCTCAAGATTGCCCGAATCCTGCGCATCGCCATCCCCTTTCCCACCCTCAGTTGCAGGCCAGAAAAATCTCTTCCAGATTCAGGTCTTCAATCACCACATCCGCGCCCCACTGCTTCCGCAGCTGGTCCGGCAGCGATGCCGTGAAATTGTTCACCGTCAGCACCCCCGTCGTTCCGTTGACCTGCCACTGCAGCACCCCCGGCAGATCCGCACGCGCTGGAAGTGTTGTTCCTGCCGTCACACGCAGGCGCTTCGTCCGCTCCTTCACTCCGTCCAGCTCCTCATGGAACTGAATACGACCGGAACGCAGGAGCGCCACATGCGAAGCCACCCGCTCCAGATCCGATGTGATATGCGTTGAAAACAGGATCGTCCGGTTGCCCTCCGCTGCCAGCTCCAGCAGCGATTCCAGAAAGTCCCGTCGCGCGGACGGATCCAGACTGGCCACCGGTTCATCCAGCACCAGCAACTCTGGTTCATGCCCCAGGGCCAGCACGATCCCCAGCTTCTGACGCTCGCCCGGCGACAATACGCCACAGGCCTTCCCCGCCGGCAGGTCCCAGCGACGCAGCATCTCTGTTACCCGCGCCGTATTCCACCTGCCATAAAACGCGGCCGTGTAGTCCACCATCCCCTGCACCGTCAGTGTGGGAAACAGGAACACTTCCTGCGGCACAAACCCCAGACGCGACTTTTCTGATTCACCCAGATTCCATGAATCACAGCCAAGCACCCGAGCCGTGCCAGCCGTGCACCGCAGCAGCCCCAGCAGACAACGAATCAGAGTGCTCTTGCCGGCACCGTTCAGACCCAGCAGGCCTGTCACCTGGCCACGCTGCAGACGGAGATCCACGCCCACCAGGACCTCAGTGCTGCGGAAACTTTTTCGCAGCCCCTGCGCCTCCACCACAATCTCACTCATTGCAGATGCTCCTCTATCGATGCCTTAAAGATGCCCAGCAGCTCGCTGCGGCTCATGCCGCATTGCAGACCACGAACCACCGCCTGATCAGCCAATACCTTTACCTGCTGCTTATGCTGCGCATGCACCGCTGCCTTCGGCAATGCCGTCACCACCATCCCACGGCCGCGAATATGCTCCACCAATCCCTCGGACTCCAGCTTCGCCCACGCCTTCGAAATCGTCATGAAATTCACACCCAGCTCTGCACCCAGCTGCCGCACGCTGGGCAGCACGTCTCCAGACTGCACCCGGCCTGCGGCCGTCATGCCCCGTACCTGGTCAATCAGCTGTCGATAAATTGGCACACCCGAAGACGGCTGCACCACAAAAGCAGAAGGTGATATGTCCATGTGTATTTTGACACTAATACAAAGCGCGGAAAAAATAGCTGTGAGTGTCTGAGAAACGGAAATCAGAGACCACTTGGATGACTTTGCCGCGAATTCTTCTGTAGGGACGTCTTTGTGTCTTATTACTCTAAGACAAGTGTCGGAAAGATGCAAGGGAAAACTGCAGGAAATCTGACACCGTCAGCTGATGATTTCCTGCAGGACGCGGCCGTGCACGTCGGTGAGTCGCATGTCGCGTCCGCCGAAGCGAAAAGTGAGCTGTTCGTGGTCGATGCCGAGCAGGTGCAGGATGGTGGCATGCACATCGTGAATATCGATGGCGTTTTCCACGGCGCTCATTCCCATTTCGTCGGTGGCGCCGAACGTCGTGCCACCACGGATACCGGCACCAGCCATCCAGATGCTGTAGCCGCTCACATGATGGTCGCGTCCATCACTGCCTGAACTGTGCGGTGTGCGGCCCATCTCGCCGGCCCAGACAACGAGCGTGTCATCGAGCAGTCCGCGCTGCTTGAGATCGATCAGGAGCGCTGTCACGGGCTGGTCGGTGATGCGTGCGTTTTCTTCGTGTCGGAGCTTGAGTTCACCGTGCTGGTCCCATGGTGAGTTATTGCCGTGGGTGTTGGGGCAGGTGACTTCAACAAAACGGACTCCGGCTTCGATCATTCGGCGGGCACGGAGGCATTGCAGGGAGTACAGCTGTTCGTAGGGGTTGCTGCGGTCGACGCCATAGAGTGCCAAAGTGGCTGGGGTCTCGGCGGTGACATCGCAGAGTCCAGGAACCAGCGTCTGCATGCGGGCTGCGGTTTCGTAGTTGCGAATGGCGGATTCAATGTCGACGGAGTTGTTTTGGTGCTGGGCGAAGCGGCTGTCGGTGCTGGAGAGGAAACTGAGTTTGGCTCGCTGGATTTCGGGGGTGTCGCTGGGCTGGATATTGTCGACAGGAGTGCCCTTGGCACGTACCAGCGCAGCCTGGTGGATGGCTGGGAGGAAGGAGCTGGCGAAGTTCTGGAAGCCACCGTTGGGAATCCAGTCGTTGTTGAGGAGCACGTAGCCGGGAAGTTGCTGATTTTCGCAGCCGAGTCCCCAGGAGATCCATGAGCCGATGCTGGGGGCGGCAGCAACGGAGCGACCGGTGTGCAGGAGCAGGGATTGGGCTCCGTGGAGGGGCGTTTCGCCTGTGAGGGAGCGAATGATGCAGAGGTCATCGACGACGCGGGACTGGTGCGGAAAGAGACTGCTGACCCATAACCCCGAGTGCCCGTGCTGACGAAAGTTCCAGGGGCTCCCGAGCCATTTTCGGCCGGCACTGACTGCCTGGGATTTGGGATCCGGCCGCCATTTGGCTGGCTGGCCACTGCGACGGCTGAGTTCCGGTTTGGGGTCGAACGTGTCGACGTGAGAAACGCCTCCGTCCATAAACAGGAAAATCACTCGGCGAGCACGGGGAACAGCATGGGGCAGGGGAGTGCCGGCAGCAGCGAGTTGCGTGGCCAAACCGGTGAATGCGAGCCAGCCGAATCCGAGCCGGGAATGCTGCAGGAAGTCACGGCGGGAAGATTCATGGGGTTCAGGGGACATAGAGGAACTCCTTGAGATTGAGCACGGCGTGGGCGGCATCCTGCCATAGCGGCTGGTGGGTGAGCAGCTGGTCGGGCGGGACCGAGCGGAGTTTGGCGGAGTTCAGCAGGAGCTGGGAGAGTTCGGTGACTTCTTCGGGAGTTGCCGGGCGTGAGAGGGCAGTTTCGAGCATTTGGGCGGCGCGCGTGGGGACGCTGGACGCGTCGTCAGTCGTAAGCCTGCTGCTCCAGATGCGTGCTGCTTCAATTACGAATGGGTCGTTAAGCAGAGCAAGGGCCTGATCAGGGGTATTCGTCACGTCACGACGTCCGTTGGTTTGCCGCGGCAACGGCTGGTTGAACAGTGCAAGGAAGCGGGGCGGCTCCATCAACGTCATTTCCAGATACAGACTGCGGCGACCATTGCCGTCCAGCGGTCCTCGGAAGAGACGTTTGGACGAGTCTTCCGCGGTGCGCCAGGGTTCGATCGGGGGGCCATACAGGGCAGGGTCAAGGCGACCGGAGACGGCGAGGATCGCATCACGGATGGCTTCGGCTTCGAGTCGTCTGAGGGGATGGTGATGCCACAGTCGGTTTTCGGGGTCGACTTCGAGAGCGTGCGGATCAGGGACACTGGACTGTCGCCATGTGGCGGAACTGACGATACGGTGAATGAGCCGCTTGGTGGACCAGCCATCGCGGATGAATTCGGAGGCGAGGTGATCGAGCAGTTCGGGGTGGCTGGGGAGTTCGCCGAGATGTCCGAAATCGTCGGTGGTGCGCACCAGACCGCTGCCGAAGAGAAAGTGCCAGACGCGATTGACCCACACGCGGGCAAACAGCGGGTTGGCCGGGTCTGTGATCTGGAGCGTCCAGCGCAGTCGGCCACTGTCGCCCGGTGCGAGCGGACTGGTGTGGGGGAAGAGTCTTACAGAGCCACGGGGGACGGTTTCGGCAAGGTCGGTGTAGACGCCGCGGACGGCGAGCCGATCGTCGAAACCTTCATTCCATTCTGCGGCAGACCCGGCGGTTTGATCGGGCTGTATTTTCTGCTCGAGCTCGCGCCAGAGGGTGATGAGTCGGGCGGTTGCGGGGTCCCCGGCGAGATCGATGGGGAGCAGTTTTGTTTGGATCGCGTCGTTCAGCAGGGCGACATCGGCGGGAGTGCTGGCGGAACGTTCCCAGCGCTGGACGGCAGCATGCAGGAGTCGTGTGAGTCTGAGGTTCCAGTCGGGTTCGGCTGCGAAGTCAGAGAACAGCGGCAGGAAGCGGGCGAGGTCATCCAACGGTGGCTTGCCCGGTTCGTGACGGTAGATTCTGGAAACACCGAACCACGAACGCTGGTCGGCAACTTCGGCTTCACTGACGCCACCGTAGCCGATACGCGGCGGGAAGTAGTTATTGAGCGATTTCGTGGCAAGCTCAAAGTAGACTCGGCGGGGGGCAGCATCGATGGTGCCTTCGAGCGAGTCGAAGCGACCGGCGGTGAGTGTCTGCCAGACAGGAAACGGGCGGCTGGGGAACTGGAGTCGTTCCGGGTTGAGTGCACGGTCGACGATGAACGACTGAGAGGCGAACTTGCCGGAGGTAGCTTCGAGCGAAAAGGTGACTGGCTGGAGCGGATCGAAGGCCGGGCTTTGGAGCGAACCGGCAAGTCGCGAGGACCAGGTGTAGGACCAGCGACCTGCCGGAAGCAGATGTCGGAGGGCCTCGTCACCTTCTTCGGCGACGGCAAGTTCACCGTCGGTGACAAGCCCGTGCTGCATGCCGAAGCCTTCCCAGCGCCAACCGCCCGCGGCGGTGGGATCAGGGAGCGTGAAATCTGCAAGTAACGTGAGGTTGGCAGTGTTGGCGGCGATTCGCTGCTGGTGCTCACGGTGGAGTTCTTCGGCGGTGACAGGCTGCGTGCTTCCGCGGCGGCTGAAGTTCGCCAGCGTCGCCGGGAATGCCGTGACGGCGGTGCCATCTGCAGCAAAGGTGCTGAGCTGAGTGAATGCTGGGCTGGCGGTCGTGGGGGCGGTGGCTGCGAGCCAGCGTTTGGCAAGTGCGGCACGCAGCTGGGTGCGGATGCTGCGGAGCTGTTCGAGGATCTGCAGGTTGGGATCGGTGGCGTCGATGGAACGCGCACTGTAGCGGGTGCTCATGAGCATTCCGGCGAGCGAGTAGTAGTCGCGCTGTTCGATGGCATCGAGCTTGTGATCATGACACTGGGCACAGGCAAGCGTTGTGGCGAGAAAGCCCTTGCCGATTGTGTCAATCATATTGGCAACAGCTTCCTGGGTGACACCTTCGATGGCGGAATTATCACCGTGGCGACGTTCACCAAGTCGCAGCATGAGCGGTCCGATCGCTGCTTCGTTGGTGTTGGTTTCAGTGTTGATGCGGGGCGGGAGCAGATCGCCGGCGAGCTGTTCCTGGACGAACCGGTTGTAGGGCACATCGGAGTTGAAGGCGCGGATGATGTAGTCGCGGTAGCGCCAGGCATTCTTGGCAGGCACGTCCCATTCGTAGCCGTGAGTATCTGCGTAGTGGACGATGTCCATCCAGTGTCGCGCCCAGCGTTCGCCGAAATGAGGGCTGGCAAGGAGTGAGTTGATGTAATTGTCGTCAGCCGCGAGGGAACTGTCGGTGAGATATGTTTTGAGCTGTCCCGGGTTGGGGGGGAGCCCGATAAGTGCGAAGCTGAGTCGGCGTGCCAGTGTACGACGGTCAGCTTCAGGGGCAGGCTGGAGCTGCTGGTGGAAGAGCCGAGAGGAGATGAAATTGTCGATGGAATTACGCGGCCAGCCCGAATCATCGCCGGGAACAGTTGGGTCACTGAGCGGCTGCAGGCTCCACCACTGCTGCCGCTGCTGGAACGTTGTTTCCCATTCGGCCGCACGGTCGGGTTTGGTGAACGTACCGTCGCGTGGGTCCACGGCGCCGTCGCGAATCCATGTGGACAGATCGGTGGCCACATCTGCGGGCAGTTGCGGCTGGTTGGGAGGCATGGCCGAAACTTCGCCGACATGGCGAACGGCCTGCAGCAGAGGACTGGCGTCCGGGTTCCCGGGAATAACAGCCGGGACACCTGAATCACCTCCCTGTTGCCAGCCAGCCCGCAGATCCAGCCGAAGTCCGCCCTGAAGGGTTTTGGCGGACTGGCTGTGGCAGGAGTAGCAATGTTTGACGAGCACCGGACGGATCCGGGACTCAAAAAACAACAATCGTTCGTCGGCGGTGGCGGAAGAGATCAGACAGGTGCATACCACGAGGAATGGGACCCACAGGCTGTCGCTTCGATGGACGCTGCGGGCCACGCGGGAGAGAAAAGAAGGGGAATCTGCCGAAAGAGTTTGCATAGGTCGGAGGCGGGATGGGCATGGGGCGCGGGAGCGGGGCAGGGGACGGCGGAGGCTGCCGGAATTATCTTCGGCCGTCGCGTGAGAGTCATCCAAAATGCATGGGGAAATTTGGGGAAACCGAGATTTGTTCAGGCATAGTGGCACGGTTCAAAAGCTGAAGCTGACGTGCGGGAGATGGCCCGCGCGTGATGTGAATTCCAACGCGTTGCCAATAGTCGCGTTTCGCTCTACGAAATGTCCCCCCCAGCCGTTTTCCGGCCGAAGTCCATCACTTCCCAGGTCTAATCGCAGATAACTCCGGAAGTCACCATTGCACAATCGGCGAAGTTCAGTCCCATCGCTGTCAGGCAGCAGAGAGAATCGCGGTGGTTCATGCGGGGCCGCTGAATGCTGTTTGGTGAGTGCTGCCGGTGGAGGGTGGCAGGTGCGGCTGAGGTCGCTGATACGGCAGGAGAGCTGGTGGGGGACTGTTGGAGCAGCGTGAGTACTCGCGCTGCCGCGGCGGCGTCGATCAGTGCGCTGTGCAGGTGGAAATTTGAAGGGATGCCGAGCGCGTCCATAACCGTGGCGAGCCGGGCATTGGCGGCCACCTGCTGCCTGCGGGCCATCTTCATCGTGCAGACGGGCTCGAGTGTATCGAGGATATCAACGCCGGCTTCTTCAAGTTCCGCGGTGAGAAATCGTCGGTCGAAGGGCAGGTTGTGAGCGACGAAATGCGTGGTGCCGCTGAGGCATTCAAGGAACTCCGGGAGCAGATCGCGGAACGCCGGAGCCTTGCGTACATCGGCGTTGGTGATGCCATGAACGGCGGTGGCGACTGCCGGTATAAAGCGCCCGGGATTGATCAGCGAATTGAAAAGACGCGTCACGCGAAAGTGCCGATCGAGCACAACGACACCCAGTTCCACGATGGCATCGCCCATGCTGGGAGACAATCCGGTTGTTTCCACATCGATAACGGCATACGTGTCCATGATCGGTTCCTTCCTGGGTGACACGATCTGAGCTGAAGATTGAACGTGAGTGACCGGTGCAGATGATGGGGGCAGGTTTGGGGGTTGTCAATCCTGCTGAGGGGAATTGTGTGGCTGACGTCAATTGGTCGGTCATTCGGGTAACGACCATTGCCGCGGAGTGGCGGAGGGTCATTGCAGCGATAAGCTCAGATCAAGTCGCGCCAATGCCGTCATATACGCCTTTCGCCCCGTGCATTTCAGGGGGCAGCGGGGACAGTGTTCAGCGGCACTGCTCGTCTGAAGTTTTTCCGCGAAACTCTCTCGCCGTGATGCCGTGCCGATGGAGAATTCTGTGCAGGCCCTGGCGGGAAACCCCGGCTTGTTCGGCAGCCTGTGTCACATTGCCACCTGACATCCGCAGCAGATTCACCAGATACTCGCGTTCTGCTGCCACACGATCCATCGGCCTGTTTGCTGCGACTGTTGCAGCAGGCCACGATTCAGGTCTGGCGTCATATTCAGCTCCGCCGGTTGCGATTTCCGCTGGAAGGTCAGTTGCTTCAATCCAGCGCCCCCGTGCGAGACTCAATCCCCGTTCCACCACATTTCGCAGTTCCCGAACATTGCCGGGCCATGCGTGCCGACGCAGTAATGCCCACGCTTCAGGGCTGAAGTCTTCAGCAGACTGTTGAGTTGTGCGGAGTTGCCGGAAGAGGTCTTCGACAATCGCTTCGATGTCTTCCATGCGTTCTCGCAGGGGAGGCAGCTTCAGATGAATCACAGCCAGACGATAGTACAGGTCGCGGCGAAATCGCCCGGCGGCAATTTCCAGTTCCAGATCCCTGCTGGTGGCTGAGACGAAACGCGTATCGATTCGAATCTCTCTATTTTCACCGACCGGTGTGAAGGATTCATTCTGAATTGTCCGCAGAAATTTGGCCTGAAGCATCAGCGGAAGTTCGCCCACTTCATCCAGAAATGCGGTCCCTCCGTGGCATTGCATCAACAAGCCATCTCTCCGACCGACCGCACCTGTAAAGGCACCGCGAGCGTGGCCGAACAGCGTGGACTCAAGCAGGCCTTCCGGAATTGCTGCACAGTCAATCGGCTGAAACGCATGTTTGCTTCTCTGGCTGAGTCGGTGAATTTCCCTCGCCGCCACTTCCTTACCCGTGCCAGTTTCCCCTGTGATCAGGATATTTACGTCCGTCTGAGCGACTCGTCTGGCCACGTCCAGAACCTGTCGCATCGCTGGTGAGCGGCTGGTTAGCTCAAGAGGGCGACCGTTGTCGGGTTCTTCGCCCGCCTTCTCAGCAGACGGCAACACCCTCCGCACCGCTTCCAGAAGTTCTTCGTACTTGACCGGCTTGAGCAGATAGTCGGTGATTCGCAGTCGCAGACTGGCAATGGCCGTTGGCAGTGAGGGATGCCCGGTCACGACCATTACCGGCACGTCCGGAAACTGTTCACGCAGGAATCGCAGAAGTTCCAGCTTTTCATTGCCGGGTAAGTTCAGGTCCACCATTGCCAGCCCCACTGGCTGTTCGCGAATGAGCCGCATGGCGTCTTCGGTCGATGCAGCAGTGGTCACCAGGTAGCCGGAGTTTCTGAGTAACGCCGCGGTGGATGTGCGATAGAGTGGCTCGTCATCCACAAGCAGTATCGGTCGCCTGCGAATCTGCATCAGCTGGCCCTCCGACCTGCCGGAATCCCAACTCGAAACTCCGTGCCCACTCCCTCCTGTGTGCTGTAGTCAATCGTCAATCCCAGTCGTTCGGCAAGGTTGCGACAGATCGCCAGTCCCATTCCACGCACTCCATGATCACTACCGTCGCGTTGAGTCCGCGTGGAGAAGAAGGGTTCAAAAAGCCGCGGACGTGCAGCATCCGGAATTCCATGCCCGACATCCCGGATGCGAAGTTCAATGGCCCCCGTCGGCAACTCAACCACGCTCATCTGCACCTCATCGCCCGCCTGCGATGCCTCGATCGCATTCGTCAGAATGTTAAACAGGATTTGCCGAAACTCATCCAGTGGCAACTGCAGTTGAAGACTCTCCACTGTTCCCGACAGCCGCAGCGCGTTTCGCACGCTTGCCAGTGGATTGTTGATTTCATGGGCCACCTGCGCCACGACGCGACTGAGGTCCGCCAGCCGTCCCGCAGCAGCACCACCACCTGCGGCCGGTTCCGCTGTACAGCCGCCTCCGTTGTGTTCTTCGAGCGCCATCAGGACGAATCCGCCAAATCCACCCTCTGCTGTTCTCCGCGGTGCTGCTGAAAGAAAAACGTTGATCGCTTCACCGCGTCGATTGCGGAGCATCACCCGCGAACGCTCACCACGCAGCTCAGTCCGCAACGAACCTTCCAAAAACTCATTCAGACAAGCTCCCTGCAGCTGTTCCACCGAAGCTCCCAACAACTCTGCCATCCGCTGATTGACAAACTCTGTTCTGCCCTCCACATCCAGCAGCCAGATCCCCTCCCATGCTCCAGCCACAATCGACCTGTACAGAGACTCACTTCCCCGCAAGGCTCGTTCGGCCGACTTGCGCATCGAGATATCCCGGATGCTCAAACGGAGACCCCGCGGGTATCCTGCGATCTCAACTGGCTGCCACGAAGCGGCCACGTGCAGCAGGCCTCCCAGTCGATGCACGACACGAAACTCCACATCATTCCCCGTCGCTCCAGATATCCCCGCGGACAATAACGCAGCCACATGACCACGATCCTCTGCATGCACCAGGGGCAGCGGATAGTCGGTCAGCGCCAGACACTCCGCTGCAGTCCAGCCGGTGAAACGCTGGACCGCAGGATTCACCCAGCGCACGACACCATCGCTGGTAAGCCAGCTTTCCCAGTCATAGGTTGCGTCTGCCAGTATTCGGTAACAGTCCTGTTCCACCTTGTTGCCCTCCGAAGAGCTTCCCAGTCCGAGTTTAAGCAGGCTGGAGACGGAGGCAATGGAAATGCAGGAACGGACTGGACGGTTTTTTACTGAATGGTACTCAGGAAGTCGTGAGACAATCCTGACTGTCAACAAGTGGTGACAGTTGTCTGTCACCCAGCTCCCCGCAGGTGTCACTCCATGACGACAGCCAGCGATCGGCAGAAGTTGCCGAGAGTGAAAGAGACGCTGTGAAATCGCTGATTGCGCGGGACCGCACAGGTGTGTTCGAATTTTCGCTCAGCTGTGGCACTCCAGTTGCCTTCTTCTGCAGCGGCAGTTGACGGTGCCGCAAGGGATTGGCCTGGCAGCGAGATCGACTGTTCGAAGGTCTTTGCAGTTAAGGGGAGATTGCGATGAAAAGTTGTCGAATTTCGGCGGTTCTCTGTGGTGTGGTGCTGTGTGCACTCTCGACAGTGGCAGCTGCGGGTGAACAGCTGGTCTGTCGTACCTGCAGCACTGCTGCAAAACAGGTCTCACCGAGCGTCAGTAACGGTAGCACGACCAGCTGGAGCTCGGGGCGCGTTCTGGGAGTGTTTCAGACCCGCAGCCGCTCTGACATGCGGAGTTCCTGGCACCACACGCATCCCAAATGGAGCGCGGGACGCAAGGCGACGGGCGCCGCTTATCGCTAAGCGGTTCACGCCACCAGCCTAACCATTCAATCCCAATGGCTCCGCGATCGGCCCTCCCATAAATGCCGGTCTGCGGAGCCATTTTTGTTGGCGAATGCCATTGTGGTGTTCAGGGGCGTTCGACGGTGACGGCCATGACGATGGGGGCTGTATCGTCGGGGCCTTTAACGAGTTCGAGTGATTCGATGATGGCGGGTTTGGAGGGAGTGACGGTGAGCTTGCGGATTTGTTGTCCGCCGAGCATGTATGCGAATTCGGATCCCGGTACATCGACACGGCGAATGTAGTCGGCGAAGTGGACACTGTTGAGCAGCGGAAGATCTTCCTGTTCGCCGCCCTGATAGTGCAGGCGGACGATCATTGAGACGCTCTTTTCCTGTTCAAACGGAAAGCTCCAGCCTCCGACGCCACTGAGGAGGTGGATGGCTTTGGCGGCGGAGTTGACGGGGAGGGAGACTGCTTTGGGCATTTTGGGCGGCAGTGGTCCTCGAGGTCCATAGAGGAGGATGATATTGGGAACGCTGCGTCCGCGGGGATCGGTGAGCAGGAAGGGGATGTCTTTGAAGATTTTGGGAGTCCAGTCTCCGAAGATCATGCGGTCGGGGCCGTTGTCATCGTTGCTGAAGAGCCCTTTGGTGCTGATGGCGGTGGCGTAGCGGTCGAGAGAAATGGGGAGGAATTTGCCTTTGTCCGTGAGGAAGCTGAGGAGGTTGGAGAGTTCTTCAGCGGACATCTGTTTTTCGAAGCCCTCGGGCATGAGTGATTTGCGGGAACGAACAAGTTCCTCGATGTCTTCCCGAGCGATCTGATTTTCCTTGCCTTCGGTGTCGATGAGGGTGATGGCGGTCCGAGATTCTCCGGCAAGCATCCCATTCACGATGACTCCATCGGCCTTGACGACCGTATAGATCCGAAAGTTGCCTTCAACGCTGCGGCTGGGGTCGATGATGTGAGTGAGCAGTTCGTGTTTGGGGTGGACGGCCATGCCGGTCAGGTTGGGACCGATCGCTTTGCCATCTGAGCCATGGATATGGCATTTTGAGCAGTGTTTGACGTACATGGCTTTGCCAGCGGGGACGTCACCTTCCTGTTCGCAGAGCGGCAGGAGTGACTTGAGAACTTTGTCGCGGTCGGCATCGGGAAGTCCGCCGCCGGCGGCCATGATTTTTTCAGCAGCGGAGCGAACATCGCGGTCCGGGTGTGCGCGGAGTGCCTGTTTCTGATCGAGTGTGAGGTCACCGAGTTCCATGGTGCCTGCGGCGAAGGCATCGAGCAGGGCTTTTGTGGTGGCAGGTCGTGAGAGCAGCACGCGGATGGTGGCAGAGCGGGCCTGCGGCGTGAGTGCGCTGCTGCGTTCGATAAGAGCGGGGCCGAGGGCATCAGCGGTGCTGAGGGCTGCAGCTTCGATGAGTCCTGCGGCGAGTTCCGGCTGTGAGGTTGTGGTGAGATTGGCGAGTACGGCGCTGAGGATTTCGCGGTTGTCTGTCTGGAAGCTGACGGCTTCCTTTGCGGCGGCGACGCGGGCGGGGACGTCTGTGTCTGAGTTGCTGGCAGTTTTGAGGAGTGCGTCGATGATTTCGCGGGCATAGGCATCAAGAGCCGTGGAGCCGCAGAGGGTGGCGAGTTGCAGGAGTTTGCCGCGGCTGGCAGCGGGCACTTTCTCGAGGAGTGCGGTGAGCGTTTTTTCGAGTTCAGGGGTGGCCTTGAGTCGATGATCCCGGGGCCAGCCTTCGATGAGACCGCGAATGACAAGTTCGAGCAGTTGTGGGGTGGTCTGATCGAGTGCGGCGAGGAGGTTTTGTAGCTGAGCGACATCAGGGCGGCTGCGGGCGATGTGTTCGGCGACGAGTTGCGTCGTGCGGACAGCGGGCGCGGGGAGTGCGGAATCGTCGTGACCGAGGGCTTTCAGGAACGGGGTGGCGTGGACAGCGGCTGCGCAGGTGATGGCATCATTTTCCCAGATGTCGAGTCCGGGTTTGCGAATGGCGGTGGCCAGCAGCGGGCCGGCATCATCATGAGTCGGGATATCGGCGAGCCCGAGGATACCCTGCAGTCGAGCCTGGGGGTCAGTGTCTGATGTGAGTGCACCGCTGGCGAGGAGTGCGGAGTGTCCGGCCGGCAGGAGTGCGAGAACGGCGGCAGCGTTGCGACGTACGCCGGCGGATTGGTGGTTGAGAGCCGTCTGGGCGGCCTTCACGAGGGGCGTGGGATCGGCAAGGTCGAGTGCCTGCAGCGTCCAGAGGGCGTGCAGAACGCCGGGATTCAGTCCGATGTCGTCTGTGGATGGATCAGCGGCAAGTTGAAGAAGCGCGGGGACGGCATTGACGGCCTGTCGTTCGACGAGCAGGCGCTGGGCGTGGAGTCTCCAGGGCATCGAGGGATGGCGAAGGGTTTCGACGAGTTGTGCGGAGGATGCAGTGTGGAGGGGCTGCCATGGATGCAGTTGATCAGCGGGGGCCTGACCAGACTGGGCGGCGACGGGTACCACGCGATAAATGCGGCCATGGCGTTTGTCGCGAAGTTCGCTTTCGTATGCGTTGCCTTTACCGGTTTTGAAGCCCTGGGGCGTGGGGTTGTGCTGAATGATGTAGTTGTACCAATCGAGCACCCAGACGGCGCCATCGGGGCCGATCTCGGCCATGATGGGTGAGGCCCATTCATCATCGGAGGCGATGAGGTTGGTGGGGCTGGTGGATTTATAGCCGGTTCCATCACGGCGGAGGATGAAGGTACCGACAAGGTGACCTGTGGGTTCGCAGACGAAGGCGGTTTTATTCCACCACTGGCGGGGGAAGGTGCGAGCGGTGTAGAGGGCATGCCCTGCACCTGCGGTATAGCCGCCGAACTGGTCCACCTGTCGGACATTTTCGGTGATGGGTTTGAACAGATGCGTATCGGCGATGGTGCCGATATCCGTGGGTGCCCAGCCACGGACTTTTTCGTAGTAGCGGTTGGCAATGGGCATGAAGGTGCTGGGGTTGTGATTTGCGGTGGAGCCGAAGATCAGGCCTTCTTCGCTGATGCCGAGGCCCCACGTGTTGTTATTGGTGGAACGCACGAATTCAAGTTCGGCGACGGTGGGTGGATCTGTATTGGTGAGTCGGAATCTCCAGAAGCCCTGTCTGAAGGATTCGGCGGTGCGTTCTTCG
>JBEIEK010000133.1:0-14275 GCA_040382995.1 Planctomycetaceae bacterium
ATTGCCGTCACGGCCCCGCCACACCGCGGCCCAGCCGCGGCCTCTCCCCGCCAGAGGCACTTGAGCAAAGATGGCCGGATGGGCCACACCGCCGAGTTATGATCCCGTCCCCCTGGAATCAGCGAGTTCGGCGATCTGCCGATCGGCCCGCCGTTGGCACGGCGACTCTCTCGCGGTGAACCGGCAGGATCAGCAGAAACACTCTCACCGGCGCAACCTTTGCGGACACTTGCTATGGCGTATCGGCTCTGCGATACTGCCGTTGCGAAAAACTTGAATTTGCGTTGAAATACAGTCCTTTTGCCCATTTTCTTCGCGATACAGGTGCTAGGATTGTAGCAGCTTTGGGACAGTTGGCGGTCCTCTTTGTCCCAAAGTCGGGACGTGTTGGCCCTCGGCGCTGTTGTTTTTCTTGAATTTGGGTCCATCTAGCCGGCCAGTCGGGGCTAGGCTGAAAATTTTTGAACGTTCAAATTCCCAACGGCCCAGCGCGGGTCTGTTGATTAGTGTATATGGCAATCGATTTTTCTCACTCTAAGGTTCAATTTCCAATGTCAGAGAGGCGTAGGCTTGTTCCAAGAAAAAGGAAAGGATCTGTTTTTGAAACTGCCAGGAGAAGTGTGCGTGGGGACAGGTCCAAAACTGACTTGCCGAAAGCTGGTATGACATTGCTGGAGATGCTTGCCGAAAAGCTATGGCCAAAAGAGCAGGGCTTACCGCCCAATGATACTCCCACTGTTGCGGCTTCCAGGTAAGCTTAAGGCGGTGACAGGGCTCTGGCAATTTGGTTTCCGCATCTGTTCCTGAACTTTTCCATATTGCGGTTAGCTCAACTCTAAATGTAGATCTCATACAGCACCGCGACTGCAGAGTTGTGTATCTGCCAGAGCCCTTTCGTGTTTGATCATGCAAAAGTTACGGGTGTTTTTCTCGGCTTCGTACTCAGAAACAGCAATAGACACTGTCCACCGTCGAACGACTTCTTGTCGAACTCGGTGGAGTCGGCGTAAGGGCGTTGCAAGCTGAGCAAATTGGTTTTTGAAGGAGAAACCGATCCGCAGGAATTCTTGCTGGCGGCAGCACCCCCTTGATGAAGTTACTTCGGTTGAAAAATGAAGAGTTCACTGACAACTGAAGCGCTCTTTCTACAGAGTTTCTAACCAGCAGAGGCGATGCGAACGCGGGCGTTTTGGGTGGCTTGGCGTTGAAACGCTTCAATCGATTGGACCTTGCGGTATAATCGGACCCAGCGAGCGTACGCGTTGTAGTTCGATCAGATTGGATGTGGTGCGCTCGTCCACCGCTATGAGCGGTGGAATCTCACCTCCGAACGGATTCGCCCATGGCTGACCCCGCTCCCGCTGCTGCTCCTGTCGCCCCTTCCGGTCGCCCGTTTGCTCATCTGCACTGCCACACGCACTACAGCCTGCTGGATGGGGTCAACCGCATTCCGGATCTGGTGTCGCATGTGAAGTCGCATGGCATGAACTCCATTGCCATCACCGATCACGGCAACCTCTACGGCGCCATTGAATTCTACAACGCCTGCAAGTCCGGCGGCGTCAAACCCATTCTCGGCTACGAAGCCTACGTGGCACCTGGCGTCCGTACCGATCGCAGTGCCAGCCGACAGAAGGAAGCTGCCACCCACCTGACGCTGCTGGCCATGAATCGCAAGGGGTTTGATAACCTCATTCGCCTGTCTTCCGCCGCCTACCTCGAAGGCTTCTACTACAAACCCCGTATCGACCGACCGCTGCTGGAAGAATGCAACGAAGGCATCATCTGCCTCTCCGGCTGCGCCTCCTCAGAACTCTCCCGGTTGCTTCTCGCCGACAACATGGACGAAGCCCGGCGGCTTGCTGAATGGTATACCCGCGTCTTCGGCGACCGCTTCTACCTTGAAATTCAAAACTCCGGCTTCGAGATCCAGCGACAATGTCTGGAACGCACCGTCGACCTCGCCCGCGAGATGGGGTTGCCGCTGGTCGCCACCAACGACGCCCATTATCTCACTCAGGCTGACGCCAAAGTCCAGGACGTCATGCTCTGCGTCAACACCCGCACCACCGTTGACGATGAAAAACGCATGAAGATGGAACACGACGGGCTCCATGTCTGCCCGCCGGAGGAAATGTATGGCCGCTTCCCTGGCCTCGAAGACGCCGTCGCTCGCTCCCAGGAAATCGCTGACCGCGTCGACATGCAGCTGGGTGATCGCAAGCTGTATCCGGTTTTCCGCCCGCCCAATGGCAACACCGACATCCAGTACCTCCGGGATCTTTGCCGCGATCGCATGTACGAACGCTACGGCGACGAACTCACCGATGCTCACTGGAAACGACTCGACTACGAACTCAGCGTCATCGAATCCAAGGGCTACGCCAGCTACTTCCTGATCGTCTGGGACTTCGTGGAATTCGCCCGCCGCAATGGCATTCCCTGCGGCGCCCGCGGTTCGGCCTGCGGAGCCATCGTGGCCTACCTGCTGCGCCTCGGCGACGTCTGCCCACTCAAGTACGACCTGCTCTTCGAACGCTTTCTCGACCCCAGCCGTAACGAACCCCCCGATATCGATATCGACTTCTGCCGCGACCGTCGACAGATGGTCATCGACTACACCAAAGCCAAATACGGCGAACGCAACGTCGCCCAGATCGGAACCTACGGCACACTCAAGGCCAAGAACGCCATCCGCGACGTCGGCCGCGCGCTCAATGTGCCCCTCGCACGCGTCAACGAACTTGCCAAAATGGTCCCCGATACGCTCAATATCCGTCTCAAGGATGCCATTGAAGAAAGTGCGGATCTGAAAGCGGCTCGAGACACCGACCCGGTCGCCCGCAAACTGCTGGAATTCGCCATCGCCGTCGAAGGACTTGCCCGCAGCGCCGGCACACACGCCGCCGGTGTCGTCATCGCGGACGTCCCACTGGATACCGTGCTGCCCCTGCAGACCATCACCGGCAAGGAAGACATCATCACCCAATGGGACGGTCCCACTGTGGAAAAAGTGGGACTCCTGAAAATGGACTTCCTCGGACTCCGCAACCTCACCATCCTCGACAAGGCTGTCCAGAACGTCAAACGTCGCTACCCCGATTTCGACCTTGAACAGGTCAAAACCAACCTCACCGACGCCCGCACCTTCGCGTTGCTGCAGCGCGGCGAAACCAAAGGTGTTTTTCAGCTTGAATCCGGCGGCATGCGCGACCTGCTCACCAAGATGAAGCCGGACTGCTTCGCCGACATCATCGCCACCTCCGCACTCTACCGCCCCGGTCCGCTGGAAGGCGGCATGGTGATGGAATACGTGGACGTCAAGCACGGACGCAAACCACCCCGCAAGGTGCACCCCACCGTCGACGAGGTGCTGTCGGAAACCTACGGCGTGATGGTCTACCAGGAACAGGTGATGCGGATTCTGAACCGCGTCGGCAACATCGAACTCTCCAAAGCCTACAAGTGCATTAAGGCGATCAGCAAGAAACAGGAAAAGGTCATCACCGGGTTCCATTCAGACTACATCTCCGGTGCAGTCAGTAATGGCATCCCCGAACAGGTCGCCCAGGAACTCTGGAACCTGATCGTGGCCTTCGCCGGTTACGGCTTCAACAAGTCCCACTCCACCGCCTACGGACTCATCGCCTGGGAAACCGCCTTTCTCAAGGCCCACTATCCCGTCGAATTCATGGCCGCACTGCTCAGCTGTGAAATGGAAAGCACAGAACGCATCAGCGAACATGTGGATGATGCCCGGCGGATGAAAATTGAAATCCTGCCCCCCGACATCAACCGCTCCGAAGTCGACTTCGGGATCCTTGAAGACAAAATCACCTTTGGACTGGGCGCCATTCGCGGCGTCGGTGAAGCCGCCGTCAAAGCCATCGTCGATGAACGAATCGCCCGCGGTCCTTTCCGTGACATCTTCGACCTCGCTGAACGAGTCGATCCCAAACTGCTTACGAAGGGCGCCATCGAAACGCTCATCAAGGCCGGCGCACTCGATTCACTCCCCGGTAATCGCGCCCAGCAGCAGGCCGTCGTCGAACGCGCTGTACAATCCGCTGCCTCCAGACAAAAGGACAAAGCCCGGGGACAAAAAAGCCTCTTCGGTGGCGATGACGATGATCAGCCCAAAACTGGACAAACAGGCTCTGCCTCCACAGGCTCTCTGCCGGATGTCCCCGACTGGACTCATGCCGTCAAACTGCAGCACGAAAAGGACACCATCGGCTTCTACCTCACTTCACATCCGCTCACTCAGCATGCCCGCCGCGTCGAACGCTATGCCGCCAATCGCAACGCGGAACTGGCGGAACTTGAAGACGGTGCCCAGGTCGTCGTCGGTGGCATGATCTCCTCGATCAAACTCGCCACTGCCAAAAAACCAAGCCGCAACAACCACACCCGCTACGCCAACTTCGACCTCGAAGATCCCTCGGGCATCATCCGCTGCATCGCCTGGCCCGAAGACTACGCACGCTACGAAGAAGTCATCAAGACTGAAAACGTGGTCATCGTCTCCGGCAAAGTCGACCGCCGCAGCCGTGAACCCAACCTCATCGTCAACCGCATCCACACCCTCGATCAGGCCGATCGCGAATTCACCGCTCAAATCGCCATCCGACTGGAAAAAGGTCTGCACACCGCCGCCGAAATTCAGCGCGTCAGAGGACTTATTTCCAGGTTTCCCGGCAATACCGACGTGATTCTGCTGGTCGACTCATGGGCCGAAAACAGCCGCAAACAAACAGGTGCCGAACCGCCGACCTCCAGCGATTCGGCCCCCGCCAGACTCCGCTACGTGCTCACCACAGGCACCGATTGCCGTGTCAATATCGGGCCTGAATTCCTGCAGGGACTCACCGACATCGTCGGTGAATCCAACTACGACCTCAAAGCCGCCAAAACCCGAAAGCCGGCGGCTCAGGGCGTCGGCAGATGATGCACCAGCTGCGACTCCCGCGAAAAGCTCGCAGCGACGCCCTCGTGTTTGTCCGCTCCTGCAGCAAGTCGTGAGTTTCACTCCCCAGCTCATACTGAGTTACTCGCATCCTGACACTGCGACCACTAAAATTACCTCGGAGATTGCAACCGCCACACGATCCTCCACTTGCTGCCCCTCCCCACAACCACCGTCCACGGAATCCACACGATGCTCGACGACGGCCCCGCCACCAGCGGTTCACTGCTGGATCGACTGCACACATGGAGCGATCGCTCCGCGTGGCAACGGTTCTTCACCAGCTACAACCCCCTCCTCGAAGCCTGGACACGGCCACGCCTTCAAAACCCAGCCGACGCCCAGGAACTGGTCCAGATCCTCTGGTGCGAACTCTCCCGAAGACTTCGCTCCTTCCGCTACAGCCCCGATCGCTCCTTTCGCGGCTGGCTCCGCTGCCTCCACTCCTGCCGACTCAGCGACTTCCGCAAAACCGAACGTCGCAGGGTCGCCCGCGAACTGCAGTACGCCGCCGAATCCGCTCCACCACTGCCACATATCCCCACAGCCCCACCCGCCATCAACCCGGATTGCCCCCGCCGCCAACGGCAGCTTGACCGAGCTGCCCGGATTCAGGCGGCCGTGCGACAACGAGTCAGTGCTCGCTCCTGGGATGTCTTTCACGACATCGCCATCCTCGGACTGGAAATCTCCGAAACCGCCACCCGACACCAAATGCGCTACGCCTCCGCCTGGGCCGCCTTCTCCCGCGTTCACCAGATGCTCCAGCAGGAAGCAGCCCGCGAGGACTCGGCATGAACGCCACCACGGCCACATGCCCCCGCTCTGATGAACTCCCGCTGCTTGAACAGGACTCCCTCACTTCAGGCCAGCGCGAAGAACTTGAACTGCACGTCGAACACTGCCCGGCCTGCCGCTCAAAGCTGCAGCAGGCCGCCACCTCCTGTTGCCAGTCACTCCCACCGGAACTGCTGCAGCCGCTCAACCCCACCAGCACTGCTGACCTCGCAGCCGGCGATGAAATCGCTGGCTGTCAACTGCTGAAACCACTCGGTTCAGGCGCCGCCTCCTTCGTCTGGCTCGCACTCGAAATCTCCACACACCGCGAAATTGCCCTCAAACTGCTCCCCGCAAACTCAACCCGCCATACCGACCTCCGTGATCGCTGGCTATCCGAAGTCACCATCGCGGCCCGCATGCGGCACCCCAATCTCGTTCGACTCTACCGCGTTCAGGAAACACCAGCCTGGTTCGCACTGGTATTCGAATACGTCCCGGGGGAGACGCTTGCAAAACGCCTGCACCGTGAACTGCCTCCACCAGCCACAGCAGCAAAAATTGTGCGTACACTCGCCACGGCCGTGCAGTCCATGCACGATCAGCAGGTGCTGCACCTTGACCTCAAACCCTCCAATATTCTCCTTGACTATTCCCGCGGAGAAGCCTGGGAACTGGCCATCCCCCGCATCTCTGACTTTGGCATTTCAGCCACACAGTCAGCCTATGGTGCCTCGCCGCAAGTCCCCGGCCGGCTGCCCGGCTGTGGCACGCCACCATGGACCTCACCCGAACAGCTCCTGCTCACCCCGGACTCACTCACCCCCGCCGCCGATGTACACGGCCTCGGCAGCCTGCTCTATGCTCTCCTCACCAGCCAGCCGCCGCTGCCACCCAGCGCCGAAAACAAACTGCTGGAAACTGTTCTTCATCAGCGACCGCAATCGCCGGAACGGCTGCTGCCCGGTTTGTCCCCCCAACTCAGCCGTATCTGCCTTCGCTGCCTTGAGAAACACCCCGCAAATCGCTACCAGTCTGCCAGCGAACTTGCTGCCGCTCTGGATGACTGGCTGGCAGCCAACCGAGGTCTTCCAGAAGCCCGCCGCTCCACACGATCGCTCAGTATTGTCACTCCATTCGCCGTGATCCTCCTGCTTGCCGTGCTCGCACTGTTTCTCTTTCCTTCGCCTCCGCCAAACCGTCCCGTTACGACCGTTCCCTTTGCTCCTGCGACCACTGCCACCGCGACTGCCACCACCGCCACTCCAGGAGCAGCCCCTGCCGACTTCCTCAGCCTGCTCGCAACACCCGCCGCCGCCCTCGACGCTGTTTCCGCACAAAGACTGGCTGCCGGGGCAGCACAGCAGACGCACCACGCCCTCGCCCAGCACTCCCAGAACTCTGCTGAGCTCCTGCGCCTCGGTCTGATGCTGCAGCGCGCCGGAGAGCGCATGAATTCCAGCATTCACGCGCCGCTCTATAATGCCGCTGCGGAGATCATGCGCAACTCCGAACGACTCCTTGAGCAGGCTTATCAGCTTGCCCCCGATGATCAACGCGTCCTCCAGGAACTCGTGGCCGTCCGCATCTGCCTCGGAAACATCAAACGACCACACTCAGAGGTCGCTGGGGACGCAATGGCCCAGTCCCTCCGCGAACAGGCCGCAAAGCTTTGCCAATGTGCCGAGGTGGCCTCCCGAATGACCGACCAGCGCCAGCAGGTCTACTGGCTGGGACAAGTGCTGGACGCAGGACGCATCCACTGTCTGCACCTTGCATGGTCAGGGCAGGGCGAAGTCGCCAAAGAAATTCGCCGACAAATTACGGAATCCATACCGGTGGGTACACCTGCCGTCATGTCTGCGGATCTCCGCTTCCGCATGCTGCTTTGGGAGCCGTCCGCAATTGGCAGGTCCATCTCCCCCTCAAATCTGCACTCTGACACATGGGTCTTACCAAACACCATGCGCGGGCTCCAGCTTGAAGCTGTGTGCAATTTTATCGCCGAGACGCTGTTCTCAGCGCCACACTCACCACCATTCTCCAGTGACGCGGCAAGGCAATGCCTTGAAGAATCCAGCCAGCTGATGGAGCTGCTCGAACTGCCTCCACAGCTGCTGCCACAGATCCTGAACTCCGAACTGGTCAGGCCGATTGCAGCCATCTGCTCAGAATGCCGCATCCACAATAGACTCGAACAGGCCGAACGCATTCAGCAGGGATGGTTGCACCTGTGCAGCGAAGCCCACCAGATCTTTCCCAACCATCCTGAAATTCACCTGGCACTCTCTGAAGTGCATCTGCAGGCATGGAAAAACCTGCTCCGCCGCGATCGCGACAACGACGCCGTCGCCGCCCTCAAACAGTCACAGGCCGCTGCCGAAGCAGCATGGCAGGCAGCACCCGAATCTGAGATCGCTTATCGCCAGATCGCGGATCGATTGCAGCGACTGCAACGCTTCAGGTCCGGACGCTAGCAGTCTGCCGGGCAATCAGGTCGTCAAGTTCCTGCCTGAGCTTTTCAAGGATTTCTGAGTACGTGTAGGCCCCAAGCGATTCCCGCCCGCGTTTCAGATTCACATGCGTCGGGCCACACCAGAGTCCCAGATCCGCATCGTCCGTCTCCCCGGGACCATTCACGCGACACCCCATCACCGCGATGGTCACCTTGTGGGCCTCCGCGTAGCGAGTCATCTCGCGCACCTGCTCGGCCAACTCCACAAACGCCTCGTTCTCCACACGCGAACAACTGGGACAACTGATGATATTCAGCGTTTTCAGGCCGTAGTCCACAACGCTTCTGACCCGCCCCGCCGCGATGTCCTCCAGAATTCGCCGCCCCGCATCAATCTCCTCCGCCTTCCGGTTGTTCGGAACCGTTAACGATACTCGGATCGTGTCCCCCATTCCCCGGCTGATCAGCTGCTCAAACGCAATTCGCGTCTTGATGATTCCGTCAGGAGGCATCCCAGCCTCCGTCACTCCCAAATGCAGAGGCACATCCGGACGCCGCTCAGCAAAGCGACGATTCACCTCAATCACCTTCAGCGGATCTGAATCCTTGAGTGACACGCAGTAACGGTCATAACCCAGTTCGTCCAGCACCGCGCAGTGTTCCCACGCACTCTCCAGCATTGGTGAAATCGAATCGTCCTCCGGATACCGCTCCTTCACCGCGGGATCCACCGAACCACAGTTCACACCGACTCGCATTGCACAGTCATTGTCACGGGCGACCTGCACGAGATATTTCACTTTTTCCTGCCACGGTCGCGATGTCTCGTGGTGATACAAATGCCCTGGGTTGTAGCGAATCTTGTTGACGTGCGGGGCGATCACTTCGGCCAGACGGTAGTTCTCCTGAAGGTCCACAGACAGATTTCCTGTCACCTGACGCCGGATCTCCATCAACGCTTCAGCGTCCTTCCGGCTGTCAATCGCGACTCGCACCACATCCGCACCAGCATCCACCAAATCGCGAATCTGCCGCACAGTGGCGTCGATATCCTGAGTCCTCGTGGCGGTCATGCTCTGCACGGCAATCGGATGCCGACTGCCAATCGCAATGCTGCCGATCGCTACGCTGCGTGTCGGATTGCGGGTGATCTCAGGACGAACTGCGGTGTTCATGAATCAGTCATTCAATCAGGCAGGACAAAACGAGAAGACATTCGTCGCTAAATCCTAGTCAGCAAGACCCTCTTCGCCAACCCGACCCCAGAAACATCCCACAGAGCTCTCCAGGCGATCTCTCCTGCCATCAAGATTCCCGAAACAGGGGATCGAATTTTCGATGCTGGTCCGTGAAAATGCGCATTTTGAGCGAACTTGCCCGAATTTACTTGACTTTGCCCTGCGAGCTAAGCTCCAAACCCCGATGTTTACTCTTTGCCGAAACTCAAAAACCGTTTAGATTCTCACATCCACCAGTCACCAGATTTCAAACGCCATCCTGTTCCCGCTGACCCGGTAAAAGCCATGACGGATATTCGCACTCTGCACGGTGCCCCTGCCACATCGTCTGTCCGTGTCCAGCGGCCACTGGCCCGACACGAACAGCTCGCCCCAGGAAGTCCGTTGCCCGGGGTTCCGGATTTCGTACCTGCCCGCGGGCTGCGAAGCGCCAACCTGCAGACCGTTGGAGCATCTCTGTTCCCCGGCGCGTCTCGCATGGACGGCACGCTGGAGCGGCACCTGCGTCTCGATGATGGTGACCTGCTGGTGCTTCACGATGACACCCCCCGCGGCTGGGAACGTGGCGACCACGTGGTGCTGCTGCTCCACGGACTCGGTGGTTCGCATCGCAGTGGCTACATGGTCCGCATCGCCCGCAAGCTGTCGAAGGTTGGCGTTCGATGCTTCCGCATGGACCATCGTGGCTGTGGTGCAGGAACCAGTCTGGCCCGTCGCCCGTATCACGCCGGAAGAATTGACGATATCGCAGCCGCCGTCTCACTCCTCGAACGCCTCTGTCCCGGCTCACCCATCTCAATTGCGGGTTTTTCCATCAGCGGAAATATGCTCCTTCGCTATCTCGGCGAATACGCAGACTCACTTCCCTTCAGCCTGTTCCGCGCCGTCGCAGTCTGCCCACCTGTCGACCTGCATCACTGCGCCTCCCGTCTGGCTCAGTCCGCCTCCGGCCAGCGCTACGATTGGTACTTCACACGCAAACTGATCAGCCAGATTGCTTCCTCACCCCAGTGGGACGACAGCCTGCCCATCGCACGCTCCCGCCGACCGCCGCGCCGGCTCTATGACTTTGATGAACTTTACACTGCCCCCGCTTCCGGCTTCCCCTCGGCTGACGATTATTACGAACACGCCTCAGCAGCCCCGGTTGTCCCGCGGATTCGCGTTCACACAACTATCCTTGCCTCGGAAGACGACCCCGTCGTCTGTTCCACACCACTCACACGACTCTCCCTCCCAGCCAACGTCCGTCTCTGCCTCACTCGCTATGGCGGACACCTCGGCTTCATCGGCCAGCCTGGAATTGATCCGGACCGACGCTGGATGGATTGGCGCACCATCGAATGGCTGCTCGAATAACGCAACCCGGCTCTAAACCTGGACCGGGTTCATCACCCGGAACTATCCTCGGGAGCCGTTAGTCGTGCTGATTCCTGCCAGATCTCTTCGTTGCCTTCTCTGTGCATTTGCCGTCATCGCAACACTTGGCACTTTCATCCCGACTGCCAAACCGTTATTCGCCCAGTCAGCGCGACTCGAACTTGGGCGCAGACTGCAGCGATTTGAAAAGGCCTGGGAATCTGCTGCACCTGAACAACGGGTTGCGGCTGTCAGTCCGCTGAAGGTCGCAGTCAACAGTTTCTTCAGCCTGCGACTCGCAGAAGCCGGACGCCAACTGGACAATGCCTGGCTCGCCGTCCGCGGACCCGCCGCTCCACCGTCCGCACTCGAACAGGCAGTCATCGGACTTCAACTCCTTCCCACCCCAGTGTGCGCCGATGTCCTTCACGCAGGTCTTCGAATTCAGCTGACGCCCTTCTACGAAACAACGGCCCAGCCACCGTCCGCTGCCTCACTGCTGCTGGCCATCCACGATGCCTCCGGCAAAGTCCTTGCGGAAACATCCATTCCCCTGAGCGAGGCGGTTTTAGGTGCTGACTGGGCCACCCCTGCGCTGCCAGCGGGCGACCACACGCTCAAGGCAAGAATTCGGGATGACTCCGGCGAGTTTGCTCTTCCGGAGTGCATCGTCAGTCGCATTCCCGAATTCTCCTCCCGACTCGAACAGCTTCAGACACTGTCAAAGTCGGCTGCAGCTCCCCCTGAAGATGTCCGTCAGGCCGTGATCGTGGCAACGAGCAGGTCCACGGCAGCCACAGCTGCTGCACTGCAGCAGGGCAGATTGCAGGAAACCGACTATCCAATCCTTGAACGCATCAACCTCTGCGAAAAGCTCAACGCGGAATCACCGGCGGCCGATCTGCTCCTCCAGCACTCTCGGTCCCGCGACCTCTGGCTCACACTGGCACGTGGAAACAAAGCGGTTCCCACCCGTATCCGTGGTCCCCGAGAATCCTCCGGACCACTCCCGGTTCTGTTCGTCTTCCACGGGGCAGGGGGGAGCGAAAACATGTTCTTTGAGACATACGGAGCCGGCCGTACCATTCGCGAAGCTGTCAACCGAGGCTGGCTCGTGGTCGCTCCTGGCCAGGGATTGCTCGGACTTTCTCTCGATGTCCCCGACCTGCTCAACGCCCTCGAACCGTGGTTCCCAATCGATCGCACCCGTGTGATGCTGCTGGGGCATTCCATGGGAGCGGCTCAGGTGATTCGGCAGATGCAGCGACATCCCGACACATCAATGGCCGCCGTTGCGCTCGGAGGTGGTGGCCGCTTCTCTGCTCGCCAACTGCCCACTGCCGCATGGTTTGTCGCTGCTGGTGAAGAAGATTTCGGCCGCTCAGGAGCACGGCAGCTTCACCAGAGTCTCGTCAGCTCCGGAATCCCCAGCCTGTGGCGCGAATACCCCGATGTTGAACACCTCGCCATCGTTCAGGCTGCCATCCCCGAAGTCTTTCAATTCCTCGACGAGACTCTTGCCAAACGCTGAGTCTCCAAACGGCGTTTCAGCCACAGCGAGTTGCCCACGACTGTCAGGTCACTGAAGCCCATCGCCAGTGCCGCCCATAATGGACCGGATGATCCCAGCAGCCCTGCAGCCGCAGCGGGAATCGCCAGCACGTTGTAAACGAATGCAAACACGAGGTTCTGCCGAATCGCCGCCAATGTCAGCCGCGACAACTGCACGAGGTCAGCAACCGCCTCAATGCGGTCCCCCGGGATCACAACGGCCGCAGCTTCCACCGCTGCTGCCGTCCCGGACCCCATGGCAACACCCACACCGCACTCCGCAAGGGCCGCTGCATCGTTCAACCCATCCCCCACCATTACCACGCCCGAACCAAGGCCGCGAATCTTCGCCAGCTTTTCTTCCGGGCTCGCATGCGCCATCACCCGTTCCGCTGCAATTCCCAGTTTTGCTGCAACCGAGCGCGCCGTTTCAGCGCGGTCCCCCGTCAACATTGCAGACTCCACACCCAACATCCGCAAACGCTGCACAGCGACACCCGCATCGGGACGCACAACGTCCTCCACCTCAAAACGCCCAGCCAGCACATCATCCAGCAGCACGCGAGCCGTCGCACGTTCATCACGAAGAATCGAAACTCGCCTCCCCCCAACGCTGGCTGCCACACCCAGACCGGGCAGTGCCCTGAACTCCTCCGCATGACCCACTTCCAACCCCCGCGCCCGGGCCGCACGAACCACTGCCGCCCCAATCGGATGCTCGCTCGATGATTCCGCTGACGCCACCAGTCTCAGCACCTCCAGCTCGTCAAAGCCCGGCTCCACATCAAGTCGCACCAGCTCCGGACGACCAGCCGTCAGAGTCCCCGTCTTGTCGAAAACCACCATCTGAGTCCTGCCAATCTGCTCCAGCGCCGCGGCGTCGCGAATCAATATCCCCCGGCGACTGGCCGCCCCCGCCCCCACCATCACTGCCATCGGTGTCGCCAAACCCAGCGCGCAGGGACAGGAAATAATCAAGACCGTCACCGCAGAAATCACGCCATACTCCAACTGCCCCCTCAGTCCACCCACCAGTACCGTGATCGCAGCAATTCCCAGCACCAGCGGCACAAACACCGCGGAGACTCGATCCGCCAGCCGCTGTATCGGTGCCCGACTCGCCTGAGCCTCCTGCACCATCGCCGCAATCTTCGCAATCGTGGTCGCCTCTCCACCTGTCGTCGTACGAATCACCAGACGCCCCGTCGTGTTCAGGCCTCCCGCCGGTACCACGTCACCCGGTCGACGCTGCACCGGCAGCGATTCGCCCGTCACGATCGATTCGTCCACATCCGACTGCCCCTCCTCAACCACTCCATCCACAGGTATTCGCGCACCCGGTCTGATCAGCAGTCGCTGCCCCGTCCGCACCTCACTGGTTCGCACAGTCAGCACACCGCCATCCAGACGCAGCAGCTCACACGATTCCGGTTGCAGCTGCAGCAGCTCTCGCACCGCAGAACCAGCACTCGCCGAAGCCCGCGCCTCCAGCCAGTGTCCCACGCTCACTATCGCCAGCAAACCCGCCGCCTCGGAAAAGTACTGCGGCAACTCCGGTCGAAGCACCAGCACCACCGCTGACCAGAAAAACGCTGTGCCGGCACCAAGGGCAATCAACGTGTCCATATTCGTCCCGCCACGCCGCAACGCCCCCAGCGCCGAACGCAGAAACTCAGCCCCCACACCAAAGACTACCGCCCCCGAACCGGCTGCCATCACCCACGGCATCCATGCCGGATGAACGTGTGAAAAAGACAGTGCCCAGTGCGCAACCTCCAGCGGCAGCCACAGACTTAATCCCCAAATCGCCCGACGACGCCAAATCAACTCCGCTGCCGCCTGTCGCCGCTCCACTTCAGAATACAACACACCGCCACTCGCCACCTCTGCGCCAAATCCCCGCGATCGAATCACATCCAGCACCCGCGG
>JBEIEK010000134.1:0-14242 GCA_040382995.1 Planctomycetaceae bacterium
CCGTGGTCTGCTCCCCTCGATCCGCGGCCTGCTCCCCTCGATCCGCGGCCTGCTCCCCTCGATCCGTGGTCTGCTCCCGTCGATCCGCGGCGTGCTCCTCTCGATCCGTGGTCTGCTCCCGTCGATCCGTGGCCTGCTCCTCTCGATCCGTGGTCTGCTCCCCGACTGCTGATTGTGCGTTGAACCCGTCTGACAGCGTGTAGAAGCTGTTTGCACCGCGGGGGTGAAGGTCCAGCAGACCACGGTCACGCAGCCGTCGCAACAGATAGCTGGCTTTGAGAGTATCAAGACCGACAAGCAGACGCAGGTCAACATTCTCGACACGCCCCGACCGATGTGCGTGCAGTAAAGCTCGGAACTCTTCGTCACTCAGTTCCACAGTGCCCAATCTGGCCACGAAGTCCCGATCGGACGCCGAGAGTGTTGGGGTATTCCGCAGTGTGAGACGAATGCCGCGGGTACTGACATCGATCTCAGGCCTCGGCAGGAAGGCGTCCTGCATCTCGGCAAACATCCTGGGAATACCCTCACCCTGATCACGAGCCACTCCCAGATCGACGAGGACACGCATCAGTCGCGGATTGCGACTGCGATGAATACGTTGCAGTGACAGTACATCATGGAGGGTCAGATCACCAACCAACCCCCCAGGACTGTTAATCTCCATTCGATCCTCGAACAACCAGATTTCCGTACCCAGCCCCTCGACGTTGTAGTCGCGGTGGGCGACGGCGTTCAGCAAGCCCTCCTTCCACGAGAACTCCGGATACTCCGGTACTGGCCGAAACCTGGTGCCAAACAGACGGGAGGGCCGTCGCAGGAGCCTTGCGACAATCAGAGTTGCCGCTTCAATGACAGCCGGAAGATTTCCCTCGACGCGCGGCAATTCTTCAACATTGTGTTCAGGACCGGTACGCCGTTCCGTGCCTATGACGCGAAACACACGCACTCCGGCATTGGGGTGGTCGGGCCCGTCTACTGCGAAGAGCAATTCAGCTGCACGCCGCAGTTGAATACGAGCACCTCGGCGGTCTGCCAGTTTGCGTTTCAGTAAATACTCCTCATCGCTCAGGGCCGCAAGCCCTGCTCCCTGTTTCGCACGGGCGATCAGTGCTGGGTCCAGCTGCTCTGGTGTGAGTGAAGACGGCCGACTTTCCCAGCTTTCAACCAACCCGTGAAATTTGAGGGCACGAATCTGAGATTCACTCACCTGCAGCGTGCTGTCGCCGATGCGAAGAGGAAAGCCATCCCCCACAACCTGTACTGGTAGATCGGCCGCCTGGACATCAAAGACAATCAGTTCCTTCTCTTCCATGTGAACCGTAAAGCCGGCAGGTTGGGGCGGGACCAGTCGACTGCATGGGGTCTTCAGCAGAGTCTTGAGGGCCGTTGCAGACAGGTGATGGCCCGTGACGCTGTGATCGTCTTCGATACCCAACACCAGCACTCCGCCCTCGGCGTTGGCAAAGCCGGCGACTGCCCTGGCCACCTGGTCGCGGACTTCCCGACGGTCCCGAGCGCGCTTGTCCCCTTCCGGCCCCTCAAAGAGGGACTTCCGTTCAAAGTGCTGCCCCTCGTCCTGGTGAAGAAAGGGAGTGACATCAAACGCGGACTCATTCATCAGTCGCTACCCCAGAGCAGCCCGTCCAGCAGACCTTCCGCGTCCTTGTCGATAGCGAGGAAGCGATCTTGTTATGGGTGGCCTGATCCATTGATTTGTCCTCGGCCTGAGCTTTTACCAAAAAACCACCACCCATGAAAGTGACGGCCATTTTGCGAGGAATCGCAACGGCATTGCAGTCGCAGCTTCCGTGGTCCGCGCGAAAGCGTTGCCGGGTTTACGGAGAGGCAGCGGGCGCAGCCAGTCCGTTCCGTCAGGCTCGGAGGGAGACTCTCTCGCGCCCCGGGCCGATTCTTGCTCTCAGTGGTCCGCGGCGTTCACCGAGCCCTGGGCGGGGGCCTGGGGTTCCAGGCGGGCGTCTTCGGGATGCTGGCTGATCCACCGCGTCCAGAATTCGGCCGGGCTTGTTTTTCGCCAGAGTGCCAGTGCTTTGCCGACGTGCGAATAAAAGGTGAAATTCTGATCGATCTCCTGCTGTGGAGTCTGAGCGACATTCTGCACCAGCCATTCCGCGGCCTTCAGAACCTGCTGGCGGGGTGGGTGCAGATGTTCGGGGGCCAGGGCCAGCCATTCCAGATGATGGCCGGTGGCAATGACGCGTTTCGATGCCTTTTCCTGAGGATCGGTCAGGCGGAAGCAGTCGCTGCCATCCACCCAGTTGCTGTTCCACGAGCCATCGGGCCACTGGGACGCGGTGATGCGGTCGCGGATGTCGGCGAGCCAGGCTTCGGCGGCGGTCACGGTGTCCGGGTGCAGCAGCTTTCCGGAATGTTCGTCATTCAGCCGCAGCATCAGCATCAGCGTGTAGATGCGATGGGTGCCAAGACACACGCCTCCACGCTTGTGGCTGCGGATCAGCCGGCGGGCGAGCAGGTCAAGTGTCACCAGACGTCCCTCGGCCGTGTGCCAGCTGGTGATTTCCGGCCCGGCCAGCCAGAGCGTGAAAGCCATGGCCGACCATTCCGTCTCGCGCTCGTCCGGGCGATAATCCCGGAGCGCTTCCTGAAGCACATCTCGCAGCTGCAGGGCGCGGGCGGTGGTGAACACGGGGGCACTGAGTGGCAGACCGGCTTCCGTGAGTGCAGCGAGTGCGTGGTCGTGATGCACGGATCCCGCAGCGTCTTCAGAGAACCGCACATGGACGCCCAGACCGGTATCCACCAGCAGCGGCGCGACGCGATGGTTCCACGACTGCAGATGTTTGGCGGAATCGGTGAGAAAGGCAGCCAGATCAGGTCCGGAAATCGTGTCATCGGCATGGAACTGGATTTCGCTGCCCCAGGTGCGCAGAGCGTGTTCAATCAGATTCGGCCGCAGCTGGCTTTGGCTGAAGCGGGGAATGAGTTTCTTCAGGACGGCGGCAAGCTGTTCGTCGGAAACGATGGCCGGGTCGTCATAGAGGGAGGGCACAGGCCGCGGTGGCGGGATTTCCGGCAGCATCTCCAGAGGCCATGGTCGCCGCAGCAGGGCGGAGCTCACGGCCGTGCGATCCGCAGCGGCTGACAGCGCCCATGCGGTGGCTGTGACGCCCAGTACCAGCAGTTGTACAGTGGCGACAAATGTCGCGGACACGCCGCGACGACGTCGCGGTGAGGACGGTGCGGAAGGCTGAGAATAAGCGTGGGACATGGTCTGGCCTGGCTGTTCGTGAGGGATACCTGCAAAGCTGTTTCAGACGGGCTTCCTGCGGACGAAGATCACGGTCTGGCGGTCTTCAAACGCCGCCTGCCAGTCGGCCGATTCACGGATTCTCTTAATCAGTGCAGGCTGACCGCGGCGGCTGATCACGGCGAGATTCACGCCGTATTCATCGAACAATCCGTTCCAGTCGGCCGGGCCATGTGTGAGCCGCATATAGTCGTTCCAGACCTCGCCGGGAATCAGGTGCGCGTGGATGTTGACCAGTGGTTTCAGCGGAGCAGGGCCACGATTCATGACATAGCCGGACCATTCCGCGGGTACAAACGCGAGTCCTCGTGGATGGCTGCTCTGAGCATTCAGCCATGCCACGGCAGAGAGCGGTGTTTCGGCCGACACCAGCTGCGATTCAGGAGGCAGAGTTCCTCGGAACAGCCAGCGGGCAAATGGATTGAGCAGCAGGCAAAGCCAGATGATGCCCAGCGAGGCCAGTGTCCAGATCCACGCGGGAGGCCGGGTCATTTCGCTGGCCTCTGCCGAGTCCACAGCAGGGGTGGCCGCAGTGTTGGCGACAGCTGCGACAAGGCGTCTCTGGCGAGCTTCGAGAAACCCGCGAATCACTGCCGCCAGATGCACACCGGCGATGAACGCGGCAGCGGGGGTGAACCAGTTGAGCATCCGAGCGGACCACGCAGTCAGCAGCGCGGTTGCAGTAAGAATCAGCAGTTCTGTGGTGCGAACACGACGCGGTGTCAGTCCCAGTAGAAACGTGGTGGCGAGTACCAGCGCGGCAAAGCGCTGACCGGACGGCATGCGGAGTGTCAGCGGGTTCCACTCCAGCATGTGCGACATATTGGGGTGACCGGCAACGCTGAACACTTCAGCATAGGCTGCCAGTCCGAAGGGATTGATCAGCACGGCCACAGCAGACAGTTGCAGCAGCAGCAGCAGGCGGTGCAGTGCAGGGTCAGACAGCACCAGTCGCGGTGATCGGGAGGCTCGCAGCACATCCCCAGCGCGACCGGCGACAGCGAGCCCCAGAAACATCAGGCCCACGATAAACGAGCCGTGCAGATTCGCCCACAGAGTAAACAGCAGCGGCACACCAATCCACGCGAGGCGGAAACGCCGGGGGCGTGACAGGATCCATGCAAGCAATCCACAGGCCAGCAGCAGTCCGAACAGTTGTGGACGGAGCACTCCCAGTTCATGACGGTTGACGAAAAAAAAGCTGAGAGCCGCAAATACTCCGGCCAGCCCGGATCGACTGATGCGTGCGGTCTGCAACGCGATCACCAGCAGGCTGGCGGAACCGAGCAGAGCAGACAGGAACTGCAGACCGACGAGGCCGGCTTTTTGTTCGGCGAGGGCGAAGATGATTTCTGCGAGCCAGGGCAGATTCACCATGCGAACGCCCTCGCACAGAACCAGCAGGGGTTCAGATCGTGCGAGTTCGCCGGCTTCGAGGATCTGTCGGCCGTAGTTCAGATGATCCCAGATGTCGCTGTGCCAGAGTGGCACTCGAGCGAGGTACAGGAAGGTCAGACCTACAGCAGCGAGCACGAGCGGGGTGGCTGCTGTCCAGCAGAGCCGGTCTGGCAGGCGTCTGGAGACAACGGCCTCTGCGGTGTCTGCGGACGATGTGGCGGTGGAAGAACGCGGGGAGTCGAGAATCAGGGACATGCGAACATCCGAACCCGAACGACGGGCAAAGGTGCGGGGCTTGGTGAAGTGGCGACGGGGTGTACCGCCGGTCTTTGGTGCCCAGTCTACGCGTCAGATTTGCCCCAACTTCCACGATTGCCGGGAAGTGATGTGCAAAGGGGCAGGGGCCGGATGAATGGCAGCGGATGGGAGCAATCTGCGGTTTTCGCGGCTTCCATCGATTCTGTGGCGTTGCTGCGTTCAGAGGTCAAGAAAGTTTCGCAGGAGATCGGTGCCTTTTTCGGTGAGAAAGCTTTCGGGATGGAACTGGACACCGTGAATGGGATATTGGCGGTGCCTGAGCCCCATGACCTCGAAGGGCTGGCCGGGATCTTCGACCCACGCGGTGACTTCGAGGCATTCCGGGACGGTTTCGCGAGGAACGATCAGGCTGTGGTAGCGGGTAGCCTGGAAGGGATTTGGGAGACCTTTGAAGACGCCCTGACCTGTATGTGAAATGAGCGAGGTTTTGCCGTGCATGAGTCGGGAGGCACGGACGACCTGCGCACCGAAGACGTCGGCCATGCACTGATGTCCGAGGCACACACCGAGCACGGGCATGACTTTGCCGAAATGGGCAATGACGCTGCAGGAAAGGCCAGCCTCTTTGGGGCTGCAGGGACCTGGCGAGACGATGATGCGGTCCGGCTTCAGGTCTGCGATCTGTTCGAGTGAAATCTGGTCGTTGCGTTCCACACGGATTTCGATGGACGGATCGATTTCACCGATACGCTGCACGAGGTTGAACGTGAAGGAGTCGTAGTTATCGAGCAGGAAGATCATGGGAATCGGCCCGTTGGCAGTCTGGCAGGGGCTGTGCTGCCGGCCGACACTTGTTGGCGACTTTGCCGGAACACACTTCCTGAAGCATAGCAGGAAGCGTCTCGGGGCTGAACCATGGCTGGTTCGCGGAGCGGGGAATTCCGGTGAATTCCAGCGCTCCGCAAACCATTGGCGTCAGCTTGAAGTTGCACCGTCTGCCAGCTCAGTGGCTCGTTTGGCGTGTTCGTGGGCCATCCGTTCGTCACCCAGTCCAAGGTATGCCTGTTCGAGCAGTTGATGGATTTCGACGGAACCCGGACGATTGCGGAGCGACTCGATGAGGTCCGCAAGGGCATCCTTGTAGTTTTTCATCACAAGGTAAACTTCACCGCGAGCAGCAAGAGCGTCGCTGTTGCCCGGCACCAGGCCCAGTGTCTCGTTGGCATATCGCAGGGCGGTTTCGGCATCCTGAGGACGTCCGCGAATGGTGGCGAGGGTGAGGTTGTTGAGCACCATCGGATTTCTTCCCGCCGCCGCAGAATTCGCCTGTTCAAGCCAGAAGATGGCCTTCTCATAGTTCTGCATGGATCTCGCATGATCTCCGATCATATTCAGCGCTATCACCCCTGACTGACCGTCCAGTCGCAGTTTGCGAAGCGCTTCATCAGCATTCAGGGCGGCGGAGTGCCCGGAAAGTGCCAGTCGCGAAAGGCGTTCAATGGCTGCGAAGGAGCTGCCGCTGATCTGCGCCGCCTCAACTGCCAGTGGGACGATTTCATCACCGCTCACATCGGCAAACTGCAGCTCTTCGGGACTTGCAGCGCGCTTCATTTTTTCAGTCGAGTAGCCGGTGAGTTCGTCAAACTTCATGATGCACGCCCGGCCGTAAAGATCCATCACTGCCGCTTCTTCGCGAGCAGACCTGCTGCCACCCCCTGCACTTGTGAATTCGCTGATCATCATCCGCACATCATCCGGGCGTTTCAGCAGCAGCATGGCTTCGGCGCGTTCAAGAATCGTCACCAGATTGCCCGGGTCGTCGATCAGACGTTTGGCAGAGTCACGCAACAGGTCGAAAAGCAGTTTTCGACCACCCGCCTCATCACCTGCACCCATCAGCAGCCGAGCCATCGTGAGTCGGAGCGTCGGATACTTTGCCACCGCAGGCCGCAGATTCTCCACGGCTCTGACCTTTTCCCCGGACAAAAACAGCAGCTCGCTGAGGAACAGTCGAGGTTCGCTGGCCTCCGGATCCGCATCCTGCTTCTTCTGCCAGTGCTCGATACCCGGCTGCAACGGCTCTGCCGGAATTTCAGCCCCGAGCGACCGCAACAGCGACAGGGTTGTGATGCAACCAGGATTTCCCGGTGAAATTCGCAGGGCATTCAGCGCCACCGGAACACAGCCGTCACGATTCAGCACTGAACTCCGTAACTGCCGGTCCACCGCAAGCAGATCCAGATCCGCCAGGGCATCACGCAAACGCGGTTCGTCCTTCTGCAACAGCCCCGAGAGGATGATTTCCCGAGCCTGATTGTAGTTCTCACTCAACAGCAGTGCATTCGCCAGATCCAGACGCAGATCGACACGGGTGCGATCCTGTTCAAGAAGCCGGCTCAGTTCCGTCACGGCCTTCGCGGCTGCCGCCTCTGCATCGTCTCCTGGTCGCTTCATCTGACGCTTGAGCTGAGCCAGCTGGAGATTGAACTGCGGACGGACCTTTGCCGCTTCTTCCAGATGCAGCTCCGCCTGCCGCAGTTCCTGGCGACTCAGATACAGCGAGGCCAGCATCTGATGAGCATCCACCTGCCGGGGATCGGCGTCGAGAACTTTCTTCAACTGCTTTTCGATCTCTTCCCGCGACATCTTCAGCAGTGGCCTGGGTCCTGTCGCCTGCTGCACCAGCCAAAGCCTGGCTATGGGGTGACCAATCGTATTTTCAGGCGCAAGCCTGGCTATCTCATACAACGCCTGCTCATGGTCACCACGTTCAAAGAAATACAGCCCCAGCCGCATGCGATATTCAGGGACCGACGGACGCAGACTGCAAAGAGCTCGCAGACAGGTTTCTTCAACCTCCCGGTTCTTCTCTTTCACGGCTTTGTCAAATCTCGCATGGTACTTCTGCAGTACGGGCTCTATCGAAGAATGCCGGACCCAGATGTAGCAGCCCACGCCCACACCAGCCACCAGCAGGAATGGAATTCCAGCGAGCATGCGGCCATACGACCGAGTGAGCACCCACGACTCCACCATGCCGAACATAAACTGCAGCAAATTCACCGGCCGCAGCGTCAGCCGCAGACTGGGAACCACGCGATCCGGCAATCTGTCGTCCTGCTGGTCATCATGAAAATTCTGATCGAAATCCTGTGTCACGGTGTTGCGCCCCACTCAATGAATGCTGAACATGCTACTGAATTCGACCGGTGAAAATCTGGACCGCCTGCGCCGCTCCTGCAGTCACCAGCAGGATGCTGGCCAGAACCACCACCCGACGGGACACGCCAGGAGAGGTCTTCACCGTGTGAGCCGGGTCTTCTTCCAGTGTTGCAATCCACGCATTCCACAGGCTTGTCAGCGGATTTCGATAGCGAGCGATAATGCCCGGCCGCGGGAAATCCGGGATCGGCGAAGACAAAACCTCCAGAAAGGCGTCTGCACTGAGCAGGATGCCCGCAGCAATCGCCAGACAGGTGTATCCAAGAATGTCATGCGGCAGCCCGGTCGACAGGTCAACCTGCCGCCAGTCCCACACATAAATCACACACAGCACCCGAAACACATTCATCAAACCGGCTGTTGCCATTCCGCACAGCATCAGCACCGCACTGTGCAGCAGAGCACGCCGCTTCATGCAAATCACCAGCGCGGAAATGAACAGGATCGTGAACAGCGACTTCACCCCGCTGCACGCCTCTGCCACCAGAAAGGTCTTTCCCGGAACACTCAGCACATTGCCCTCGCTGAAGTGCACCAGATTCACGCGATGACCGATGCCACTGGCAAACGCCGTCGTCCGGTTCTGCAGCCACTGAATCAGCTGCGTGTCCATCTCATTCGGAAGTCGCAGCGTCAGCAGTGGAAGCAGCGCCAGATACAACAGTGATTGCCGATAACCACGCTCCACCGAGGCCAGACACCAGGCCGCAAGGCCCAGCTGCATCCCCAGAACCACCAGCCACGGAGAGGGCTTGAAGGTTCCCGCTGCCAGACAAATCAGATCCGCCAGCAGCAGCAGCCAGCACACAAGGCCCCAGCGCTCTGCGCCCGGCGTCCGGCGTGTGTGGAATAACCAGGCAAACATGCCAAGAGCAAATGGGAAGAACTGGTAATGTTCAAGAGACCAGGTCCGGATGTAGTGCGGCACCGCACATGGCAAATGGGCCGCCAGCAGCAGCCCCATCGCCACAACCGTGGTATGAGAACGCTGCCCGGCAGACCGTGACCCTTCAGGTTCCTCAGGATGACTCATCTCTTGTTCCATCTTCATTCACGGATGTCGCAATATCGAAGCGCACAATCAGCCACCAGATTCTCTGCCATCCAGCTCACGCCCAGGATACCCGCTGCGGCATTTCGGGCGATTTTGCAGGCTGCGGTTTGCCACCAGATTCGCCAGACCCGCAAATTCGACTTCCCGCGTAAAGTCCGCCAAATCGCTACAAAGGTGCTCGACAGGCCCTGTTCAACACCATGCAGAGCGCTGCCAGCGTGTGATGATAGCGCCGCAGCCTCGCGTGCGCATCCCGCTGACGAACCTGCTCCTCCGCAGTCTGCTGATGCACCTTCGCCAAACCCGGCAGCTCAAGCCCCGCTTCACCCATTTCATACAGGGCCAGCTGCAGTTCGTGCAGATCCTCCGACTCCCGCCGTCGCTCGATCGCCGCCCGATGTTCCCGCATCGCATCGCGATGACTTCCCAGCAACTCCAGCATCTCCCGCAGCTGCTGCTCCATCCGATCCGTTTCCGTATTCCAGAACTCCACTTCGTCGCACCACAAACCACTCTCGGCCTTCCACACCAGATGGTCCTGATGCATTTCACTGTGCAAAGCTGTTGTCATCTTCAATGCTCTCCCTGTTGTTGGTTGTTGTTCGTCATCTGCCGCAGAATCTCCATCTCCCGCCGCTCATGTTCACAAATCTCGCCCATAAGCGCCCCCACTTCACCGACAGCCGCATTCCAGCCACGAAACTCCTCCATGCCCCGGCAGAGCCGCTGAATCAGCAGCGAAAGCCGTTCCAGAAACTGCTGATGCTGATGAACCCCATGGGCTGCTGCTTCGACGGACTCCGCACTCCCCGGAAAATGCAGCCGCTCGCCGTACTGCTCCTCATTCTGAAAGTGCTGCGCCAGCTCCCTCCGGAAACCCTCCAGCCGGCACGCCAGCTCGCCAAAACGTGGCATGCCGATCTCGGACAGCTGATGAATCCACTCCTGATGACACCCCAATCCGCGCATCAGGATCTGATGCTCTGCCAGCAGCCGGGTGGCTGACTGCCGCAGTTCCACGGTCGGGGTTTGCGACGATGTTGGATCTGTGGTAGCCATCGGAAGCTCCGGTAGGTCGTGGAGTTACGGGTGCGGGTAGAACTGAATGGAAGTCCCACTCCCTCACGGTCGCGGCTCGAATGGAGGGCGGGGCCGGGGAATTTTCAGAGTGATGGAACGGCGGCGTCTTCGGGCCACAGTTCACGAATATGACCCGGGAGCGCGTTGCGGATGTTCCCCGCCACTCCGTTCAATCCCCCGGTTTGCCGAGTCAGCACGCGGAATACGGCCGCCGCGATGCCCTCCGCATCCGCCGCCGGATCGTTGCTGAACGCCTCATTCAGCTGGTGCACAAAGTTCCAGCGGGAACGGTCGGGAATGGGTGTCGCCGCCGGTCGCCAGCCTTCAAAATAAATCCCGCGAATCAACACCGGCAACTGCGCCGACAGGTGCGCATTCTCCTCCGCCGGCAAATGATCCCGCAGCAGATGCAGCATCACTCGCAGCGCCCGCAACGCTTTGTGCCGGTCCGTCCACTGCAGCTCCTGCATCAATTCATTCAGCCAGATGTGCGTGGTCTGAATCGTCCGATCAAACACTTCCATTCCGGTTAAACTCATCGTCCTTCGCCCCTTTTGAATTTTGCCCGTTACTGACGGTTCGGAACACCCGTACCGTATCCTGTTGTCCCCGGCTGCTCTCGCTGCTGTCTCGGCACGCGAGGCCGCAGCCCGGATCGCCTGAATTGCTCCGACCTCGGCTCATCCCGCAACGCCAGCGACGCTCTTTCCAGCAACCGCTGCAACTCCGGGTCGCCCCGCCGGAATGGCAGAGCCGCCGTGAGACTCTCCACCGCCTCCGGCCACTGGCCCAGCGCCACACAAACTTCGCCTCGCGTGACCAGCAAATCCGGGTGCCCCGGCTGCTGCTCAAGTGCCCCCTCAATCAGCTCCAGAGCGTCTCTCGCAGAAGCTGCATCCGCGCGCACGAGGGCGACGGCAAGGTTGTTCTGAATGGCCGCATTGGACCGGCCAGCCGCCGCGTCCGCCCCTCGCAGAAGCATCACTGCTTCCGCGTAACGCCCTTCCCGGATCGCAGCAACTCCCAGCATCGAAGGGATCTCAACCGCAAAACGCCCCTCGCTTCGCAGCCGGTTAAGCAGGCCGCGAGCGGTTGCCGAAGCCTCCGAATCTCCTGACCACAGCCTGGAAAGACGTTCCACCGCCTGCAGCACAGATCCGGGATTGTCCAGCGCCGGACGCAGGAGCTCCACAATTTCCACGCTGCCATCTTCTTCGGTAGAATCAACCGTCAGCTGCTGCAGCCGCTCATCGAAGGCCGCAAGGCTGGCCCGAGCCAGCAGTCGGCGGTTTGTTACCGCCGCCGTGTCCGCGGTGCGAACGCCACCGCCTGCAGATTCCCGCTGCAGCAGCTGCAGGGCCTGTTCCGGCTGACGCAGCAGCAGCAGACACTCCGCCAACAGCTGCCGTCCGGGATCACGCTCCGGATTTCGCTGCAACTCACTCAACAGTTGTTCCAGTGCAGCTTCCGCCTCCTGCGACCGTCCGCACCGCTGCAGCAGCTCTGCATATTGCAGGCGCTGTCGCAGCGGCCTCAGCGACTTCGATGGCGGTGACTTTGGAACGTCCGGCACCTGCGGAGTATGCCCCGCCAGCAGCTGCAGTCGACAGGAAATCCACGCGGTCTCCCAGTCGTTCGCATTCCTGCTTCGCCGTGCTCGCAGCTGCTCCAGCGGCTTGTCCAGCAGATCCGTGGGAAACCGCAGCCCGCCGGCAACAAGCGTCTCTGCCAGCTCGAGGGCCTCCGCATACCACGGATCATGCGCCAGTGATTCCGCCAGCAGCGGTAGCGCTGCGTCGCCATTCAGCGGAGACTGACCCAGCAGTGACTGCGCCTGCAGCAGTCGCAGCGACGACCATGCTCCGTGCATTGCTCGCGAAAGTTCCTGCGAACTGTCCACACCCTTCAGCACCCGCTCACCAGCGGCAAAGTTGCCCTCCACGACGTACACTTCACTCAACGCAATCCGCAGGGCTTCGTCCTCCGGCGTTTCCTTCAGGCGTTCATCAAGCGTCCGTACAGCTTCACGAATCACCTGCTGAATCCTCTCGCCCGGCCGCTGATGCCGCAGCAGCCACTGCAGCAGCGCCGGATACTGCAACGGTTCGATGGCCGCCGCCTCCCGCAGCGAATGCTCCGCCAGCAGCAGCTCTCCACGCGACGCAAACAATGCCGCCAGCTCCAGCCGTACCGCAATGTCCCGCGGAGACGCCTTGAGCGCCCCCAGCAGCAGCGACTCCGCCTCCCGCGCTCCCGCGCTGTCCGCACCCGCTCGCAGTTGATCCCGAGCCAGCCACAGACTGGCCTCCACAACACCTTCTGACTGCATCTCAGCCGCCAGCCGCATCTGCTGCCGAGCCGCATCCTGCCGACCCAGACCTGCAAAGAGCTGCCCCAGCCGCATCCGATGTGACGGGTTCCTCGCGTCCAGCCCTGCCAGAGCCCGCAGACACAGCTCCTGACCCTGACGATCACCCGTCTGCTTCAGCTGCTCAGCACGCCGCTCGTATTCCTGAATCAACCGCACCTTTGAAACCGCGATCGCTTCGCCACCGACAAAGATTCCCAAACCACACGCTGCCATTGCCGGAACCGCAGCCAGCAGCAGGTAACGCGGACGTGAGTAATACCAGTCCACGAGAAACTCCAGACCCACGTCAAATGCAGGTAACCGGGGCAACCAGCGACGCGAGGTCCCCTGCGCGACCCACTCGAAAGCCCCCTGCAATGACAACCGATTCCGCCTTTGCGAATGATTCCTCCGCATCATTCACCCCCTTTGACTGCATTCACAATTTGCTCTCCAGAACGCCGCTTCTTTCGCTGCCCGTGAGCCGCGTCCATACGCAGCTCCAGCGCTGAACCCAGTCCACCACCCGTCACCAGACGATTCCAGAAACCTGTCACCGGGTTCTGCTGAAGATGATCATCCGGCATCCCGCCGAATCGCCCCGCCGGGCTTGTTAAGAATCGGGTCAGACAGTCTCCACTGAGCCACAAACCCACGCCAGCCAGTGCGAACAGCAACTCCTGCGGCTGCAGCCAGAGCGGCGTGCCATCACGCAGGCTGCGCAGCTCCGGCCACGCCAGCAGCACCGCACCACGCCCCATCATCAGCACCGCCCACAGCCCCCCTGCCAGCAGCTGATGCAGCAGGAGCACTGCGGTGCTGCGATGCTGGATCAGCGCGGCCGCCGTGCAGCCTGCCAGCCAGAGCGGGAGACTTGCAGCACCCCGCTGCAGCAGCGTTCCCGGAAGCGACCCGCCCCCGGACAACAACTGCTCGCCCTCCACCGCGTGCAACACGCCCGTCAGCCGCGCCACATGACTCACACTGCTCACGCAAAACTCCGTCACCGCCTCGCCCACCGCATTCCCCCATGCACCCGGCAGCCCAATGCACAACAGCCCCGGCAGAAACACAGCAGCCGCCCCCCGCCAGAGCGATCCCTGACGCCAGATGGCCCCTGCCAGAGCAGACAGCAGCACCAGACAACCAAGGCTCACCCACCACCAGAGACCCGTGAACACCGCGGCCGACAAACAGCAGCCATCGCAGACAATCGCCAGCAACAAACTCCGCCGACCACCATCGCCCCGATAATCACCCACCGCCGCTCGATGAAATCCGACACCCGGCCAGACCGCGGCCAGTCCCAGCAGCAGCAGGGCCAGAGCTGCTTCGGCCGGACGATCACGGCCAGCCGCGTCAAACGCCACCAGCGGCAGCTGCACCGCCAGCAGCAGCAGACAACCGCGAAACAAACCGAATTTCATAGCTCTGACTCCGGAAAAAAAAACCCGGCAGGACCAGCTGCCTTCCCGCGGCCCAGTCGCACGACCGCATATCAGCAGCTCAGTCTCTGCCGGGCTGGACCCCAATGGCCTTGAAGTTCGCTCCATCACCGCAAAACACAGGGGAGGCGTGCGGGGGATGTCAA
>JBEIEK010000135.1:0-14135 GCA_040382995.1 Planctomycetaceae bacterium
GTGCCTTCAAGTCACCCTCGCTTCGGAACGTTGAACTGACAGGGCCCTACATGCACAACGGCGGCATGAAGTCCCTGGAAGAAGTCGTTCAGTTCTACGCTCGTGGTGCTGATTTCTTCAACCAGAACCTGCAGGACCTTGATGTCAGCGTGCACGGGATCCCTGAACTGCAGGCAAATCCACAGAAGGTGACTGCTGTTGTCGAGTTCATGAAGCACCTGACGGATCCTCGGGTTCGCAAACAGGCTGCTCCGTTCGATCATCCTGAACTCATCCTGCCCCACGGACATTCCAACTTCAAAAAGGACATCGTGGCGCTCGACACCCTTGTTCGGCTGCCTGCAACTGGCCGCACTGGTGGTGCCCCACTTCAGACATTCGAGGAAGCTCTGAGTGGTGGCCTGAACCTGCAGGTGCTGGACAAAACGGAACTGCCCTACGGTGGGGGCAAGTCGACAAAGGCGGGGTCCCGCTAGTCGCCTGATCTCGGTCACTCAACCGTCTGCAGAGAAATCTGCAGACGGTTTTTTTTGCGCGTTGAAATGGCATTGTGTGGCAACGAATGGGGTGCAGGTGTTCCTTTCCAACTGGCTAAGGCCCCAGCAGGTATTGTTCAATGAATTGAACGGTGGCATGGAATTGGAAGTCGGTATTGTCCTTTTTGCGGAAACCGTGACCCTCGTCCTTCGCCATCAGGTACCAGACAGGCGTGCCGTTGCTGCGGACTCGCTGTACAATCTGCTCGGCTTCAGAAAGCGGCACACGGGGATCGTTTTTTCCCTGCACGACAAACAGTGGTCGCTGAATGCGAGCGGCATTGTTCAGCGGCGCGATCTGTTCAAAAAATGAAAGCATCCGGGGATCGCGTTCATCCCCATATTCTGCCCGCCGCAGATCCCGACGCCACGCCTCCGTGTTACGAAGAAATGTGGCGAAATGCGAAATACCTACGACATCAAGGGCACAGCGGATCCGGTCGTTGTAATTCACTGCACAGGCCAGAGTCATATAACCGCCGTAGCTGCCGCCGGTGATCATCACGCGCTGGGGATCCAGATCGGGCTGCGTGGCAATCCAGTCCAGCAGCGTTCCAATGTCCTTCACTGAGTCCTCGCGTTTCAGGCCATTGTCGAGTGCGACAAAGGTCTTGCCGAAGCCACTGGAACCCCGGACATTCGGAAGGATCAGGGCAATGCCCTGTTCGTTCAGAAAGTAATTGCTGCGTCCCTGAAACACGGGGCGTGACTGGCTTTCCGGTCCCCCATGGATGCTGATGATCACCGGCCGGCGCCCCGTGAATGATTGTGGCGGTCGATACAGGAAGCCCGTGATTGAAAGCTTGTCAAAGCTGGTCCAGCGGATCAGTTCGGGTTCGGACAGCTGTTCCGCGTTCAGTCCCCCCAATTCACTCTCCGTCCAGCGAGTGATTTTGCCGGTGTCGGCGTTCAGGGAATACACATCCGATGGGGATCGGGCGGAACTGACAGAGAAGCCAACATCCACACCATTGTCGTGCCACTTAAGCCCCCCGATAACACCGGCCGGCAGTCCCTCAACGGGATGGCTTGAGTCCGTGTGCAGCCAGAGTTTCGAGATGCCGTTTTCATTGGTTTCATAAATCAGGCGACTGCCGTCGGGTGACAGATCGAAGCTCTCCACGTCCGCGCGGATGTCGCTGGTGATCCAGTCCACCTCGCGGGTTTCCAGATTCATTCGACCCAGTCGGCGGAATTCGTTGTTCAGATCTGCAGTGACGTACAGACTGCGACCATCAACGCTGCAGCGGGCGTCGCCCCACGCGATGTCCTGATCCTGTGGTGTCAGTGCCTGCATGGAGCCGGTGGCGACGTCGATGCGCCAGAGCACCGAGCGGTTGATGGAGAAATACTGACGAGCAAACACGGTGGAATCATCCGGGGACCAGTCCAGAGCCGTCCAGCCACTGCCGCTGAGCTCCACCAAAGGCCGGCTGGTTTCCGGATGCCACGGATTCATCAGCCACAAATCGCGATCCGTGCCGTTGCGGCGAGTCGTGGCGTAGACAAACTGTGTCTTTGCTCGATTCCAGATCAGGCCGCCGTTTTGGGAACGGCCACCATCAGTCAGCAATGTGGAACGCCCGGTGTCCAAATCCAGCCGGTACAGCTGACTGAACTCATTGCCTCCGGTATCCCGACTGAAAATGATGGACTGACCCTGCCTCGGTTCCCATGAAGCCGAGACAACTGGTTCGGGGAAAAACGTCAGCTGCCTGCGGGCGCCACCCGGCGTACGCACCTCGTGGACCTGAGCGGTGTTGCCAAAGCGGGTTGAAATGAGCAGTTCGCGGCGCTGCGGGTGCCAGCTGAGAAAGCCAGCCGCTCGGAACTCCGTGTAACGCGCGGTTTCTTCGGCCAGCTTTCGGGGAATCACCGGAATGCCTTCAGCCACCAGTGCCGCAGGAAGTGGCAGGACATCCTGAGCAACCGCACGACCGGTCAGTGTTGGCAGACTCAATATCAGCAATGAGGTGGACAGCAGACGCATAAGGTTACTTTCTGAGGGAGGGGTGAAGTGTCTGTTGTGTCAATCGCTGTTGCGCGGGAATCAGTGACGTGGCTTCCTTTCGGGCCATGCGTAAGCGGTGCGTGCATTCAGGTTGCAGAATCGTGCGAGTGCTGTGGGGCTGCGTGCGGCAGCGTCATCGAGGGCCAGACGCTGCACGGTGCGGTAGTCCGCAGCCCGCTCACAAACCGGCCAGTTGCTCCCGTAAATCACACGCTCCTCACTAAACGCGTTCCAGACAACATCGAGGTATGGACGGTAGAAGGCGGGGTCGTCAGGAGCTTTGCTGCCATCCCGAGCGGCACCTTCCACAAGTGCCGATACCTTGCAGTAGACATTCGCGTGCCGTGCAGCAGCCTGAATGCCAGCCTGCCAGTCCGCAGGTGGTTTGTCCGCTGTAATCCGGACATTTCCAATGTGGTTCAGAATCCAGCGGAGTTGGGGAACTTTGCCGGCCGCGGCGCCGATCAGACCAGGTGTGTCCGGGCCACCGTTGACATCGAGTACCAGATTGTGGTCCGCCAGTAATTGCAGGGCAGCCCAGTCGTTGCGATTCAGACACTCCTGAATCACCCCTGAACCGACGCGAATGCCCCGAAACAGAGGACTCGCAGCGTACCGCTGCACCTGCGATCGAAACTCGTCGGACAGCGGAGTGGCGATTCCGGTAAACCGACCGATGATGCCCACAAGGAACGGATCGGCAGCAGCGAGCTGCAGCAGCCAGTCGTTGTCTTCGAGTCTTGAGCTGGCTTCGACCACGAGCGTGCCACTGAGCGGTTGATACTGAGGCTGAGCACGCAGGTGTTCAGGCAGAACCGGGCGGTAGAGCGGTGTGTCCTTTGCCGGCCACGGTATGCCTTCCGGTCGCCGCGGGTCATAGAAGTGCGTGTGACAGTCAATGACTGGAATCTCGACCGAGGGCGAGTATCGCGGTATGGCGCGCGGTGCGGCTGTAGTGTGACTCAACGGGAACGCCGCGGTTGCAGCCACAACACCGTGCGATAAGAACGTCCGACGCCGCATTTCAGTGATCTCCGTATCTTGAATGCATCCGAATCCTGACCGCGACTTCAGCAGATCGCCTGAATCGGGCTGCCGAAATCAATCTCAAGCCGCTTGTGTCCCGGGATCTCCAGTTGTCGAGGGTCCAGTCCCAGCTGATGCAGCACGGTGGCGTGGATATCGGTTACATAGTGTCGATCTTCAACGGCGTGAAAACCAATTTCGTCAGTCGCACCATGCACCACGCCACCGCGAATTCCGCCGCCAGCCATCCAGACACTGAAGCCGTACGGGTGATGGTCGCGCCCGTCCGAGTTTTCTGCGCCGGGAGTGCGGCCGAATTCTGTCGCCCAGACGACCAGCGTTTCATCCAGCATGCCGCGTTGTTTGAGGTCGTGCAGCAGTCCGGCGATCGGCTGATCCACAGCGCGGCAACGGGTGGAATGATTCTTCAGCAGCTGCGAATGGGCATCCCAGCCGTCGTCGTAGATCTGCACAAAACGAACGCCCCGTTCCACCAGCCGCCGCGCTGCCAGACTGAACCGCCCCACGCGTTCCGTGGCAGGATCGTTGAGCCCGTAGAGCGTCTGAGTGGCCGCGGTTTCTTCGCTGAGCCGAACAAGGTCCGGCACCGAAGTCTGCATCCGAAAAGCCAGCTCATAGCTTTGAATGCGGGCGCGCATGGCAGCGTCGTCAGGATATTCAACGCCCGCCAGTCCATTCAGCTGTCGCAGCAGCTGCAACTGGCGTTCGCGCTCACCCCGAGAAACGCTGGATCCGGGAGTGGCGAAGGCGAGTGGGCTGGCGGGATCAAGCGACAGCGGGATCCCTGCAAACTCCGGCCCCAGATAGCTTGCCGTATGCGCCCCTGAACCGCCACAGCAGTCCCCAGGCCCACCCCCCAATACCACAAACTCCGGCAGGTTCTGATTGAGCGATCCCAGACCGTAGCTGACCCATGAACCAATGGACGGATGAAAACCGTCAAAAATATGTCGCCCGGTGTGAAACTGAAGCTGGGCTGCATGGTCGTTGTCGGTCGTCCAGACGGATCGAATCACCGCAAGGTCATCGGCACAGCCACCGACGTGCGGCCACCAGTCACTCACGTCCATACCGCATTCCCCGCGTTTGCGAAAGCGCGTCTGGAGCGGATAAAGACGCGCCATCAGGGACCGGGGAGTGCCGGCAAAGTCGCGGACGTTTTTGCGGTAATACGGCGAATCCAGAACTGTGCTGCGGTACGGGGATTCATCGATTGTCAATCCGGCAAAGCGATTCACAGCAGGCTTGTAATCGAAGCTTTCTAAATGACTGGTACCGCCCAGCATGAAGTACCAGATGACGCTTTTGGCTTTGGGCGTTCGGACCAGTTGCGGCAGTGATTGGTCAGGGTCGGCAGCGACAGCGCCGCGGGCCACTCCGTCCCCGGCCAGCAGTGAACCCAGAGCAAGCCCGGTGACGCCCATGCCAACGTCGGCAAGGCAGGTGCGGCGCGACCAGTACCCGGGGGATTGGTGTGGGAGTGGCGACCGGGGCGTGGGCGAAGAATTGAGGGGATGCATGGCAGAGATCCGAAGGAGTGATGCTGTCAGCGAATGGTGACAAAGTCGTTATGGCTGAAAAGCACCAGCAGCAGGTTTTCGCGGGCACGCTGGCGGGGGTCTGTGGAAGGTGGAACTCGGGCCGTTTCCGGCCCTGCTGTATAAACATCGCCCGAGTCCGCTGTGGCAACCGTGTCAGTGAGGAAGGCTTCGCAGGCAGCAATTTCGGCAGCCACTGGTGGTCGAGCAAGAATCGTTTCAAAAGCGCTCAGGATGAAGGACTGCTCGTTTAACTGCCCATCGTTCCCGGTGCTGGCCATTCGCAGCTGTTCGGCAAGTCGGCGAGCAGAGTCGATGGCCAGACTGCTGTTGAGCAGTGCCAGGGCCTGCTGAGGAATCACGCTGGACTGGCGGCGGTAACATTCGTTGGGGTTGGCGACATCGAACGCGTCAAGCAGCGGGGCCTTTTCGTTGGGAGTGTTGCGGAAATACAGGCTGCGGCGTGGAATCTGCTGCATCTGCAGTTCAGGGATCTCTGGTCCGCCATGGGATGGATCCAGTTGTCCGCTGGTGGCCAGCAGGCTGTCGCGGACAGCTTCTGCTTCCATACGGCGGGAGTTCATTCTCCAGAGCCAGCGGTTGGCCGGATCAAGGCGGATGTTGTCGGACAGCGACTGTGCTGCAGCGGAATCTGCGGATGCTTCGGCAGCAGCTGTTGCGGAGCTTTGGCGGTAGGCAGCTGAGAGCACGATCAGGCGATGCAGCGACTTCATTTTCCAGTCTTCGCGGATCAGCTGGTCAGCGAGCCAGTCGAGCAGTTCGGGGTGAGAAGGCTGGCTGCCGTTGAGTCCGAAATTCGCGACACTGGGGACGAGCGCTTCTCCGAAATGTCGCAGCCAGATGTGATTCACTGCGATGCGGGCTGTGCGGGGATTGGCTGGGCTGGCGATCCAGCGGGCGAGCGCCAGTCTGCGACCGGAGGAGATTTTAGGCCAGGTGGCTGCGATTGGTGTGTATTCAGTGGAACCGGAATCGCGCTGAGTTTCGAGGGTGGCGATGCGGGCCAGAATCTCGTCAACTTTTTTGCGCGCGTTGATGATGGCGGCAGATTCGGGCGAGCCGGCCGCGCTGTTGCCGGGGGGCGTTGGAGCGCCGCTGGCAACTGTGGCGTCTGTTGTGAGTCGGGTTTCGTCCAGCAGATGCTGAGCGGTGATCAGTTCCGCGCGGGCCGCGGTGATCGTCGCCTGTTTCTCCGCGCGGGCAGCGGCCGTTGCCAGCAGCTGAACTTCCACAGCAGGCAGTTCACGGCTGCGGGCGTTGTCGGCAGCGAGTCGGGCACGGAGGGCTTCGAGATCAGCGCTGGCCGTGTCGACGGCGGCGGCAGCCGAGCTGGCCGCGGCCCGCTGCTGCCGAGCCGTGCTGCGAAGGCTGGCGTGGGTGGGCACGAGCGGCCGGATGCTGACTTCCAGAAATTCGGCACTGCCCTGATGCACCCACAGCGCAAACCGCCCTTCCCGCCGCGGGGTGGGCATGATGTAGTCCAGCTTTTGTTCGCCGTTGAGCCGAATAATCAACTGCTGATCGCGGACCGTCACATCCACTCGCGTTTCCTGACCAACCTGCAGACGGGTGCTCACGATCCCTGCCGCCGGATACTGCTGCTGGCCGTTGAGTCGATGAAAGGCCTGGATGGACTGAGCGGCATCGCCGGTGCTGGTGTAAACGTCCTGGGAGTCCCCGGTGTTGAGATAGTCAAAGCTGAAGCCAACGGAGCGATAGGTGCCGGGCTGGAGCGTGCGCCAGCGGACGGTGGCCTCGAAGTTGCGAGGCAGGACCGGTTCGGCGGTGAGCGTGGCAAAGCTGGTGACGGCCGTTTCCCGCAGCACACCGTCCTGCCATTGCCAGTCACCGCTGACAACTTTCCATGTGGGTGTTTGCTGCTGGAAGGTGTCATGGAGGACCGGGGCGGCTGGCATGGCGGGCTGTCCGGAGGCGCTGGCGGCTGCGGCGGCTTCAGCCTGGGCGGCAGCAGCTTCTGCAGCCGCAGCAGTTGCTATGGCCTGATCAAGCAGCTGTCGGCGTTCGCTGACCAGTTGTTCAGCGCGCTGCAGCAGGGCGTTTGCAATTGCTGGGCGGAGGTGTGGGTACCACGCTTCGACCGGAAGGCTGACCGGGGTGATCTGCACGGAGCCACCAAGCATCGCCGGAACTCCCGGTGTGAGGGGCTTCGATTTGTCGGGGTAGCGGTTGTCGCCGCGTTCGAAGAGGAATGTGGGCGCTTCGGGTTCCCGGTCAAAGACGCGGGCGATGCCTTCCTTCAGAACCGGCCCCAGTGTGGCATCCTTTTCGGTTTCGAGATTGCCGGAGTACGGGTCGGTGCGAACATCGTGTGGTTCAAAAAACGCTCGAAAGCGGTAATAGTCTTCCTGGCTGATCGGGTCGAACTTGTGATCGTGGCAACGAGCGCAGCGGAGGGTGAGCCCAAGGAAAGCCTGAGCGGTCTGTTCGACAGTTTCAAACATCCAGACGTTGCGGTCGAATTTGTACCAATTGCGTCCGAGGAAGCCGGTGGCACGGAGCACGTCCGGGTCGGCGGGGGCAAGTTCGTCCCCCGCCAGCATCTCTTCGAGCATGCGGTTGTAGGGTTTGTCAGCATTAAGCGATTCGACGATCCAGTCCCGCCAACGCCAGATGTGTCGCTGACTGTAGCGAATTTCGTTGATGCCGCGGCTGCCGTACCAGTCGCTGTAGCGCCAGACATCCATCCAGTGTCGTCCCCAGCGCTGGCCGTATTCGGGTCGGTTGAGTAGCTGGCTGACGGTTTTTTCGTAACGCTGCGGGTCTGTGTCGGCGAGGTAAGCCTGGAGTTCGGCGCGGGTGGGTGGGAGGCCGATCAGATCGAGGTAAACCCGGCGGAGCAGCACTTCGGGGCGAGCTTCCGCTGAGGCGCTGAGTCCCTGCTGGTGGTGCTGCTGCAGAATAAACGCATCAATTGGATTGCGGACCCACGGATTTTCGTTGACTTGTGGGATCGGGGGTGAATGGAGCGGTTGGTAGGACCACCATGTGGCCGGATCGGCCGGTGGCTGTTCGTCCGCGGGGAAAGTGGCTCCGGCAGCAATCCATGTTTTCAAAAGGTCCAGCTGCTGCGGATTCAGCTGTTCGCCTTCGCCGGCGGGTGGCATCCGCTGAGTGTCGTCGGAGGCTGTGACCTTCTGCAGCAACAGGCTCTGTTCCGGAGAGCCTGGAATGACGGCCGGACCGGATTCGCCACCTTGATGAATGCCGCTGCCGAAGTCCAGCCTGAGCCCTGCGGCCTGTTTGAGCACTCCGTGGCAGGCCGCGCATTTCTGTGCCAGCAGCGGCCGGATTTCACGCTGATAAAGATCGTCAGCAGATAGTGACGAGCAGAAGACAGGGGCGATGAGCAGAGCTGCAAGGCAACTGTGGAAGAGTGACCGCGCGGCGGCAGTTGTCGGCGTTCGTCGACCAGTCTGAAGGTACTCAGGCCCTGATTCCATGCGGCACCCGCCTGTCGCTTAGCTGAGGATTTCGTGGATCACATGGCCGTGCACGTCCGTCAGCCTGCGGTCGACTCCGTCATGGCGAACGGTGAGTCGCGTATGGTCAATGCCAAGCAGATGCAGGATGGTGGCGTGTACGTCGTACACCTGGGTAGGGTTGTTGCGATCGAGCGGCTTGTAACCCCATTCGTCGGAGGGACCGTGGCTGATGCCGCCACGAACACCGGCTCCGCAGAGCCAGTTGGTGAACACCCAGGGGTTGTGATCGCGGCCCCGGCTGCCCTGTGTGGAGGGCATGCGACCGAATTCGGTGGTCCAGAGCACGATGGTGTCTTCAAGGAGGCCACGCTGTTTGAGGTCCTGAATGAGCGCTGCTGTTCCGATGGCCATGCCCATGGCGAGCGGCTTGTGGTCGCGCTCGATGTCTTCGTGGCTGTCCCAGTTGCGGCGGGGAAAACCGTTGTCGTTGCCGCTCCAGATCTGGATGAAGCGGACTCCGCGTTCAAGCAGCCTGCGAGCGATCAGGCATTTGCGGCCGAAATATTCGGCCTCCTCGGGAATGTTGATTTCGGCAGGCCAGGATGCGCCTGTTTCTGCCAGCCCGTACATCGCTTTGGTGGCAGCCGTTTCCTGCGACAGATCGAACGCCTCCGGGGCACTCAGCTGCATCCGCGCCGCCAGCTCGTAGGATCTGATCCTCGATTCCAGCCGGGAGTCGCCGGGACGCTGCGAGTTGTAGCGGGCGTTGAGTTGCTGCAGCAGCTGACGACCTTCTGCTTCGGCGGCGGCTGTGAGGTATTCAGCTGATGCGTGCAGGTCTTCTATTGGCTGTTCCCGCTGAGGAAAGATGATCGTTCCCTGGTTGGAAGCCGGCAGAAAGGCGGATGCCCAGTTTCGGGGACCGTTGCTGGCAAATCCACGGTGATCAGGGAGCACGACGAATGTTGGCAGGTTCTCGTTGAGTGATCCGAGGGCATAGGTGATCCAGGCACCCATCCCGGGAAAGCCAGGCCGGTCAAAGCCGGTGGACTGCAGATAGGTCGCCTGGCTGTGGACTCCCGTTCGGCCGGACATGTTGTGAATAAAGGCCATGTCGTCAACGACAGCGCCGAGCGGTTTAACGGCGTCGCTGAGGAATTTGCCGCATTCCCCGTGGGGACGAAAGGTGAATGGCGACTTCATCCATGGCCCAAGACCATTCTGAAAGGCTTCGACCTTCTCACCAAAGCTTGAGGGTTCACCGTGGTGCTTTTCAAGTTGCGGTTTGTAGTCCCAGAGATCAAGGTGACTGGCTGCGCCACCCATGAACAACTGGACCACGCGACGGGCCTTTGGAGGGTGATGCAAAACCCTGAGTACACCGCCGGGGCCCGCGGAGTTGCCGGGATGGTCGCCGGCAGAACCCTGCGCCGGGTCCTGGGCTGACCGCGCTGATTCTTCGTGCAGCATGATGGACGCGGCGAGCCCGGCAAATTGCGAAGCCGCGTGCAGGCAGCGCCGGCGGGGGAAGTGATGGGCAGGAACCGAGTTCGTCATGGATGAATCCGAACTGCGGAGAACTGAAGGTGGGTGGAAGCGGAGTGCTCAGGTGAGCATACCGTGTGGATGCTCCTGAAGTCACGTGAAATGACGGGCAATTGTTGGGAAGTCTTTGGGCCTGGTTGATCATGTGACTCCGTTCACGTAGGGTGAACGGAGCAGGTTTTGGGCAGTGCAGTTGCACGATCAGCGGGGCAGGGGCAGGGCGGAGGAGAACGATGTTGAGGATGATCATGAATGTGCTGGCCGCCGCGGTGCTGCTGGCTCCGGCCTGTGGGTCTGCTGACGAACCGATGGAGATCATGGTGACGGATTCTGCGACGGGCCGTGGAATCCCGCTTGTGGAACTGGTGACTGTCGATGATGTGGTGTACGTGACTGACAATGCGGGCCGGGTTGCTCTGGATGAACCGGAACTTCGGGGACAGACCATGTTCCTCAAGCCCCGCTCCCCCGGCTATCAGGCGAAAAAGGACGGTTTTGGCATCGAAGGTGTCCGCATCACGGTCAGGCCCGGCGAAAAAGCCCGCATTTCCCTGGATCGGAACAACATCGCTGAGCGCCTGTATCGCATCACCGGGCGAGATCTGTATCTCGACAGTCTGCGGCTGAAGCATCCCGCACCGATTAAAAGGCCGGTCAGCAACGGACTCGTGGTGGGACAGGATTCTGTCCAGACGGTCGTTTACCAGAAGCGGCTGTACTGGTTTTGGGGGGATACCAGCAGGCTGTCGTATCCGCTGGGTTTGTTTCGCACGGCCGGCGCGGTGAGTGATCTGCCGGGGGCAGGGGGACTGCCACCTTCTGTGGGCGTCGATCTGGAGTACTTCACCAATTCGGATGGGTTCGCCAGGGCTATGGTCACATTGCCGGAGTCGGAGGGTGTGGTGTGGATTCAGGGACTGGCAGTGCTTGCTGATGCTTCCGGAAGCGAACGCATGGTCTGCAGCTATTCCCGGCGGCGGGGGCTGGAGCAGCCTCTGCAGCAGGGACATTTGATCTGGAATGATCGGGAGGCCGTGTTTGAAAGGCTGAATGACACATCGCTGGAAGAATCATGGCGACTGCTTCAGGGCCATCCGATCCGGCAGATGATTGATGGTCGAGAATACCTTGTGTGCGGGAATCCATTTCCGACGGTGCGGGTTCCGGCTGATTTGCAGGCGATCAGTCAGAGCGAGGCGTGGGAGGCGTGGAGCTGCGCCGCGGCGGGTGCGGATTCGCTGGCGGTCAAACCTGTTCGCACTGCCGAAGGTCAGCTCGACTGGGGCTGGAAGAAAGCGCCGCCGGTGACTCAGCAGTTGGAGGAACGCTGGCTTCGCGAAGGCCTGGTGCAGGCTGAAGAACTCAGATTTCTGCCTGAAAATGCTGGATCTCCTGGCAAACGAGTTCTGCTGCACGGTGGCAGTGTCTGCTGGAACGCGTGGCGGCAGCGGTGGATTTTGATTGGCAACGCACAGCACTGGGAGCGGGGTGCAGGCTCCTTTTTGGGAGAGGTTTACTACTCTGAGTCGGACAGTCCACAGGGGCCATTTTCGAGGGCTCTGCTGATCGCCACGCATCCGGGGCAGTCGTTTTACAACCCCTGCCAGCATGCGGCGTTCGACGAACAGGATGGACGGTGTATCCTGTTTGAAGGGACCTACACCAACATGTTTACAACTTCACCGGCCACACCCAGATACAACTACAATCAGCTGATGTATCGACTCGACCTGGGAGATTCGAGAATGACGAGCGCGTTTGGTGGGGGGAGTGCGCTCTCGCGGCAGGAGTAAGGATGGTTAAAGACAGGTTTCTTACGGGACGTTTTCCGGGAGGAAACGTGGAGTTCCACGCGCTTTTGGGCGAATGCGCGAGCAGTTTTTCGATCGGCTTTGAAAAAACTTCGGGATTTGTCTGATTGCTCTCGTTTTTCTGATGAAGTTCGTGGCGGCAGTCCTTAGGGTTTCCGTTCATCATCGGTTCACCTCTTCTGGATTGTTGGCATGTCATCCCAGGACGATTCGCAGCATCTGCAGAATTCTGACGAACCCACAGACCGGGCTTTGGTTTCCCGGCTTCGTCGGGGTGATGAGGTTGCCGCTGCAGAGCTTTACCGGCGTTACGCGGCGCGTCTGCACGGGCTGGCGGATCGTCAGATGTCTGCCGGCATTCGTCGGACGGTGGAGCCGGATGATATTGTGCAGAGTGCCTTTCGCAGTCTGTTTCGCGGGGTGTCTGCTGGATCTTACCAGGCACCTGAGGGCAATTCGCTGTGGAGTCTGCTGGCGATCATTGCCATTCACAAAGTGCGTCGAAAGGCCAGTCGCGACCGCAGCGTGCCTGCAATGTCGTTTCAGGGACCGGATGGCGAGCCACCTTCGTCACAGCAGATTGCGGCGACAGTTTCCGAGCAGCAGTTTGAAAGTTCACTGAGCGAGGCGATTGAATTCCTGCAGCCGCAGGAACGTGAGATTGTGGAATTGCGAGTGCAGGGATTCACGGTGGAAGAGATCAGTGAGCGTGTCGGCCGGAGCGGTCGCACGGTTGAACGAACACTGCAGCGGATCCGCGAGAAACTCTCCGATCGCCTGCTGCAGGAATGCGACGAATCCGAAGAAATGACCTGAATTGCAAAGCCACGGCTGAAAAGTGGCGGGTTTTCAGGGAATGTTGGCCTTTCACCTCCGGAAGTTTGTCAGAATCATACCCGCTGGATTTTCCTGAAGATGGCGTTAAAAACACCTCCTCAGAAAACCTTCCCAACCGTGCGTTCTGGTGGCTGCCCGCTCCTGACATCCGCCGTTTCTCTGACGAGGTTAAGATGAATACTGCCGCAGACAAGCTGCAGGCCATCGATGACGCGATCGAGCATTTCGAACAGAAATGGCGGCCGGACATGGCAGACCTGATTCAGCAGGTCGCCGAATCTTCGGGTTTGCCCGGTGATTCGCAACTGCTGGTCGAGCTGATTCGGGTCGACATAGACCGTCGATACGCTGCCGGCAGAGATGTCGACCTGCAGGGGTACTTCACCGCGTTTCCAGACCTGCTGCTGGATTCATCGCATGTGGAGGCAATTTGCTTCGAAGACTACCGCGTTCGCAAGCAGCGTCGTAAAGCCTGTCCGCTGATTCGCTGGGCCGGTTTTCGAGGTGTGGAATCTGCCACCTGGTTCAGGGAGCTGCAGTCTGAAACGCAGTTGGCTACAGGCTCTGGTCACGTGGAATTCCCGTCCACGGCATCGTTCATCAGTTCGCATTTGATGCCCGGCGAAAACTCTTTTGCCCCGGCGGCAACTCCGCATCCGTCAGAGCGGATTGGGGATTTTGAGCTGGTGGCGTTACTGGGTGAGGGAGCCTTCAGCCGAGTTTACCTCGCCCGCCAGACGTCCCTCGGACGGCGTTACGTGGCGGCCAAGGTTGTCGACCGCCCGATGCAGGAGCCATACAATCTGTCGCGTCTGCAGCACACGGGCATTGTGCCGCTGTATTCGTGTCACGAGGCAGAAGGTCGCTGGGTACTCTGCATGCCTTACAGCGGTGCCACCACGCTCGCTCGCTGGCTCAGGGAATTCAAAAACCCGCAGCATCGCACTGGGGCAAGTCTCAGAGGATCTGTTGAAGCGGCCCAGGCAAGGCTCACGTCCCACGACGCATCACTGCCGGTGGGCCTGAACAATCCCACCGCCGACGTTGTGCAGTCGCTCAGACGCTGGCATCAGGCCGCATCCGGGCCCCTGCAACAGTTGCAGAACATGAACAGTGGGCGGCTGGCTTTATGGATCTTTCGCCGACTGGCCAGTGCCCTCGCACACGCGCACCAGCGAGGTCTTGTGCACGGAGATCTCAAACCCGCCAATATTCTGATCCGCAACGACGGCGAACCGGCTCTGATTGATTTTAATCTGTCACAGAGCACAGAGTCACGGCAGCGGGCCTGGGTTGGGGGTACCATGCCCTACCTGGCCCGTGAACAACTCCAGCAACTGCTCACA
>JBEIEK010000136.1:0-14126 GCA_040382995.1 Planctomycetaceae bacterium
AGTCAGTCGCGGGACTCAGACAGATTTTCCCGCGGACATGCTCTGGCAGAGCTGCAGTATCTGGCGGCGGAGGCGACGCAGCATCGGGATCCGCCACTGGCGATGGAGCTGGCCCTGGATGCAGCTCAGGATGCCTGGAGCTGCTTCGCACGTCCAGACTCCACCGGTATGCACGCAGACCCAGCCGATCCGGTCACACGAGATACTGCGGAACTCTACAACGCCAGCGTCGAACTGCTGCTGCGTTTGGCGGTGAATGAGCAGGGCTTGTCGCCTGATCACCCGGTGCGGCTGTCAATCACGGGGCGGCAGATTCCTGTGACCGTTCCGTTTCCTTCCGTGTTGATGGACAGCCGGCGTTTTCGCAGTGTGGATTTTGTCTCTGATTACGAAGTCCGCAATCTCCGCAATCGCCACACGCGGGCGGGGCTGGGAGTGCCGCTGATTATTGGTCGCAGGAGTGATCCTGCGGCAGATCCGGTAGAGTCGTATTACACGCACGGGATGAGTCTGGCAGCGACGGCGGTGCTGCGATTTGAGGACTCTGAAAGCACAGCCGCCACGATTGAACTGCACGACCCGGGCGAGTCTGACGGGGTGGCTGTGAATTCAGTGACGCTGCCGCTGGAGACGGACACCAGCACTCCGCTGGCACGATTTCTCAGCAACCCTGATCTGAGTCTGCTGGACACCTGGGGACTGATCCGTCCGGATCTGGCGGAGCGAGTCGAGGGCTTGTACATGGTGCAGCCCTATGACCCCGATCGTATTCCCGTGCTGATGGTTCATGGATTCTGGTCCAGTCCGCTGACGTGGATGGAGATGTTCAACGATCTGCAGGCTGATCCGGAGATTCGGCGACGTTACCAGTTCTGGTTCTATCTGTACCCAACGGGAGAATCAGTGGCTTTTGCGGCGGCACGTCTGCGGGATGAGTTGCAGGCTGTCCGTAAAGTGTGTGACCCGGACCATGAAAACGTGAAGTTCGATCAGATGGTTGTGGTTGGCCACAGCATGGGCGGAGTCCTCGCACATATGCTCACCATTGACAGCGGTGATCTGCTCTGGAATTCTGTCAGTCGTCGCCCTGTTGAGCAGCTCAGAACATCCCCGGAAAAGCAGGCGGAAATTCGTCGTGTGTTCTTTTTCAGGCGGAACGCTTCCGTGGGGCGAATCGTGACCATTGCCAGCCCGTGGGAAGGCAGTTCGCTGGCGAATCAGTTCACCAGGAAGCTTCTCGGTTCCGTCATCTGGCTGCCCAACCGGACGCTGGAATTGAGTCGAATTGCGTTCGACCAGTCTGATCAGGCAGAGACGGATCGGCTTGCCGTGCCGCGGACCAGCCTTGACTCACTTTCCCGACGTTCACCGCTGCTGCGGCTGGTTCGCGAAACTTCGGTACCTGCCGACGTTCGCCATCACAATATCATCGCGATCAGTCGTGGTCGGGATCCGGAGACCTGGACGGACGGTGTGGTTTCATGGAACAGCGCCCACCGCAGTGACGTCAGCAGCGAAACGCTGATTCGCGCAGGTCACAGTCAGGTCGTGCGACACCCGGACACCGCTCGGGAAATCCGCCGCATTCTCCTGCAACATCTGATCGAGCAGCCCGCAGGCAGAGTGCCGGTTATCCCGGTTCGGCATTCACAGAATTTGGATCGGCCTGAAGACGACGCAGTCGAGTAAACAGAGTGGCAAACCGCGACTCCGCGTCCAGCGCGTCATCCACACCAGTCTCCGTCACCACAGACTCTGCTGCCGGAATGGCGGACTGTGAATTTCCGGCGGGACGTTTTTCGACCGGATCCTCAAAACGTTCCGCAGGTGTGGCTGGATGGCGAAACAGCATCCCGTCACGCCAGAGGGGCAGGCTGACTGGTCCTTCCGGAATCGACTTCTCCGCCGACCCAGCAGATATGCCGGAGCCCGCTTTGAGGCGACGACCTGAAAACGCACGAAACAGATCTTCAGTAGGCTGTTCATCCAGAAATTCGGAGTTGAAAGCTGGCCCCGGTACATTTTGCCGCTGTGCAGTCTCGATGACCTCTGCGGGGGTCTCAGTGTCGCAGCGTTTCAATGCCACCTCTTCATCCGCCAAACGGAACTCCGGTATCGCCGGGCTTGCTGCCGCAGTCAGGGAACTCAAAGACGGACTCGAGACATACCAGTCGGTGTCACCGGAAATCAAACCAAAGTTGAGCGGGCCACCGCTGCGTTCAGGCACCGGAACCACAGATGAAAAGTCGGCGTGCTCAGGGTCCCAGAATGAACGCGACTCTTCGGGGCCGCCACCCGATTCAACCGGTTCCGAGACTGCGATGTCCAGGCGCGACCACACTGGTTGCTCATCTGCGGGCGATGCCGAGGCCAAGCTCTCCACAGGTAGCGGTTCGACTTCCGAATGCGGTTCGACTTCCGAATGATGTTCACTTCGCTGCCAGGAATCGACGGTCAGAGTTTCGAGAGAATCGCGGGGACCACCGATTTCCACGACACCCAGTCCAAAGACTCCACCCTGTGAACTGACGGTTTCGATCGCATCAAAAACGGCTGATGTTGTGACCGAAGACTCCGCGAATGCATCTTCGCCGAACACCGGGGCCGGCAGGTTCCATGACAGCGGCAGATGCTGCAGACGTTTCACGGCGCGGCGTACGCAGCCTTCATCTGCTGGACGCATTTGCTCTTCAGCGGCCGCAGCCAGTGTTTCGCTGGCGAGCAGGCTGAGTTGTCGCGGCAATCCTTCACTGGTTGTCGCCACCAGTGCCGCAGCCGATTCCGTCAACACGCGTTCCGCCCGGCCTCCTGCCGCCTCAATCTCCAGTCGCATTAACTCAAGCGACTCCACAACCGTCAGCGGTTCAAGCACCTCGTGGCAGCAGATCCTCTGAGCAAACCCGGCGTACTCAACGCGCCCAAGGTCCAGCTCGAAACTGAGTGGCGCAGTCACCAGAATCCGCACCAGACTTTGTCCCTGCCACTCCTCTTCGCTCACCGCCCGTAACTCATTCAACACCCCGGGCGACATCAGATGGGCGTCGTCCAGAAGCAGAAAGACGGGGCCCCAGAAATCAAGACTCTTCTGAAGCTGCTGCATCACGCCCCAGTAGGACAACTCGGACTTCTCCACTGCTGCAGCGGGCGTCGATGTCGCTGAGGAACGCATGGTGGCATGCAGCAGCAGGTTCAGCAACGACGTTGCACAATCCAGCGCGGCACCGGAAACCACGATCGCACGTCCATCGTGCTCCAGTTCGCTCCGAAGCTGTCTGAGCAGGGCGGTTCGTCCAGCGCCCTGCCGAGCCGTCAGCAGGCTCGGCCCCAAACTTCCGCGAAGCGTCCTCACCAAACGCGGCTGGATCTCTCGGATCGACTGCGAACGAAAAAAGTGCCGCGAACGGTCGCCACCCTGAAAAAGCGGCCGATGCAGCTCAAAATGCGACTGGTACATACAGCATCCGTTCTGTGTTCGCCGCCCTGCCGGCAGTTTCCGCCGATTCAGCGCGCTCCTTTCTTCCCACAATCGGACCGCTAACGCCTGCTTCCTGAGCATAATCGGCAACACAGTCCCATTTTCCCTCATTTGCCAGGAATCATTCCAGGCAGCCTGCAAAATCACACACAAGTCATCACGCCGACGCATACTGCTCAAATTATCCAGCCTGCGGGACCGTCATCAGCACTCCGTTTCTCACCGAATAACTCCCACCTGCCAATCGGTAGCTGCCAAACGCGCAGGCCGTTTTGCCGATACAACCGCTACCTGCCGTCCATCCCGTCGCTTTTGCGACACTCCGCTCCGCAGTGTACATCACAGGTGGCCGAATGCTTCTTTCCCGCCCTCTGCCCCAACTTCTGCTCCTTGGACTGACGCTGCTGGCTCTGACCGGCTGCTCAACGTCCTCGATGCGAAACCTGTTTTCCTGGAATCGTCGCAGCGAATATCACACGCTCGAAGAACTCGACAAGCAATCGGGCAGGAAGAATGCACCGCCTGCAAAGACAGCTTCGTGGAATCCTTTGAAACGAACTTCCTCGGCCCCCGCCGTCGCTGACGGCACTTCCTCTGCACCGTCCGCCGCGAAGCAGGAGGTGGCTTCAGCAAGTCCCTTCGCAGGTGGTCTCGATCGCGTCGATCAGGCTTCCGCAAAAGATCCATTTCTGACGGATGAAGCGATCGCTGACGCGTCCAAAACTCGCTCGATTCAACGGACTTCCGCGGTCATCAGCAGCGACGATGACATTACTGAATCTCAGGCGACCAAAGCCACAGAGCCATCCGAAGTGGCCGAAGTGCTGATCGTCCCCGGCCGGAACAGGTCGGCAGCCAAAACCACAACGAACGACAGAACTGCATCGCCAAAGACGACTGCGGAAAAGGCAGTCCCCTCCAGCTTCGAAGCGCAGAAACTGGCGGAGCTCGATGCCCTGCTCGATGGGCGGGAACTGGCAGGTGCGCGGCGTGCCGGCAAAGCAGCCTCCGTGAAGGCTGGGCAGGCTGAAGAAGCTCTGAAACGCGCCAAAGCCGCTGCCGCAACCCGCGCTCGCAAAGCCACCGATATGGCAGAGCAATCGGCTGAGAACACTCGCAAGGTTGTCGAGGAGTCCTTCGTTGCCGAACTCGATGCGCTGGAAGATCGGGCAGAACCCCTGATTCGGAATCGTCCCGAACTTGTCGAGGACACAGAAATCACCGCAGTCGCGGCTGCGGAAGCACTGTTCGGCAGCCAGGACACAGCAACTCAGCCGAGTGCATCAACACCAGTCGAAGAGTCCCCGAAGTTTGGCTGGAAGTCTGCCGCGTCGAAAAGCCCCAGCCCCACAGCAGCCTCGGCCACTCCCCCATTCCGACTTGCAGGCATGCAGCGGGAGGCCGCGAATGATCGTCCTGAAGACGCAGCTCAGCAGTATCTGGCTGAGTCTCAGCCGACACCCGAGTTTGACGCACAACCAGTCTCTGATGCAATTCAACATGCTCCGACATCAGGCCCCCCCGTCAGAGATGGTTCTCGTAACACCAGTGTGCTTGTTGCCGCACCCGCTCCTGCACAGTCACCCCGCCCGGCGCAGCAACGCCCGGTAGCGAAAGTGAGTGAAGCAGGGGAAGAGACCGAAACCGCAGAGTCCGCAGACTCCTCCACCGCAGTGGCGGAGGTGGGTCGGGCAGGGCTGCTGTTCGGTCTTTCAGGACGCACATGGTGCCTTGCCGCGGCAGGTGGATTTGTACTCGCGCTGCTCTTTCTTCCGGCCAGACGTCGCGTCCTGCTGCGACAGACGGTCGCGGGGCAGGCCTGAAACATTAACCCGGTTGCCTGAACCGGCGACCAATTGGAATATCGGAGCAAAGAATGGCCACTGATCCGTGGGCAGCCCCAACGATGGAGGACCTTCGCAGGGTGCTGGAGTCTTTTCAAAAGCAACCCGCCCCGGAAACTCGTGAATCCGAGCGACTGGAGCTGCAGGTTCATGCGGAAATCCGCACGTCGCGGGGCAACATCGTCAAGGCCATCACCCGCGAAATCAGCCGCGGCGGGATTGGGCTGCTGCACCGCGGTGAAATCAAGCAGGAAGAGGTCACTGTGCGACTCACCAGCGACACAAGGGAATTCGTGTACCGGCTGCGGGTGGAATGGTGCCGTCCCTGCGACAATGGAATGTTTCTGAGCGGCGGCCGATTTTTGGGGCCGGTGGACGAAGACAACTGAGGGCACAAAAAAGGCAGCCGAAGTCTCTTCGGCTGCCGGGCGGAGTTGTCTGCTGGCATTCAACTGGTGGGTTGAGTGTCGAATTGGAGCTTAGCGACCAATGACGCGGGCCATTTCAAGCACTTTGTTGGAGTAGCCCCACTCGTTGTCGTACCATGCGACCAGTTTGACAAAGGTGCTGTCGAGTGCGATGCCGGCTTCGGCGTCGAAGACACACGTATGGCTTTCGCCCACGAAGTCGGTCGAGACGACTTTGTCCGTGGTGTAGGCGAGCACGCCCTTGAGCGAGCCCTCGGATGCGGCCTTCATGGCCGCACAGATTTCTTCATAGGTGGCGGCGTTGTTCAGTTCGCAGGTGAGGTCCACGACGGAGACGTCGGAGGTGGGCACGCGGAATGCCATCCCCGTGAGCTTCTTGTTCAGGTCGGGAATCACTTTGCCCACGGCCTTTGCGGCACCGGTGGATGACGGGATGATATTTTCCAGAATTCCGCGTCCGCCACGCCAGTCTTTGGCGCTGGGGCCGTCGACGGTTTTCTGAGTTGCCGTGGCGGCATGGACGGTGGTCATCAGGCCACGACGAATTCCGAATTTGTCGTGCACAACCTTGGCCAGAGGAGCGAGGCAGTTGGTGGTGCAGGACGCGTTGGAAATGATCGCCTGACCGGCATAGGAAGTGTGATTGACACCGTAGACGAACATCGGAGTGTCATCCTTCGAAGGAGCACTCATGATGACCTTTTTAGCACCCGCCTTGATGTGGCTTTCAGCAGTGGCGTGGTCAAGGAACAGTCCGGTGGATTCCACCACGACGTCTGCGCCCACGTCGCCCCAGGCAAGTGTTGAGGGATCCTTAACGGCGGTCAGACGGATGCGGCGACCGTTGACGATCAGCGAATTGCCCTCGGTTTCCACTTCACCACGAAACCGCCCGTGCACCGAATCAAACTTCAGCATGTAGGCCAGATAGCTTGGTTCGAGCAGGTCGTTGATGCCAACGATCTCCACGTCGGCTGCGAAATTCTGAACGGCTGCTCGGAAGACCATCCGACCGATACGCCCGAAACCATTGATGCCAATTTTGATCATGGACTGCTGACTCACACAAATTTCGATTTCCAGAAACCCCGGATTGGGACTTTTGAATTCTAAACGGGTCGAAAGAGGGCGCCAATTGAGGCCCTGGAAATCCACGGAAATGCGGAAAAGCCCGGGAACACGACAAATAGCTGTTTGTCAAATCATCGCCGAGATGGCCGCCACGAACGCTGCGACACTGGGCTCACAGCTGCCGTGATTGAGATGACCGCGAGCATCCCATTCCCCCAAAACAGCACGTGGCGACTCCCCAGCTGAATACGTGCGTTCCAGCGAGAAGTAACGACCTGTTCCATCAGACACAACCAGTGCCACCATGTAGGCTTCCGGCACCTCCTGCGGCTCAGGTAATTCAAACACAACAGACTGCGAGTTCCCGATGGTGCCGCAGTGGACCCTGATTGAATCCGCAGAAAACGGAACGCGGGCCCCGCAATAGACCTCCACATCATCGAGGATCGCAGCGAGCAATTCACGAATACCCGCAGGATTCGCGGCGATTTCGAGCAAACTCACAGGGTCGGACAGAGCGATGGAGCGAAGCATATAATAGGTGAACACGTAGGAAGGCGGGGGGCCCTCCATGTCCGCGTCGTCCTGGGCCTGTGCAGTGCGCCCTGGCTTCGCCTGCTTCCTGCCAAACAAAAAGTCAAGAAATCCCATTGAGTACCTCCGAAAGTCGACCGGAACGCAGCCAACTGGAACGCGGATACGTCACCAAAATCACCCTGTTTTCGGGCGCTTTCAGGGTGAATGTCGCGCGAAACGCAGCAGTTTGGGACCGAACCGACGCCGGAAACCGGCGATCCTGACGGAATTCACTTGACTGGTGATGCCTTTGGATATCTCACCACCCGCACGTCATTTTTCCCGGGTGCCCCAGGAGTACTGCGGCCAGCGCGGATGATTTTCTCAAAAGCAGACTGAAACTGTCTTCACCAGCATTCTCAGGCAGCGACACACCAGGAATTGCCGCCAGTGTGGCCATGATGTCGGCCTGCTGAACGAGCTGGTGGCAGACCGAACCCGCACGAGTCACTCCAGGCCAGCGAACCACGAAGGGAACTCGATGGCCTCCTTCATACACGGATGCCTTGTAGTCGCGAAAAGGTCCACTCGGGAAATGTCCCTGCCGCTCCAGCTCCCGCACTCCAATATAGGATGCACAGCCGTTGTCCGATGTGAACAGCACGAGTGTCTTGTCGGTGACGCCTGCAGCATCAAGCGCATCAAGAACGCGACCAACCACCGCGTCCGTCTCCATGACCAGATCGGCGTAGTCGCTGTTGAGCTGACTTCTGCCCTTCCACTCGGCATTCACGGCCAGGGGCGTGTGGGGCGAAGTCAATGGCAGGTAGAGCAGGAATGGGCGCGCCTCTTTGGCGTGGGTGCGAATAAAGGCGGTAGCACGATCAGCAAGCGCCGGAAGAATTGGTTCCAGTTTCCAGTCGGGGAGCGCTGGTCCCTGAATGCTGGCCTGATTCTTCCATTCTCGATGAAGCAGTAAGGTGGCCAGTTGGGGACGTCCGTGCCGAAGTACTGATCAAAGCCCCGCGTCGTTGGGCCCTCAGGAATCGGCTGCGAAAAGACGGCCTGCCACGCATCGCGATGCGCCTGAGTGACTTCGGTGGAAACGCTGCCGCCTCCGCCGGCCTTGCCACCAAAGCCGGTGAACAGCGATTTCTGTGCGGGAGTGATCGGCCACTTCCGGCCCAGATGCCATTTGCCAATGCACGCCGTGGCGTAGCCGCGAGATTTGGCCAACGATGCGATCGTGCTGCGGTCCGGATTGTTGGCCCGCATGTCGCCCCATCCAGGGTCATCAGCAGGGATCACCACGAAATTGGGGGGCGCTGCCTGACCGGTGGCCGAACAGGCCCCGGTCACCAGCAGCGCCGTACAGACTGCAACAGCAGATAAAACAGTGCGGATCATGCTGCCATTCCCCACATGTCAGTCCGGTCGAGTCAGCCGCAGCGTGCGAATGAACAGCAGCGACAGCAGCAGTGTGGAGGCGATTCCGGCAATCCACCAGGCTGACGGGATCAGATCGTAATCTTCAAAGCCACCAGCCTGCATGGCATTCAATGCGGCAGCCATCGGGTTCAGCCGCAACGCATTTTCAACCACCGTGCGACCGAACGGGGCATCTCGATTGACCCAGATGAGCATTGTGCCGCCAAACAGCCCGATCAGCGATCCATACGCCACTGTGGTCGCGATCGCCGTTGTGCGACAGAGACTGCTCACCGCAGCACTGACAAACATCGACAGCAGTGCAGAAGCTGCAAGGCACACCAGCACCTGCTCCACCTGCGGACGCAGAATCGGCTTGATCAGCATGATCACGGCATAGCCCGGCAGAGTAGCGCACAGCAGCAGTGCGAGGGTGATCAGGACGCTCATGAGTTTGCCGAAAAGAATTCGCAGGGGCCCCAGTGGCGTGGCACGCAGCAGATTCCAACTGCCCCCCTCGATCTCGCTGGCAATCATTCCGGCGGCAAGGCCCGGCGTGAGCAGCACAATCAGGCAGACCTGCAGCACAATGATCAACGCTCCCGTGTACTCCACTCCGCGACTTTCCGTGCCGCGCGCGGAGGCCAGTGTGAGCAGCAGGGAGAGCACAGCGCAGCCGAAAACCAGCCGCAGCAGCCAGTGCATACGTCCAAACTGCCGACACTGAAACTCCTTCACCATCACCGGATTCACAAGCCACGGTATGCCCTTCGACCGCCGCTGCGGATCCACCACGTAAAGCAGGCGACGACTTGTCTGGATCCACCCGTCCTGATCATCGGTGATGAAACCCTGAGATCGAGCACGGTCCAGCAGCGCGTGGCTGAAACGCGAGATACAAACCAGACTGCCAGCAAGGATAAACAACACGGAAAAGCCGACATACCACAGCACTGCGTCACGGGAATCAATCAGACCGGTGCCGCTGAAGGAGCCCTGATTCAGCATTTGCAGGAGCCCGGGAATCGGTGAAATCAGCTTCACCAGCTGCAGCAGCTTCGCCAAAGGGCTGATGCCGCCCGGGAATAAAGCGTCCGGAAACCAGGGCACAATTGTCAGTCCGAACGTCACACCATAGCTCCAGCGAAGCGCCGATTCCGTATTCCGGCACCACGTTCCCACCAGCAGCCCGACCACCACCAGCTGCGTGCAGACCAACAGCAGAAACCCATACATCCGCACCACGTCATTTCCCAGCGACAACCCGCCCATCAGGTAAGCACAGGCCATCGCCGGCAGCGTGGTACACAGCAGCAGCACCACAAACCCCAGCATAGCCAGCAGCTTGCCAAGGTAGATGGATGTCCGCGACAAGGGTGAATTGAGCAGCAGCTCGAAGGTGCGACGACGAACTTCCCGCACAAGCAGCGTGGACGGAAAGACAGGAACCACCAGAATCGCCGTTGCCAGCATGGCATAGGTCAGCCAGCGAAACACGTCCCGACCTTTGGTGCCATCCAGGTCAACAATCGCAGACGATGGCCACTTGAGCAGCACAACCAGAGCCGCGGCAGTGGCCACCACGATCAGGATCGCCAGAACTCGGGTGCTGCGAAGCAAAGCCAGCAGCTCACGACCAAGAATGACTCCAACACCATTCATTGCTGCACCTCCCCGCCAGCGACGGCCCGACGCGGAGCCCCCGCTGTGGCGCGTTCCGCTTCCGCTTCCCGAGCAGCTGTGACAAACGCCTGCTCAAGGTCACCCGCCACCTCACGAAACTGAGCCACACGGTCCCCGGCCGTGACCAGCTCCCGCAACAACTTCGCCAGCACTTCATCCGCAGCAGCCGTGCGGCAGCGAATAATCGTCTCCGCCTCCGAAATCACAACCTCAGCGTCTGCTTCGAGCCCCTGCCGAACACGGGCCGCCGTCCCCGCGATGCCCTCCACGCTCAATAACTGGATTTCAATGGTCCGCCGCTGCGAAAGTTCGCGAGTGACTTCCTGAAGGGTGCCCATCGCCCGCAATCGTCCCCCCGCCACGATCGCCACCTGATCACATATCCGTGCCAGCTCCGGAAGAATGTGACTGGTCACAATCAGCGTGCGACCCTCCGCTGCCAAACGCAGCAGAATCGCCCGCATCTCGATCCGCGCCTCCGGGTCCAGACCGTTGGCCGGCTCGTCGAGGATCAAAACCTCCGGGTTATGCAGCAGCGTGCGCGCTATGCCCACTCGCTGCTGCATGCCGTGGCTCAGACTCTCCACATAGCGGTCCTGCATCCATACGGCATTCGTCAGCTCCAGAACTTCAGAAATGCGCCGCTGACGCTCCCGCCGCGATATACCAAAGGCAGCACCGAAAAAGTCCAGATACTCACGCACACGCATATTGTCGTAAGAACCAAACTTGTCCGGCATGTAGCCCACCAGACGACGAACCTTCGCCAGCTCACGCACACAGTCCGCACCCGCGATTCGGGCGGAACCTGAGGTGGGACGCGAGAGACCCACGAGGATCCGAATCGTCGTCGTCTTGCCCGCACCGTTGGGACCAATAAATCCCAGGATACTGCCGCGGTTGAGCGTCAGCGAAAGCCGGTCCAGAGCCACGAATTCTCCGTAATGCTTCGATAACTCCTGAATCTCCACCACGGGTGCACCGGAGGTCATGGACTTGTCTTTCTGTTGGACGGGGGGCAGTTGTCAGTTGTCAGTTGTCAGTTTTCAGGGGCATTGCCCGATTTTTCGACGAGACTGTCTCGATACGATAGTGTCTCGATGGGAGCAGGGGAACGGGGCGTTGAGTAATCAGCAAACGGCGCTGTTCCGAGGCTGTGACATCATTCGGCTGTCGCTTCCAGACGGCGACCTTTCAGCGTCAGCAGGCAGCGGCTGATGCTGTAGTTGTCGTCCTGCTCACCATCCGCGGCGCTGTCAGTGCCAACGTATTCCTTCATCAGCGGACCAACCTCAACCTGAAGATAAAATCGTCCGCCAAGGCAGGCTGTGGCGGCCAGTTCTGTGGGGATGGAAATCGTGATCGTGCCGAGGGCGTTTTCCACTTCCTTCACGACCACCAGATTTCCTGGAGTCCCGCTGGAAACGGTGAGCTTCCTCGCACCCGCGCGGGCCGTGAACTGCACTTCTGCGGCTTCCAGCTGGAATGGGCGACAGACCGGGGGCAGGATGAATTCAAGGAGCGTTTGTGAGGGGGATTCAAGGGGGACCCATTCCCGTCGCGGATTGTTGTACAGTCCACCGTAACCCCCGCTTGCCGTTTCAATGGAACGCATGGTCATGAGCGGTGAAAGCAGGGTGACGGGCTGACCGGCAGGCGGAGGAACCCAGCGAATTGGCAGCACCACCAGCGTGCTTTGGTTGGCACGCAGGTCGGGCGAGCCAAATTCGAGCAGGGTTTTGTCGGATTCTTCCCAGAACATCACCGTGGGTTGAGCCGGGAACATCTCCATACGTTCTGAGGGTCGGAAGAGTGAATTCAAAAGTTGCGAACGCTGCCGCTGAGCTTCGCTGGTGAGGGCGCTCGACTGAAACTGTCCCTGTTCCAGCAGACTTTCCGTCGTGGCGCGGAGCGTATTGCCGGTTCGAGCAAGACTGAGCCGCTCAGGTCCCAGCCCGACAGCAATAAAGTCGGCGGCGTCATCGAAGCCGGGAGCCTGCAGGTCGGCACGGAAACCGGCTTCATCGAACGTCCCGGTGACGTTAAACGGCTGAGCCCCCTCGCGGACGGCTCGAAGTGGATAGGTCTTGAGCCCGGCCGGCTGGTTGAGATGTTCCCAGTGGCTGGAAGCAGCACCATCCCAGATCAATCGACGGTAATCAAGATTGGAGGATTCGGCCTGAGCATCAAGGATTGAGCCGGTGGAGGAGGAGACGGGAAGGTCCATCGCCGTCGGCAGATAGACGGAAGCGAACCCGTCGGACACCACGGTCGCTGAACCTGCAGCCGCCGACATCACTCGGGTCTCAATCAGCGTATCAGGGGCGACGGACCGAGTTCTGAAGCCAATCGCGAGTGCCGGGAGTGCAGCCAGGAATGACAGAACCGGAACCGCCCAGACCAGCTTTTCTCCGGCAGAACGCTGCAGCAGTCGTCCGCCGAAAATGATCAACAGCACAGGGAAAATACTTAGCAGCATCAACGCGGTCCCCTGGCCGGGAATGCTGTAGCCAACCAGCCCCGCGGCATGATTGGCGGCGGCTTCGCGGCTGATGAGCGGTTCAGGGCGGCCGTCGAACAGCGTCTCGAGCATGCGGCGACTGGAATCGATGGGGGCACGGTCAGGCCCGCCCGACGAATTGTCACGCGGCACCGTAAACACGCGCGGATCCACTGCCGTCACCAGCACATATCCGCGGCCCACCGGCAGGCGAACTGCCACAGGCCAGCCGTCGATGCTCCAGAGCACCTCGCCACCACCCGCCACCAGTCGCAGATACCGCGTCGGCTCATCGTATTCACGCGCGACACTGCGAACCGGATACTGGGCTTTGGGCAGGTCAGGGTTGAGTTCCAGTGTAACGGAATTCGCGGATGTCTCGCCAACAACCGTCAGCGGCAGGCTGTCGCCCAGCAGCGAACGCACGACTTCCTCGCCGATCAGATCGAGCGGCAGATGCAGACGACCACCGCGCTGCAGCCACGAGCGAATGGAATCGCACGCCATGGGATGATTGGTGAGCAGTGGATCGCCGATCACAAGGGTGTCGAGCGGATCGAGGCAGTCGCTGTGGTGACTGATGTCCCTGGCAAGAAACGATGTCAGCCCCGCAGAACCAACCTTCGGAAACCGATAAGCCTGCACCATCAGCTTGAGCTCGGCGTCGTTCGTGACGCCGTCGCGGACGTCGGGAATGAATCCCGCCAGCCCGACTGCAGATTCGCTGGCCAGAGCCGCAAAGGATGGCGACTCTTTCTCGGTCGCCCGCGTGCGAATCACACCGTCATCCTCGCCACCCGGGAAGTGCAGGTATTGGAAATCCACCGGACCAGGTTGCTTTCGTCCGGTGACCTGCACCGGCCACGTGGCATCAAACATGACGCGCGCCGGCACTTCGATCCGCCGACCGTACTGGAGCCCTCCCGTCGAGGGCGTGACCACCACGAGGGTCTTTGCGGGAGCATTGCCGGTGTTCACCACACTGGCCGTGACAGCACCCCAGCGGCCAAAAAGAAATCGCCCGGTGCCACCAGAACGCACCACCACGGCGGTGTCCTGTTCAGCCGCCGCGTTCGTACCCGGTTCGTCAGCCGTTGCGGGCCACGCGGCGCAGACACAGAGAGCGATTGCCAGCGTGAATACAGCAGAGGCAGGAAGGATGCGGCCTGAGCCGGTCCTGG